>JBGOVO010000133.1:0-9400 GCA_041478145.1 Methylomirabilia bacterium
ACCCTGGCTCTTCCACTCGGTCATCCCCCACTGCAGGTGGCCCGCGATCGCGTCGAGCCCGATGCGCCCGAGCCCCTGCACCGCGCGGTCGAGATCGGTGGGGCTCGACACCACCAGCACCACCGGCGCGTCCGCGGGCACGAAGAGACCGACGCGGTTGGCGAACTGCGGGCTCTCGATCCAGACGTGGAGCGCGCCCGGGATGTGGGCCTCGCCGTATTCCTCGGGGCTGCGCACGTCGAGCACGCAAGCGCCCTTGTCCACCGCCTCGCGGATCTGCGCGGCGGACAGGGGCCGCGGCGGGCCGGTGGGCGGCAGCGCCTGGGCGCGGTTGCGCGCGATGATCCGATCGAAGTTGGGCGGCTTGGGCGGCAGGCCGGTCAGGAGCCGGCGGACGAACTCGTCCACGCCGGGGACCTGCAGCGCGGCGTTGAACCTCCGTTCGAAGCCGATGGTGGTGGCCGTCTTGCTCGACATGGCCCGCCCGCAGCTCGACCCGGCGCCGTGGGCCGGATACACCTCGACACTGTCGGGCAGCCGCAGCAGCCGCTCGGTGAGGCTCGCGTACAGGTTGACCGCCGCCTGCTCGCCCCCGAAATCGGGTCGGCCCACGTCGCCGACGAAGAGCGTGTCACCCGTGAGGACGAACCAGGGCTCGGGACCC
This sequence comes from Methylomirabilia bacterium, assembly GCA_041478145.1. Classification (GTDB taxonomy): domain Bacteria; phylum Methylomirabilota; class Methylomirabilia; order Rokubacteriales; family CSP1-6; genus CAMLFJ01. The sequence goes on from JBGOVO010000133.1 coordinate 665, forward strand.
CGGCTCAGGTCGGTGACCAGAAGCGCGATGCTCTCGGGCGTATGGCCGGGGGTGTGGATCACCTGGAGCGCCACGCTGCCGATGCGCAGCTCGCGGCCGTGCTCCACCGGGTCATGGGCGAAGGCGGCATTCGCGGCCGGATGGATGTGGATGCGAGCGCCCGTCCGGGCGGCCAGGGCCTGGTTGCCCGAGACGTGGTCGGCGTGGACGTGGGTCTCCAGGATCTCGCTGATCGCGAGCCCCTTGCGCCGGGCCAGGGCCACGTAGTCGTCCACCCGATCCCGCGCCGGGTCCACGATCACGGCCTGCCCGGCCTGGGAGCAGCCGATCAGGTAGGAGAGGCAGCCGGCCTCTTCGTTCAGAATCTGCTGAAAGATCACGCCGGAAGTATGCCACACCCGGCGGACGGCGCGCCATGTCGGCCACGTCAAACCGCCGGGCCATTTAAATATCGGAGGCGTGCCATGCTCGATGGGAAGAGCACGAGCCAGGGGGGCGGCGATGGAGCGGAGGCAGGGGGGCCGGGGTCTGTTGGCGGTGGCGGTGACGGCGGTGTGCCTGACGGGCTGCGCCGCGCAGCTCAAGCCCTACACGGAGCCGGAACAGGCCCGCGTCGATGAGTACGAGCGGGCGGCCGAGCAGGTGCTCCGCTCCCGCGGAATCGAGGGCCGGCCGCCCGTGGTGCGGATCGGCGCGGACCCGGCCCTCATGAGCGCGAGCCGCCCGGCCGGCTACTACGCCGCTCGAACCGGGGTCGCGGACCTCGGGCGCCCCGGCCGCATCGTCATCAACCGCGCGGTGATCGCCGATGACTACATCGCCCAGGCGGTGCTGAGCCGCGAGCTCGCGCGCTACGTCCTCGGGCACGCGGATGGCCGCTGCCAGGACCGGCGGCACGAGTGCGAGGTCGAGGTGAACATCACGAGCGTCGAGCTGCTCATGACCGGGTGGGATCTGAGCTATACGGACGCGGTCCGACTCCAGTACGCCTACCTCAAGAGCGTGGTGCTGGCGGTCCAGCGCGGCGACCCGCCCGTCACCTCGAGCCAGAGCGATCCGTGCCGGGAGCTGCAGGAGTTCGCGGCCCGATTCAAGGCCTCCGCGACGTGCGACTGAGCGCGAGCCGTCCAATTCCCTCGGCTTGACCCCTTCTCGCTGCTAGACTAGAATCCGCGAATCGTCAACTGCCCGCACAAGGGGAACTACGGCCTCATGAAGGGCGTCGGTGAAGCTTAAAGTCCTCGGCACCTACGGCAGCGAAGGGCCGGGGCAGCGTCCGTCGGCCTTCCTGGTCGATGACCGCGTACTGGTCGACGCGGGCACCGTCGGCGGAGCCCTCTCGGTCCCCGAGCAGATCGAGATCCAGTACGCCCTGATCACCCACGCCCACCTCGATCACACCGCCGGCCTCGCGTTCCTCACCGACACCCTCGCGATGGTCGCGGCGGACCGCCGGGTGACCGCCTGCAGCATCGCGCCGGTCATCGAATCGCTCCGCACCCACGCTTTCAACGACGCCCTCTGGCCGAACTTCACGAACATCCCGTCGGCGGCCCAGTCCGTGCTGGGCTTCCGCACCCTGCCCGAGGAGGCGGAGTCGCGGGTCGGCGAGCTGTGGGTGACGCCGGTGCTCGTGGAGCACACCGTCCCCACCACCGGGTTCGTGATCCACGACGGTGAGACGGGCTTCGTGTTCAGCGGCGACACCGGCCCGACGCAACGGATCTGGCAAGTCGCCCGGGAGATGCGCGGGCTCAAGGCGCTGATCGTGGAGACCGCCTTCCCCAACCGGCTGGCCGCCCTCGCCAAGGCCTCCGGGCACCTCACGCCCGAGATGCTACGGCAGGAGATCGAGAAGATGCCGCCGGACCTTCCGATCTGGGTCTACCACATCAAGCCGCAACTCTACCAGGAGACGGCGGAAGAGCTGGCCAAGATCGACCCCACCCGCATCCACATCCTGGAGCAGGGCAAGACCTACACCCTCTAGTCGATCAGCCGGCTGAGACGCTCCCGGAAGGGAAAGAGGCTGTACAGCCCGCCGGTGTGGATGAAGCAGACGCGCTGGCCGAGCGCCCTGGGATCGCGGGAGAGCGTGTCGACGAGCCCGCGAAACCCCTTGGCGGTGTAGACCGGATCCAGGAGCAGGCCCTCCTCGCGCGCGAGCTCCACGATGACCGCCAGCTCTTCGTCGGCGACGTCCGCGCGTCCCGCGCCCTGGTAGCCGTCGAGCAGGTGCACCGTCTTCGGCACCTCGATGGAGAAGCCGAAGCGCTGGATCGCGGTCCCCATGGTGCGGACGACGTGGTCGCGCACGTCGGCGGCGGGACCCGCGATCGGCACGCCCACCACCTCACCGGGCAGGCCGGCGAGCTGCTTGCCCATGAGCAGGCCCGCCTGGCTCCCGCCGCTGAAGGCGCTGATGACCACCGTGTCGAAGCGCGGCGCGCCGTGCTGGATCTGCTCCGCCAGCTCGACGGCGCACTCGAGGTAGCCGAGCGCACCCACCTCGTTGGCGCCGCTCTCCGGGATGACGTAGGGACGCCCGCCGCGGGCGCGGATCTCCGCCGCGATCGTCTCCATGACCTCCCCCACCCGGGCGAACTCCGCGTCGGTGCAGAAGCGCATCTCTGCCCCGAGGAGTCGGCCGAGGAGCGCGTTGCCGTCGTAGACCTCCGGCCGCCCGCCCTTGACCGCGAGCACGGCGCGCAGCCCGAGCCGCGCCGCCACCGCCGAGACCGCGCGGCAGCAGTTGGACTGGAGCGTGCCGCAGGTGATGAGCGTGTCGGCCCCCTGCTGCAGCGCCTCGCCCACGAGGAACTCGAGCTTGCGCACCTTGTTGCCCGACTCGAGCAGGCCGGTCAGGTCGTCGCGCTTGACGTACAGCTCGACGCCCAGGCGGCGCGAGAGACGATCGAGCTTCAGCAGCGGAGTCGGCGCGAGGACGAGCTGCAACCGGGGGGGAGCGAGCATGGGGCCATCCTACCACCCGGGGGGATTCGGCCGGCTAGGCGTGCTCCGTCTTGAGATTGGCCGCGATCGGCGCGAAGTCGTACGAGGGGAAGACCTGGTAGCGAAAGGCGCCCCACGCCTTCTGCTCCATGTAGCGGTTCAGCACGCGGACCTTGTCCGGCTCCACCCGGAGATGAATGATGAAGCCGAACGACATGGCCACCACCCACGACACCAGGTCGCTACCTTCCGGCGGGAAGTCGCGGTAGAAGCCGGTGCGCCGCAGATGCGCCATGATCTCGTCCAGGGTCTTGGACTGGTCGTGGTGGAGGAGGACGGTCAGCATCACGCGGTTGTCGGCGGCCATGGTTCGGCTCGTACCCTACCATAGACGCCTCAAGCTGGGCCATTGACAGCAGCCCGCCCTCCGAGTACCGTGCCTCCATGCGTATCGAGGTACACGACAACCAGGTCGAGTCCGCGCTCAAGACCATGAAGAAACTCATGCTCAAGGATGGGCTCTTCAAGGAGATGAAGAAGCGCGCGTACTACGAGAAGCCATCGGTCAAGCGGAAGCGCAAGCAGGCCGAGGCGCGGAAGAAGCGCCGGAAGGCCATGAAACGCGCCGAGTCGGACGACTGAGCTTCGCCCCGGGCCCCCTGGCCCGGCCCCCTTCCTCGGCTTCTCGCCTCCCCCCGTTCGACCTGAGTGACTCCCGCGTCGGAGTCCCTCGCCAGCCCGCGCCTCCGGCTCGCCTTCACCACCATGCTGCTCGTGGCCGGACTCACCAATACGTTCCCGGTCTTCTTTCCTCGGCAACTCGCGCGCCGCCACCGCCTCCACGGCATCCCTGCTCTGGCTGGGCGGGGCCCTGCTGAGCCCGGTCGCTGGCTACCTGGTCGCCCGCCGGAATCCATCGCCTTCCAGGCGAGCCGCGTAGTCGAGCGCCGGGCGGGGTGCGGGGCGGGGTGGCAGGCGGGCGGCCGGGTGACCCGTTCCTGCCAACGGTCATGAGGACGGCCACCGTCCGGATTGGGAACTCCGGAGCGGGTTGCCCGAAGAAACGCGCCTCGTGGTCAGAGGCCGCCCGCCTGCCACCCCGCCCCGCACCCCGCCCGGCGCTACCCGACCTTGGACATGAGGGCGGCGTACTTGTCGAGGAGGGGGAGCACCTGGTCACGGCCCGCCGGCGGCAGCCCGAAGATGGCCCGGGTGATGCCGTGGTCCCGCAGGCCGGCCAGCCGCGCCTCGTCGGTCGGCGCGCCGAAGACGGAAACGGTCACCGCGCCCGGATCCTGGCCCGCCTTCTCGGCGCGCGCCTTCAGGTCCGCGATGGTCTCGCCGATGGGCTCGCTGTAGGAGCGGCCGCCGATGGGCAGCCAGTGGCCGCCGAAATCCGCCGCGCGCTGGCGCGCGTGCGGGCCGGCGCCCCCCATCAGGATGGGCGGGTGGGGCTTCTGGACCGGCTTGGGATACGACCAGAGCCGGTCGAAGTTGACGAACTTGCCGTGATACTCCGCCTCGTCCTTGGTCCAGATCTCCTGCATCGCGGCGATGCGCTCGCGCAGCACTTTCCAGCGGCTGTCGAAGTCCGTCCCGTGATGCGCCATCTCCTCGGCGTTCCAGCCGCCGCCGATGCCGAACAGCACCCGGCCTCGCGACAGATGGTCGAGACTCGCCACCTCCTTGGCGAGCGTGATCGGATCGCGCTCGATCACGAGGCAGATGCCGGTGCCGAGCTTCAGCTTGGTGGTCACCGCCGCCGCGGCCGCCAGCGCGACGAACGGGTCGAGGGTGTGCCAGTACTCACGCGGCAGGTCGGCGCCACCCGGCCAGGGGCTCTTGCGACTGGCCGGGATATGGGTGTGCTCGGGCACGAACAGCGACTCGAAGCCACGGGCCTCGGTCTCGCGCGCGAGATCGTCGATGCGTATCGCGAAGTCGGTGGAGAACTGGAACACGCCGTATCTCATGGCCGGGCCGTCTCCTCGGGGAAGTCGGGACGGGGATCGTACGGCCGCCCGCCCAGCGCCTTCACCTCTTTCTGGAAGGTGGTCGAATAGAAGTGCTCCTTCATGCCGGTCCCGCTCCGGCACGGTGTTACCATACATCCGCGACCAAGCCAACCGAGGGAGGTGCGCATGGCTCTGAGGCTTCGTGGGATGCTCGTCACGCTGTCGGTCCTGGCCCTCGTCGGGCTGGGCTACGGCTCGCTGCCGGCGGCCGACCGTTCGGATGTGGACGCCGCCACCAAGCAGGTGGAGCGCGGCGCCAACCAGATGGGGCAGGGCAAGGTGATCGAGGGCGCGGGCGAGACGGCCAAGGGCATCGGCAATACGGTGGTGGCCGGCGCGAAGTACACCGGCCAGAAGCTCGAGGAAGCGGGTCAGGCCGCCGGGCCGGCCGCGAAGACCGCGTGGGACCGGACCAAGGAGGGCGCCGTCGCCTTCGGCTCGAGCGTCCGGGAGTTCGTCAGCAACCTCTTCCGGTAGCCCCGCGGCCCCCCGGGAGCGAGGCTACCGGCGCGGGGCCCTGGGCGGCTTGGCGAGATAGGCCGTCAGCGCGGGCGACTCCCGCTCCTGGAAGCGAACCGCGATGCGGAGCTGCTCGAGGTACTGCTCGAGCGTCTTGCCGCCGAGCACGATCTTACGCGTCGAGAAGAAATCCCGCGCGTCCTGCTCCCACGCGGTGCTCACCAGCGCGGTCACGCCCTCGTACATCCTCCGGTAGGCGCTCCCCGGATATTGCCGGGCCATCGTCTCCCAGTGGGCCTTGAGATAGTCCCAGGCGAGGGCCCGGCTGTACACCCCGACCAGCAGCGCCCGCATCAGGAAGGGCGCGTCCTGGCTTCGCACCTCCCCGTTGGTCGTCTTCTCGAGCGTGCGCCGCACGAGGTCCGGCGGGCGGAACCCGGCGAGGGCGTAGAGGTAGCGCTGCTCCTCCTGCGGGGTGCGCGCGGTCTTGAAACGCTGGAGGAACTCCTCGTACTCGCGCTCCCCGCCGGCGGCCGCCACGATGGCGATGAGGGCCGGCAGCACGTCGGCGTCGACCGCGGTCTCGTCCTCGCGATAGCGCGCGTAGAGGGCCCGGGCGCGCTCCTGCGCCTCCGGGTCACTACCCAGGGTGCCGACCGTGCGTAGGAGATCGGCGCGAAGCTGCCGGGCCAGCTCGTCTTCTCCGGGCTGGGCCTCCCAGCCGAGGCGCTCCACCGGCGCTTCCACGCGCTGGCGCACCAACGCTTCGAGGTCGGGCCGCTGGTCGTCGGCGATGCCCCGGTTGACGTAACCCCAGGAGCCGATCAACGCCGTCCACACGTTGCGGTCGGTCTCCTCCGCGAAGCGCGCGGTGAGGTCGAGGTAGTCGGGCGCGGCCATCGCGCCGGCCTGGGTCAGGGCGAAGCAGTCGCTCACCAGGTTGAACCGCTCGATCGGCGCGAGCTTCTTGAGCGCGCCCGTCATCTTCTTGAGCAGGGGGGGCGCGTACTGCACCCGGTAGAAGCCGTGGCCGCCCGCGTTGATCACCACCCAGTCGGGCGCGGCGGGCAGCGCGACCGCGAGATCCTCGTGCCCCAGCAGCACCGGCTTGTCCACGAAGCCGCGCTTGACGGACGCGCGCACCCGCACCGGGATCTGCCAGCGCTCGGCGGACCCGTCCCCCGGGAGGTACGTGAAGCGGCGCTGGCTCAGCCTGATCCCGCCGCCTTCCGGCGTGACAATCACGAGCGGGTAGCCCGGCCGGAAGATCCAGCCGTTCATCACCTCCGGGATCGGGAGGCGCGAGGCATCGCCGAGGGCCTGCCAGAGATCCGTGGTCTCGGCGTTGCCGAAGCGGTGGCGCTCGAGATAGAGCCGCACCCCGTCGCGGAACACCTCGCCGCTCAGGTGCTGCTCGAGCATGCGCAGGACCGAGGCGCCCTTCTCGTAGGTGAGCAGGTCGAACATGGCCTCGCAGTCGCGCGGGGCCCGCACCTCGAACTCGATGGGACGCGTGTTGTCGAGGCCGTCCACCGCCATCGCGGCGGCCCGCGAGACCCCGAAGGTGGTCCACCGCTTCCACTCGGGCTTCCAGGCGTCCACCGCGAGCAGCTCCATGAAGGTGGCGAAGGCCTCGTTGAGCCAGATCCCGTTCCACCACAGCATGGTGACGAGGTCGCCGAACCACATGTGGGCGATCTCGTGGGCCACCACGTCGGCCACCCGCTCGCGCTCCGCGTGGGAGGCCGTCGCCTCGTCCACCAGCAGCGCGGTCTCGCGGTAGGTGATCGCGCCCAGGTTCTCCATGGCCCCCGCCGCGAAGTCGGGGATCGCCAGCATGTCGAGCTTGTCGCCCGGATACGGCACGCCGTAGTAGCGCTCGAAGAAGTCGAGCGAGAAGGCGCCGATGTCGAGCGCGAACCGCGCGAGATGGCGCTTGCCCGGCACGCACCAGACGCGCAGCGGCGTCTCCCCCACCATCACCGGCTCGGTCGCCTCCAGCTCGCCCACCACGAAGGCCACCAGGTAGGTGGACATCCGGATGGACTCGGCGAAGGCGACCGCCTTCTTGCCGGGGCCCGCCGGCGTCTCGCCGACCACCTTCGTGTTGGAGACGGCCACGAGGGCCTCGGGAATCACGAGGGTGACGCCGAAGACCGCCTTGAGCGAGGGCTCGTCCCAGCACGGGAAGCCGCGGCGCGCGTCGGTGGCCTCGAACTGGGTGGCCGCGATGGTGTGGGAGCCGCCGGCCGCGTCCTTGTAGGTGCTCCGGTAGAAGCCGTGGAGCCGATCGTTCAGGATGCCGGTGAAGCGCAGGGTCAATCGATGCTCACCCGCCGGGATCGGGGACGGGAACATGAGCCGGGCCCGTTCCGCCTCCTCGTCCAGAGCGGCGCTGCCCTCCACCACCGCCCCATCCGCGGTCTCCACGCGGACCGCCTGGATGGCCAGCTCCGCCGCATTCAGCAGGATCTCGGTCACCGGCTCCTTGACCGTGATCGCGACCGTCTCCTCCCCGGCGAAGGTCGCGGCCTCCAGATCGGGCTCCAGACGGATGTCGTACCGCGCGGGCACGACGGTGGCGGGCAGCCGATAGTCCATGCGGGTCCTCTCCGGAGATCAGAAGATCGAGACGGCGCGGGCCATCCGCGCCCGAACCGTCGAAAGGATACCACCGCTAGCTGGTCCGTGGGGCGACCCAGATCACCGCGCCCAGCGCGAGCAGCCGACACTTGACATCCCGCGATCCGGGGCGCGACACTCGGCGCCGTGCCTCTCACCAGTCTCAACGACCGGACCGCGGTGGTCACGGGCGGGGCCAGCGGCATCGGGCGCGCGCTCTCCTTGCTCTTTGCCCGCGAGGGCGCGAACGTGGTGGTGGCCGATCTGGACGAGGCGGGCATGGCCGAGACGGTCGCCGCGGTGGGGAAGGCCGGGCGCCGCGGGCTCGCGGTGAAGACCGACGTGAGCCGGCTCGCCGACGTGCAGGCGCTGGCCGACCGCGCGTTCAAGGAGTTCGGCGCCGTCCACGTGGTGTGCAACAACGCGGGCGTGGCGCTCTGGGGTGGGCTCGAGTCCGTCACCCACAAGGACTGGGAGTGGGCGATGGGCGTGAACCTCTGGGGCGTCATCCACGGGGTGGAGGCCTTCGTGCCGCGCATGGTGGCCCAGAAGCAGCCCGGCCACATCGTGAACACCGCCTCGATGGCGGGGCTCATCGCCTCCCAGGGGCTCGGCATCTACAACACGACGAAGTACGCGGTGGTCGGCCTGTCCGAGACGCTCCAGAAAGACCTGCGCAGCTACGACA
>JBGOVO010000022.1:0-21956 GCA_041478145.1 Methylomirabilia bacterium
CTCCTGCGCGTCGGGTCGGTGCCTGGCGCACAGACTGGTTCGCCGGCATGAAGCTGACGGTCGGTGTGATGGGGGCGAGCGGGGGTGAGCTGAGCGAGTCGGTCCGCCGGAAGGCCTACGATCTGGGGGAGGCCGTCGCTGGGCGGCCTGGTCGTAGGTATCTCGCCCGGGCTCTCGGTGGACGAGCACCGGGCCAAATATCACTCACCGGTGGACGGGTTTGACGTGCTGATCTACACGGGAAGCGGGCTCATGGGCCGCGAGATCACCAGTATCCGTTCCTGCGACATGGTGGTGATCGCGGGCGGCCGCACCGGGACGCTTGGCGAGCTAGCGATCGCTTACGTCCTGTATGACGACGACCCTCCCCGGCTGATCGATCGTCTCATCCACTACTACCGGACCGAGCACCACCGGAAGCCGTCCTGTTTCTGCGAGAGCAAAGAAGGCTAGACGAAGGAGGATCACGTCATGAAGAAGACGATCCGGATGGGCGCAATGGTCGCGTGTCTTGCCGTCCTCTTTACGGGTTCGGTGGCCGTGGCGCAGACGAGGCCGATGACGCCGGCTCAACCGGCCCACGAGCAGGCCCCGGCCGGTACTCATACGCCCGGCCAGCAATCGCACCAGCCCATGATGGGGCAGGGGATGATGACGTGTCCCATGATGGGGCAATCCATGATGGGCATGGGGATGGGACCCGGCATGATGGGCGGCATGATGGGGATGTCGGATCCCAAGGCACAGGCTCGGATGCTGAAGCTGCGCGGAGACATGATGAAGGCGATAGGCGAGGTCTTGCTGAAGCACGCGCAGGAGATGGAGCAGGCGAAGTAGGAGAGGTGATGCCCATGCTCAAGCCGATCGTGTTGGCGAATGCTTTGGCGGCCGTCGTCGGCGCCGGATACGTCCTCTGTCGATTCATCGCCGCGGTCGCACCCCAATTCCTGTTCAACGTTGGGCAGAGCTGGCTGCATACGGTGAACCTCGAGCCCCTCCGTACGACCGGCTCGATGTCCACCGGAGTGTTCGTCCTCGGGTTGGTGACGAGCATGGTCGTGTCTTGGGTCGTGGCTTACGCGACGGCCGAGCTGTACAAGCTCTGGGCGAGGTGAGAGCGCACATGGACGAGGAATCACCAAGAGCTCGCTCGTGGTTCCGGTCGCGCTCGGGTCTCGTGTTCCTCGCCTTTCTCGGGATCGCGGCCTTCTTCGTCATCACGGAGCATACCGCCCACGTGCTAGGCATCCTCCCGTATCTGCTGCTGCTCGCCTGTCCGCTCCTGCACTGGCTCCACGGTGGACATCGGGGCGGACATGGCAAGCACGGCACGAACGGTGGCGGTGGGGGCGGCGAAGGAGGGGTGCGATGAGTGCCGGCCCGCCCGCCTATGGCCTCTGGTCGCTGGTCGTGATCAACACCGCGGTGTTTGCCATCTTCGCCTTCAGCTTCACACGCCCGCGCACCGCGCGGGACTGGCGCTCCTTCGGCGGGTTCACGGCCTTCCTGATCGCGCTGTTCACCGAGATGTACGGCTTCCCGCTCACCGTCTACCTCCTTTCGGGTTGGCTGCAGCGGCGCCATCCGGGGCTCGACCTCCTCTCCCACGACACGGGGCATCTCTGGGGGTCGCTGCTCGGCTGGCGGGGAGACCCGCACCTCAACCCCTTGCACCTGCTCAGCAACCTCCTGATCGCCGGCGGCTTCATCCTCCTGGCCTCGGCCTGGCGGGTGCTCTTCGCCGCCCGGCAGGTCCGTGAGGTCGCCACCGCCGGCCCATACGCCCACGTTCGCCACCCGCAGTACGCCGGATTCATCCTCATCATGCTCGGGTTTCTGCTCCAGTGGCCCACCGTGCTCACCCTCGCGATGTTCCCGATCCTGGCCTGGATGTATGGTCGACTGGCGTGGCGCGAGGAACGCGAGGCGCTGGCCGAGTTCGGCGAGGCGTATGCTCGCTATGCGGCGGTAACTCCGGCGTTCTTTCCGCGCCTGCGCCGGATCATGCAGCGCCGCGCCTGAGACCCTCCAAAACAGACCGGCAAGGGCGACCGATCATGGCCGATTCGCACGGGCAACACGGGCACCTCGGACACGCGCATGATGAGCGCTCGCCCGGGAGCGGGGAGATCGCGAAGGATCCCGTCTGCAGCATGGACGTGGTCCCCGGGCAGGCGGAGGGAGGCCGCGCCGAGCACGACGGCACGGCGTACTGGTTCTGCAATCCGAGCTGCCGAGAGAAGTTCATCGCCGACCCGACGCGCTACGCAAGTCCAGCCGCCGTGGTGCCTCCCACAAGGCTCCCGACCGCGCCCGTGGCCGACACTCGCATCTACACCTGTCCGATGCACCCCGAGGTGCGGCAGGTCGGGCCGGGCAGCTGCCCGAAGTGCGGCATGGCGCTCGAGCCGGTGGAAGCGACCGCCGCCGAGGAGGGCCCGAGCCCAGAGCTCGTCGACATGACCCGCCGCTTCTGGGTGAGCTTAGCGCTCACGCTGCCGGTGTTCGCGCTCGCGACTGCGGAAATGGCCGCGCCCGAGCTGGCGGCAACGCTGAGCCCGACCGTACGGCTCTGGACGGAGCTGCTGCTGTCGGCTCCGGTGGTGCTGTGGGGCGGGTGGCCGTTCTTCGTACGGGGCTGGCAGTCGATCGTCACGCGCAGCCTGAACATGTTCACGCTGATCGCGCTCGGTACCGGGGCGGCGTTCGCCGACAGCGTCTTCGCCGTGCTCTTCCCCGACGCGCTACCTCACGGCATGCGTCACGGCGGCGTGCCGCCCGTGTATTTCGAGGCCGCGGCGGTGATCACCACGCTGGTCCTCCTCGGCCAGGTGCTCGAGTTGCGGGCGCGGAGCGCGACCTCGGGGGCCATTCGCGCTCTCCTGGGCCTGGCACCCAAGACGGCTCGACGCCTCCGTACAGACGGCAGCGATGAGGATGTCCCGCCGGGCCACGTGCAACCGGGCGATCGCCTGCGCGTACGCCCCGGCGAGCGAGTGCCCGTCGATGGGGTGGTGCTCGAAGGTGGCAGTGCGGTGGACGAGTCGATGGTGACGGGCGAGCCGATCCCGGTGGAGAAGGGGCCGGGGGCGCGCCTGACCGGGGGCACCGTGAACGGCACCGGTGGTTTCGTGATGCGCGCCGAGCGGGTGGGTGCCGACACCCTGCTCGCGCAGATCGTCCGCATGGTCGCGGAGGCCCAGCGGAGCCGCGCGCCCATCCAGCGCCTGGCCGACACGGTGTCGGCGTGGTTCGTGCCGGCGGTCGTGGTGGTGGCGGTGGTGACCGCGCTGGTCTGGGGCCTCTACGGGCCCGAGCCGCGGCTGCCCTATGCCCTGGTGAACGCCGTCGCGGTGCTGATCATCGCGTGTCCCTGCGCGCTCGGACTGGCCACTCCCATGTCGATCATGGTGGGTACCGGACGGGGCGCTCTGGCCGGCGTGCTGATCAAGAACGCCGAGGCGCTGGAGACGCTGGAGAAGGTGGACACGCTCGTCGTCGACAAGACCGGCACCCTGACCGAGGGGAAGCCGCGCCTGGTCTCGGTAGTGGCGGCGGAAGGCGCGAGCGAGCCCGAGGTGATGGCCGTGGCCGCCGGTCTCGAGCGTGGGAGTGAGCACCCCCTCGCCGCCGCGATCCTGGCGGGAGCCGTCGAACGGGGCGGGCAGCCGAGCAGCGCGAGCGACTTCCGCTCGCTGACTGGGCGCGGCGTGACCGGCATGGTCGCCGGGCGGCGGGTGGCGCTCGGTAACTCGCGCCTGCTGCAGGAGCTCGGGGTCGTGCCCGGACCGCTCGCGGCCCGGGCCGAGACGTTGCGCGCCGACGGGCAGACCGTGATGTTCCTGGTTGTCGGCGATGCGGTGGCGGGCATCCTAGGGGTGGCCGATCCTATCAAGCCAAGCACGCCGGAGGCGATCCGCCTGCTCCAGGCGGAAGGCTTGCGCGTCATTATGCTGACGGGCGACAACCGGGTCACCGCGCAGGCGGTGGCGCGGACGCTCGCGCTGGACGACGTCATCGCGGAGGTGCTCCCCGAGCAGAAGGTCGAGGTGGTGCGCCGCTTGCGGGCGGATGCCCGCGTGGTGGCGATGGCCGGCGACGGCGTCAACGACGCGCCGGCGCTGGCCCAGGCGGCGGTGGGCATCGCGATGGGCACCGGCACCGACGTGGCGATGGAGAGCGCGGGAGTGACGCTGGTCAAGGGCGATCTGCGCGGCATCGTGCGAGCGCGCCGGCTGTCGCGCGCGACGATGGGCAACATCCGGCAGAACCTCGTCTGGGCCTTCATCTACAACGTGCTGGGCGTGCCGGTCGCGGCAGGCCTTCTCTACCCGGTCTTCGGCCTCCTGCTCAGCCCGATGATCGCGAGCGCGGCGATGAGCCTCAGCTCGGTGTCGGTGATCGCCAACGCGCTGCGCCTGCGACGTAGCGAGCTATAGCGACCGCTCGTGGGAGGTCCGAATCCTTGACAGGTCTCCAGGTGTCCCGTACAGTGGTTGAGCGATGAAGAAGCGCGCGATCGCGGGGCTAGCGCTACTGGCGATCTGGCTCCTTCTGGGGCCGGTGGCCATGGCGTTCGATGGCTGCATGGGATGCGAGTTGCCCTGTGCCCAGATCGCGTGTGCGGTACCCGCCCCGGCGCCGGCCGTCAGGCCCGAAGCGGCAACATCGGCTATCACCCAAGCTGACTTGCATCCCGTAACTTCTACGCCGTCGACCCTCGAACTGCCCCCGAAGTATCTCCTCTCCGCCGCGTAGTTCGTCGTAACCAGTCCTTCTAGCTGATTTCTCGCTCCGGCTGGTGTCCCATCTGCGGATGGGCCTGGAGCCATTCCCGCAGCCGGAAAGGAGCGTTGTCCATGCAGGCTTCGGTCCTCGCGCCTTGATCAACCGGTTGATCGAGCTGTCGCTCCGCAACCGCGTGCTGGTCATCGCCGCCTTTCTGCTCCTCGGGGGCTGGGGATACTGGGCGCTCCTGACCACGCCCATCGACGCCATCCCCGACCTCTCCGACAACCAGGTGATCGTCTTCACCGACTGGTCCGGACGCTCGCCTCAAGAAGTCGAGGACCAGGTGACCTACCCGCTCACCGTGAGCCTGCAGGGTCTGCCGGGCGTGCGCGTGGTTCGGTCTTCGTCGGCGTTCGGCTTCTCGATGATCAACGTGATCTTCGAGGACTCGGTGGACCTCTACTTCGCGCGCTCCCGGGTCCTCGAGCGCCTGAACCTCTTGACCAAGGGTCTGCCGTCGGGCGTCGTGCCGACGCTCGGCCCGGACGCCACCGGGGTCGGCCACGTGCTCTGGTACACGGTCGAGGGCAAAGGCCAGTCCCTTCAGGAGCTGCGGACGCTCCAGGACTGGTTCATCCGCTACCAGCTCAACGCGGTGCCGGGGGTGGCCGAGGTGGCCAGCGTGGGCGGGGTGGTGCGGCAGTACCAGGTCGACGTGGACCCGAACCGCTTGCGCGGGCTGCGCATCCCATTCTCCGCGGTGGCGGATGCGGTCATGCGCAGCAATCGCAACGTGGGCGGGAACGTGCTCGAGGCCGGCGGGGCCTGGTCGGTGATCCGCGGCCTCGGGCTGATCGAGTCGGCCGGCGATCTCGAGAACACCGTGATCGGGGCCGAGAACGGCGTGCCGATCTACCTGCGGCAGGTTGCGGTGGTCAAGGTGGGCGACGCCTTCCGCGTGGCCGCGCTGGTGAAGGGCGGCGAGGAAGCGGTGGGCGGGGTGGTAGTGGCGCGCTACGGGGTGAGCACCACCGACGTCATCGCGCGGGTCAAGGAGAAGATCGCCGCGCTCCAGGGCGGGCTCCCGCCGGGCGTGCGGATCGTGCCGTTCTACGATCGCTCGGCCCTGATCCAGCGCGCGGCGGCCACCCTCAAGCGGGCGCTGCTCGAAGAGGCGGCGGTCGTCACCCTCGTGAACATCTTGTTCCTGCTCAACTTCCGCTCGGTCCTGATCGTGACGATCCCGATCCCGCTGGCGGTGCTCACCGCTTTCCTGTTCATGCGCTACCTCGGGATCACCTCCAACATCATGTCGCTGGCCGGGATCGCCATCGCGATCGGGGTGCTGGTGGACGCGGCCATCGTGGTCACCGAGAACGCCTTCCGCTTCATCGAGAAGCGCTCCGTCGACCCGCGCGACCGGCGGGCCGTCGCCGCCACCGTGCTCGAGGCGACCGCGCTGGTGGGCCGGCCCATCTTCTTCTCCATGGCGATCATCATCCCGGCCTTCATCCCGGTCTTCGCGCTGACCGGCCAGGAAGGCAAGCTGTTCCACCCGCTCGCGTTCACCAAGACCTTCGCCATGGCGGGCGCCACGATCCTGTCGGTCACCTTGGTTCCCGTGCTCTGCACGCTCCTGATCGGGGGTCGCGTCCGCGGGGAAGAGGCCAACCCCGTGATGCGGCCCCTGGTGTGGCTCTACCGACCCGTCCTCGACTGGGCCCTGCGGCATCGCGGGCTCACGCTGGGCGCGGCCGGCCTTGTCCTCGCGGGCGCCCTGGCCCTCGTCCCCCGCATCGGCGGCGAATTCATGCCGCCGCTCAACGAGGGGGATCTGATGTTCATGCCGGTCACCGACCCGGCTATCTCGCTCCCCCAGGCCGTGGAGATCACCAAGCGCCAGAACGCGGCCATCCTCGGCGTGCCCGAGGTGGCCGGCGTGGTCGCGAAGATCTCCCGCGCCGACACCTCCACCGATCCCGCGCCGGTCAACATGACCGAGGCGATCGTCAGCCTCAAGCCCGAAGCGCAGTGGCGGCCGGGGATGACCCGGGAGCGGCTCATCGGCGAGCTGGACGCGGCCACAACGCTGCCGGGCGTCTCGAACATCTGGACGCAGCCGATCATCAACCGCATCAACATGCTGACCACCGGGATTCGCTCGGAGGTCGGCGTGAAGATCTTCGGGGACGATCTCCGCGTGCTCGAGGAGCGGGCCCGGGCCGTGGCCGGGGCGCTCCGGAAGATCCCGGGCGCCGCCGACGTCTACCCGGAGCAGGTGACCGGCGCGCCCTACGTGGACATCCGCGTGAACCGGGAAGCCGCGGCCCGCTACGGCATCACCGTCGGGGCCATCCAGGACGTGATCGAGATGGCGGTGGGCGAGACCAACGTCAGCCTGACCATCGAAGGCCGCCAGCGCTTCCCGGTGCGCGTGCGCTACGCGCCGCAGTTCCGCGCCACGCGGGAGGCGCTGGCCGGCCTCCCGGTCGCGGCCCCGAGCGGGACCCAGGTGCCCCTCGGTCAGCTCACCGAGATCCGCGCGGTCACCGGGCCGTCCATGATCTCGAGCGAGAACGGTCTCCTGGTCGTCACGGTGCTGCTCAACGTCCGGGGTCGCGACGTCGGCAGCTTCGTGGGGGAGGCACGCCAGGTGGTCGCGCGGACGGTGCCCCTGCCCAAGGGCTCCTATATCGAGTGGAGCGGGCAGTACGAGAACGAGGGGCGGGCCCGCCAGCGGCTGAAGATCGTCGTCCCGGTCGTCCTCCTCGTGATCTATCTGCTCCTCTACCTGACCTACGGATCCTTCCTGGAGGCGGCGCACGTGCTGCTGGCCGTGCCCTTCGGCCTGGCCGGCGGGATCTATCTCCTCTACGCGCTCGGCTACAACTTCTCCGTCGCGGTCTGGGTGGGGTTCATCGCCCTCTTCGGCACCGCGGTGCAGACGGCGGTGGTGATGGTGATCTACCTGGACGAGGCGGTCGCCCAGAAGCGCCAGGCTCTCGGCGGGCGCCTCACGCGCCAGGCCCTGCGCGAGGCGGTGACCGAGGGCGCGCTGCTCCGGCTCCGGCCCAAGGTCATGACGGTCACCACCGTCGTGGCCAGTCTGCTGCCGATCATGTGGAGCCACTCCACGGGCGCCGAGGTGATGAAGCCGCTCGCCACGCCGGTCCTGGGCGGGATGCTCAGCTCGCTCGGGCTCGTCCTGATCGTCACGCCGGTGATCTTCTCCTGGCTCCGGGAGCGAGAAGTGAACTCCAACCTTGAGGAGGAATGACATGCGAGCTGCACTGATCCTGAGATCGTTGGCCGGAATGATCGCGCTCGTGGCCCTGCTGGTGGGGACGGGTTGGGCCCAGTCCAAGGCCATCCACACCCAGAAGACGAAGGATGCGGTGATCACGCTCAAGAGCGAGTCAGGCCGGTGGAGCCCGGGCGCGAACAGCTTCGTCATCGAGTTCTCCACGCCGGCCGGCCAGCCGCTCGACGCGGGCAAGGTGAGCCTCTCGACGAGCATGGCGATGCCGGGCATGTCGCCGATGATCGCCGGCGCTACCGTCAACCCGGACAAGACCCCGGGGCGCTACCTGGGCACGATCAGCTTCTCGGACGCGGGCGCGCGGCAGGTCACCGTGAGCTGGGATGGGCCGGGGGGCAAGGGCTCCGCGCGCTTCTCGGTTCCAGTGCGGTAGGGCGGCAAGGCCATGACGGGCTGGGCCGCAGTCGGGCTCGTGGTAGGAATCGTCTTCTTGCTCCCCGACCCGCCGGCCGCGCTCGCGCAGCGGGCGACGCCGACCGCCGGCGTCTCCGTGGATGAGCTGGTCGATCAGGCGCTTCGTCAGAATGCCGAGCTGGCCGCCGCGCGCGCCGACGTGGACGCTGCGGCCGGCCGGCTCCGCCAGGCCGGACTGCGGCCGAATCCCATGCTGGATCTGACCGGCCAGCAAAACGTGAGCGGGCCGGACAACAATGTCTCCGTCGGCGTAACCTTGCCCTTGGATCTGAACGGGCGGAAAGAGGGACGGGTAGGCGTCGCCGAGGGCGAGCTGGCGATCAAGCGCGCCCAGGTGGCCGAGCGCGAGCGCCGGCTGCGCGGTGAGGTGCGGATGAAAGCGGGCGAGGTCTTCGCGGCCGCGCGCAACGTGGAGGTCACGGGCGAGCTGCTCGAGGTGAACCGCACCGCGCTGCGCCTCACCCAGGAGCGGGTACGGACCGGCGCGGCCCCCACGCTGGAAGGGAGTCTCATGGAGGTCGAGGTCAATCGCCTCGATGCGACCCGCCAGGTGCTCGAGAGCCGGCTCGAGGTCCTCCGGCTCCAGCTGAAGGCATTGGTCGGGCTCGAGCCGGAGCAGTCGCTCACCCTGCGGGGCGAGCTCGACGGGACAGATCCACGGTTCGAGCGCGCGGAGGGGCTGGCGCGGGCACTCGCGCTCAGGCCGGATCTCGAGGCCGCGCGAGCGGACGTGGCCCTGGCGCGCGCCCGGGTGCGGAAGGAGGAAGCCGACGGGCGCTGGGACGCGAGCGTGAGCGTCGGCTACCAGCGCCAGGAGACCGGCTTCATGTTGAACGGGATCACGGATCGGGGCGGGACGCGGCCTATCCAGGACGTCTTTCACATGATCGGGGGCGGAATCACGATCACGCTGCCGGTCCGCAACCGCAACCAGGGCAATGTGCAGGCCGCGGGGGCCGAGGTGCGTGCCGCGGAGCGGCGGCGCGAGTTCCTCGAGCTGCAGATCCGTCAGGAGGTAGCGGCCGCCTTCACCCAGAGCGAGGTGGCGCGGCGCTCGGTCGAGCTGTACGCGCGCGGCGTGCGAGGCGTGGCCCGCCGGAACCTGGATGTCGTGCGGCAAAGCCAGGGGCTCGGGCGGATCCCGCTCCTGGAGCTGATCGCCGAGCAGCGCCGGTACATCGAGGTCGAGATGGGATACACGGATGCGCTCAAGCTGGCGTGGGACGGGGCCGTCGAGGTCGAGCGCGCCGTCGGCGTCGGGTTGCGCTAGGGGAGACCCATGGACCCTCGCCGCGTCGTGCTGTGGATCATGATCGCGATCGGATTTACCGCCGTCGGGGCGGCGGGCGCCTTGCTCGTGGTTCGCCTGACCATGGCTCCCGGCGCGCCGTCGGGCGCGGTTGCTTCCTCCCCGTCGTCGGCCGAGGCGCCCGCCCAGCCTCCGGCGGCTCCAGCCGATGAAGGCGATACCGAGATCCTCATCGCTCCCGATGTCGTGGCTCGGGCCGGCTTCAAGACGGCGATCGTGGGCGCGGCGGATGTTGGCGCGGCGGTCGCCGTTCCCGGCACGGTGATGCCCAACGCGTACCGCGAGGTGAAGGTGACCCCCATCGCGGGCGGGATCGTGACCAAGGTCAACGCCGAGCTGGGGGCCCAAGTCCAGCGCGGAGCGCCGCTGGCCATACTCTTCAGCGCCGAGCTGGCGGAGGCGCAGACCCGGTACCTCTCGATGCGCGCCATGCTGGAGGCGGACCACAAGAAGCTCGAGCGCACGCAACGGCTGGTCGAGATCGGGGCCGCGAGCCGGCAGGAGATGGAGGAGGTGACGGCCGTTCATGCCGGCCACGAGACCGAGGTCGCCGCGGCCGGCCAGCGGCTCCTCCTGCTGGGCCTTACCCGTGAGCGGCTCGACAACCTGAAGGAGCCGGGCCAGGTCGTTTCCCAGGTCGTGGTCCCCGCCCCGATGGACGGAGTCGTGACGATGAGGTCGGCCAACCCGGGACAGGTCGTCGCGATGGGGCAGGAGATGTTCGTCGTCACGGATCTCGGCACCGTGTGGCTCGTTGGAGATCTCTACGAGCAGGACTTCGCCGCCGTCCGTGTCGGCTCGGCCGCCACCGTCACCACGACGGCCTACCCGGGCTTCACGGCCCGCGGCCGCGTGAGCTACATCGATCCCAGGGTGGATCCCCAGACGCGCACGGCCAAGGTCAGGGTGGAGGTGCCGAATCTCGACGGCCGTCTCCGGCTCGGCATGTACGTCAACATGGTGTTTGCGGGTGCCGCGGCCCCGCGGCAGATCGTCGTGCCCCGAGCCGCCGTGCAGTCCATGGGTGATCGGCACGTGGTATTCATACCGGTAGCGGGCGAGGAGGGTAAATTCCTCCGGCGGAAGATCCGCCTTGGGATGGCGTCGGCCGACTCCCATGTCGTCCTGGACGGGCTCCGGGCCGGGGACACGGTCGTCACGGAGGGCAGCTTCCTGCTTCGAGCGGAAAGCGCCCGGGGGGAGGCACGATGAGTGTCGACAGGACGCGACTCAGATTCCTGATGGGTGGCGCGGGGCTCGCGGTCAGCCTCGCCATCAGTCGCCGGGGCATCGCACAGGACCGCCCAAGCAGAAGGATCACGGTCTACAAGAATCCGACCTGAGGGTGCTGCGACCAGTGGGTGGTCCACCTACAGAAAGCCGGATTCACCGTGGCGATCGAGAACCGCGCCGACCTCCAGCCGATCAAGGCGCAGCATCACGTGCCGGCCGATCTGCAGGCCTGTCATACGGCCCTGATCGAGGGGTACGTCATCGAGGGCCATGTCCCCGCCGATCTGATCGGCCGGCTCCTGCGCGAGCAGCCGAAGGTCCTGGGCCTCGCCGTGCCGGGCATGCCGATCGGCTCGCCGGGCATGGAGACGCCGGGCTCGCCGGCCGAGCTCTACCGCGTCTTCACCTTCGATCGGGCGGGGACGATGACCGTGTTCGCAACCCGGCCGTGACGACAGATTCCGCTTGACCTTGCCCCCGGGGGCAAGCCGTATCGTCGGGGCATGGCACGGGACGGCCTGCTGATCGGTCAAGTAGCCGCCCAGAGCGGCGTGAGCCGGAAGGCTCTGCGTCTGTACGAGGCCGAGGGGATCCTTCCCCCGTCTCGCCGCACCGCGGCGGGTTACCGGGTCTACGGCGGAGACATCCTGTCGATCCTCACCTTCGTCACGCGCGCGCGGCGACTCGGGTTCCGTCTCGACGAGATCAAGGACGTCGTCCGGATGAGACGGTCCGGCCGCTGCCCATGTCCGCACGTCCTCAAGCTCGTGCGCGACAAGGTCGCCGACCTCGACCGGACCCTCGCCGATCTCACCGAGCTCCGACGCGGGCTTCGGCAGCTGCTTAGATCCGCGCCCGCGTCGAGCCGCGGCCCGGCCGCGGTCTGCCATCACATCGAGCGCCTGACGCTCGTGAACGGAAGGAGGTGAACGGAATGGAGAACCTCAAGATGACGCTGTGTCCCGCGGGTTGTGGCGCCTGCCCCGACGTCGAGATCGTCGGCGAGGAGGTGCGGATCGGCGAGACCGGCAACCTCGCCGTGCTCAAGAAGGACGAGTGGAACCTGCTGGTGGATCTGATCACGTCCGGCCAGCTCGCGAAGATCTGAGGCGGGCAACGGGCGTCGCGTGCACGCGACGCCCGTTCGATCAGGGATCGGCTACTTCACGACCGGATAGCGGCGGCGCAGCCAGCCGTCGTAGCCCTCCTCCAGCACCACGTGGTTCTGGTAGCCCTTGGACTCGAGGAACGCGTAGGCGGTGGCCGCCTCCTCGACCGGGCACTGGCAGTAGAGGACCACCATCGGCGAGGTCGGGATCTCGGCGAAGCGGCGGTCCAGCTCGGCGATCGGCACCGAGATGGCGCCGGGGAGGTGCCCGCCCCGGAACTCGCGCACCGCCCGCAGGTCCACCACCACGACGGGCTGGCGCGAGTCGATCAGCCACTTGAGGTAGTCGGGCTCGGTGAGCGCCACGCTCGGCACCCCGCCGTGCGCCGCGTGCGCGGCCGGCGCGAGCGCGAGCCCCGTCGCAACCGCGAGCGTGAAGGCCAGGCCGAAGGCCGCCCCTCGCCCGTAATGGCGCCGCTTCACGGCGCCTCTTTCGCGATCGAGGTGATCTCCACGTTGGGCGGCACGCCGGTGAGGGTGAACCGCACGATGTCGCCGATGTCGAGGCCCTCGTAGAGCTTGGGGTCGTGCACGCGAAAGCCCATGGTCATCGAGCCCATGTAGCCGGCCAGGTCCTCGTGGGTGAGCACCACCACGTTCAGCTCCGGCAGCACCGCGCGCACGACCGCGCGCGACTGCCACGTGCGCTCCACTCCCGCGACGAACTGCCGCTGCTGCGCCCGCTGGAGGTCCTGGCCGAGACGCGCGGCTTCACGGCCCCACGCCAGATAGCCGAGCAGGAGCCCGAGTCCCAGCGCCAGGTTGATCAGCAGCACCACCCGCCAGAGTCGCATCGCCGTCCTAGTGTACGTGCTCGTCGGGCGGCGGCCCCGCGGGCGTTTCCTTGTCGATGATCAGGATCTGGTCCACCAGCGTCTGCGTGCGATCCCAACCCGCGCCGGGCGCGCCGGGCAGCCAGCGCGCGCGGATATAGCCCTGGCGGTCCAGCAGGAACTCGGCGTGGAGCGGCGGCGCGGCCCGCCGGGAGAAGGCTTGCGGTCCGAGCCCGCGGGCGAGCAGCAGGTAGGTCGCCGCGATGTCGGCGGCGCCGTCGGTCACGACCGGGAAGTACATCGGCGGGCGGCCGCCGAGGCGCCGGATGATGTCGGCCCCGTCGCCCCACGGCACCACCACCACCTCGGTGCCGAGGGCCTGCAGGGTGTTGTAGGCCTCGGCGAGCTGGCCGAGCCGGGCCCGCGACTCCGGCAGCGAGAAGAACACCAGCAGCGCCATCCAGCGGTCGCGCAGGTCCTTCAGGCTCCGCGGGGGAGCGGGCCCGACGACGATGGTGAAGTCGGGCGCCACCAGCCACGGCCGGTTGGGCTGCACGAGCGCGGTCATCTGGCGGGCGCGCTCGCCGGCGGACAGCGTGCGGATGAAGTTGATCAGGTCCCAGCGCTCCTCCTCGGCGAGCGTCGTGCCGAACGGTGGCATGCCCGCGGCGGGGATGCCGTGGGTGAGCCACCAGAACATGTCGCCCGCGGTGTGCTGCGCGGTATGCGGCGCGGTCAGGTCGGCGGGCGGCCGCGGCAGCCCCGCGCCGCCCGGCCCGTCGCCGCGACCGCCCGGGCCGTGGCAGGTGGCGCAGTGCGCGCGGTAGAGCGCGGCGCCGCTCGCCACCGAGACCGCGTGGTAGGGCACGGACGAGCGGCGGTACGTCGTCGGGTAGGCGTCGACGGTCATGGGCGGCAGCGTCACCCAGAGACCGAAGACGAGCGCGGCGCCGCCGGCCGGGACCAGGAGCACGCGCCACGAGCGGAGCAGCAGGCCCACGATGACGGCGAGGAGCCCGATGACCGCGACCTGCCCGCCGATCAGGACGCGCGTCGTGCCGCCCGGGGTCGTGGCCGCCACGTCCCAGGAGTAGCGCTGGGAGAAAGGCCACCACACCGGATCGTGCACCGCCGGCGGCGACAGCGACAGCCCGGTCGTCACCAGGAGGATGAGCAGGGCGAGCCCCGATTCGGCGGCGACGAACCGCCCGAGCCGCGCCATCGCGGGCCGGCCCACGGTGGCCCCGTCGCCCGACAGGCGCGGCAGCAGGCGCCGGCGATTGTGCTGGGCCAGGAGCAGGATCGGGATCAGCAGGGAGACCTTGGTGAGCAGGAGCCACCCGTAGCGTGTGCCGACGAGCGCCGGGACCCCGCCCACCTGGAACCAGGTATTGGCGAGGCCGGTGATGATCACGACCGCCATCACGGCCAGGGCCAGGCGCGAGAAGCGGCGCACCGCCAGCACCGCGAAGGGCCGCGCGTCCGCGCCCGCGTCGCGCGACGCCGCGCCCAGCAGCGCCGCGAGCGGCAGGAGCGCGCCGAACCAGGCCCCGGCCGCGATCAGGTGGAGCGCGTCGAGCAGCGCGGCGGCCAGCCCCGCGGGCTCCACCGCGGCGGCGTGGCCCGCCCACGCCGTGGCCGCGGCGCCCAGCGCGGCCAGGAGCCACGCCTCGCCGCGAAACGCGAGCCGGTCGGCGGCGGACTGCTCGCGCTCGCGGAGCAGCAGCAGAGCCGCCAGCAGCAGGAGCACGCCGTGGCGGACCAGCCACACGGTGCCGAACTGGCTTTGCCCGAGCAGGCGCGCCCATTCGAGTGCCTCGAGCGCCGCGCGGGGGCGGCCGGTCACCACCGCGGTCTGATAGGCGAGGGTGGCGAGGCCGGTGAGCAGGACCAGCCCCGCGAGGCCGCGAGCCCAGCGGACCATGCGCGACTCCCAGGCGAGGGCGGTCGGGCGATCGCTCCGTCCCGCGAGGAGCAGGGCGGTGACGAGCCCCACCAGCCCGAGGCCGCAGACCAGATCCAGCCAGCGCACCGCGACGCCGACCGCGATCATTCCGGCGAGGACGGCGGGCGCGTGAGCAGCATCACGATGACCACGATCAGCGCGCCCGCGGCGAGCGCGAGGAGCCCGGCCAGCAGGCCCACCATCAGCGGGCTCAGCTCCTCCGCGCGAAGCGGACCGCCGTGGTCGGCCCACGCCGTCGTCGCCAGGAAGAGGAGGGCGGGTCTCATGGGCGGCGTCATTATAATAGGCCCGTGCGCGCCGTCATCTTCGACGCCGGCAATACCCTGCTGCGGATGAACTACGCCATCATCGCCGAGCAGCTCCGGGCGCGCGGCCGCGCGGTGACCCCGGACCAGGTGGAAGAGGCCGAGCTGCGGGCGCGGGTGCGGCTCGATCCGCACCTGGCCCCGGGCGCCTCCACCGAGAGCACGACCACGCACGGGCGCTACCTCCGGTACCTGCTCGAGTACCTGGCCATCACCGAGGAGGCCGAGATCGAGGCGATCGCGCGCTGGCGCCGCGGCTACAATCCGCCGGTGGGCCTCTGGAACCGGGCCGATCCGGAGGCCCTCTCCGCACTGCGCGCGGTGCGGGCGGCGGGCCTCGTGGCCGGCGTGATCTCGAACTCGAACGGCTCCGTGCGCTCCATCCTCGAGGCGACGGGCCTCGCCGCGCATCTGCACTTCGTCATCGACTCCTCGGTGGTAGGCGTGGAGAAGCCCGATCCGCGCATCTTTCACCTGGGGCTGCGCGAGGCCGGCGTCGCCGCCGACGAGGCGGTGTACGTCGGCGACCTCTACTCGGTGGACGTGCTGGGCGCCCGCGCCGCCGGCCTCGAGGGCGTCCTCCTCGACCCGCGCGGGTTCTGGGCGCCCCGCGACTGCCACCTGGCCTCCGGCCTCGACGAGGCGGTCCGCCTCGCGCTCGGGTGACGGGTTACTGCGGGAGGGTCACGTAGGGGTAGCGGCGGAGCGCGTCGTAGACGATGGACTGCATCCGCGCGACGGCGGCGGCGGTGCGGCCCTCGAAGCGTAGCGTCAGGTAGGGGTTGGTGTTGGAGGCGCGCACGAGCCCCCAGCCCTCCGGGAAGAGGATGCGGGCCCCGTCGATGTCGATGGTCTCGTAGCGGCTCTTGAACTCCCGCGCCAGCTCCGCCACGAGCCCGAACTTCTTGTCGTCGGGGCAGGGCGCCTTCAGCTCGGGCGTCGAGTGGAGATGGGGCAGCGTGTCGAAGTGCGCGGAGGCGGGCCGGGAGTCGCTCGCCACCAGCTGGAGGAACCGGCAGGAGGCGAGGATGCCGTCGTCCACGCCGTACCAGTCCTCGCCGAAGAACATGTGGCCGGAGACCTCGCCGCCCAGGAGGATCCCGTCCTCGCGCATCTTCTGCTTCAGCAGCGAGTGGCCGGTCTTCCACATGATGGGCTCGCCCCCGTGGGCGCGGATGTCGTCCACCAGCACCTGGGAGGACTTGACGTCGAAGATCACCTTGGCGCCCGGGTGCCGGATCAGGAGATCGCGCGCCAGCAGCGCCAGCAGCAGGTCCGCCTCGTGGCGGCGGCCCTTCTCGTCCACGATCCCGACCCGGTCGGCGTCGCCGTCGTAGGCCAGCCCCACGTCGGCGCGGACCTCGCGCACCTTGGCCACGAGGTCCCGCATGTTCTCCTCCATCTCCGGATCGGGGAGATGGTTGGGGAACGTGCCGTCGGACTCGCAGTAGAGCTCCACCACCTCGCAGCCGAGGCGGCGCAGCAGCTCGGGGGCGAACACGCCCGCGATGCCGTTGCCCGCGTCCACCGCGACCTTGAGCCGGCGCGGGAGGGTGACGTGCCCGGTGATGGCGGTGAAATAGTCCTCGCGGGGGCTGCGGGTGGTGCGGGTGCCCGCGCCCCGCTCGAAGTCGCCCGACCTGATCGTGGCGAGCAGCCCCTGGATCTCGGCCTCCGTGAGCGGGGCGGCGCCCGCGTGCACCATCTTGACCCCGTTGTCGGAGACCGGATTGTGGCTGCCGGTCACGGTGGCGCCGCCGTCGAGCTTCCAGTGAGCGACCGCGAAGTAGAGCAGCGGCGTGTGGTTGACGCCGATGTCCACCACGTCGAGACCGGTGGAGAGCACGCCGGTCGCGAAGGCCTCCTTCAGCGCGGTCGACGAGATCCGGTTGTCCATGCCGATCGCCACCGTGCGCCCGCGGCGGCGCCTCACCAGCGTGCCGTAGGCCCGGCCGACCCGCTCGAAGACGGGCGGGGTGATGTCGATGCCGACCTTGCCGCGCACGTCGTAGGCGCGGAAGATGTACGGGTTCAGCTCGGTCACCGGGCGGGCGGTCCGGGCTACAGCACCGCGATCGCTTCGATCTCGATCAGCCATTCCGGCTGGGCGAGCGCGGCCACCGCCACCAGGGTCGAGGCGCACGACTTCTTGCCGAAGAATTCCTCGCGGATGGGCACGAGATCGGCGCGATGGCGGATGTCGGTCAGGTAGGTGTTGATCTTGACGATGTTGTCCATCGTCCCGCCGCCCGCCTCCACCTGCGCCTTCAGGGCCTGGAACACGGCGCGGGCCTGACCCTTGAAGTCGCCGCGATGGGCGGGGCCGCCCTTGTCGTCGTAGGCGACCTGGCCGGCGATGTAGAGAATGGTCTGGGCTCCGCTGACCTTCACGCCCTGCGAATAGGTCGGCGGATCCCAGACGCCCTTGGCCGCGTAGCGCTCGATCTTGGCCATACGATCTCCTCTGATCGGGGATGGGGTACTCGTGGTTAGGGTACTATAGCGCGAACCGATATCGAGCCACATCGCCTAGCCGCCGGACCGGGGAGACTCCCATGGACGACGCCCTCAAGGAGACCACGCGCAAGACCGCCCGCATGCTCTTCCATTCGATCAAGAGCGGGGTGGGCTTCGAGACGTGGAAGAAGTTCGACAAGGACCTGGCGCGCGAGCTGAGCATGTTCTTCACCGGCAAGCTCTACAGCCGGGAGGTCATCTCCCAGAAGCAGCGCGAGCTCTGCGCGGTGGCCTCGCTCACCGTGCTCAATCGCCGGAACGAGGTGCGCGCCCACATCCATGCCGCGCTCAACGTGGGCGCGACCCGCCAGGAGGTCACCGAGGTGATCTTCCAGCAGGTGACCTACGGCGGCATGCCGGTCGTGGTGGAGGCCCTCGAGGTCTTCAAGGAGGTGCTGGTCGAGCGGGGCGAGTGGACGGAGTGACCTCGGAGTGACTGGGCCGCGCGCGATGCACGAGGTGGTGGCGGCCGCGATCCAGGCCGCCCAGGCCGGGGGGGAGATCGCCATGAAGTACTACCGCGGCGGCTTCCAGGTCTCGATCAAGCCCGACCAGACCCCGGTCACCCAGGCCGACCGCGAGGCGGAGCAGGCGATCAAGGCGGTGCTCAGGCGGGCGTTCCCCGACCACGGGTTCCTCGGCGAGGAGTTCGGCGAGGAAGGACCGAAGGACCGCCGGTGGATCATCGATCCGATCGACGGCACCAAGAACTTCATCCGCCGCGTGCCCATCTGGGCGGTGCTTATCGGCCTCGAGGAGGCGGGCGAGGTGACGGCCGGCGTCGTCTTCAACCCGGCGATCGGGGAGATGTTCTGGGCGCGCAAGGGGGACGGGGCCTGGGCCGACCGCGAGCGGATCCGCGTCTCGGACTGCGCGCGGCTCGACGAGGCGACGCTGCTGCACGCCGACCTGCACCTCCTGCGGGCGGCCGGCTACTGGAACTCGTTCGTGCGGATGGTGGACGCGTGTCACCGCACCCGCGGCTTCGGCGACTACTACGGCTACGGGCTGGTGGCCTCCGGCAAGGCCGAGATCTACGTGGAGACGGACCTGAAGCCCTGGGACGCGGCCCCCGTGAAGATCCTGGTGGAGGAAGCGGGCGGCCGGCTCACCGACTTCTCCGGCCGGCCCACCATCTACAACGGCTCCGTGCTCGCCACCAACGGGCACCTGCACGAGCAGGCGCTCGCGCTGCTGCAGGGCCGGACCTGACGACCCGGAGGAGATAGTGCGCCTCAAGGCGTTCCGCGCGATCCGTCCCGCGCCCGCGCTCGCCGCGTCCATCGCGTCGCCCCCGTACGACGTGGTCTCCCGCCGGGAAGCAGCGGCGCTGGCGCGGAACAACCCGCTCTCCTTCCTGCACGTCTGTCGCTCCGAGATCGATCTGCCCGACGAGGTGGACGCCTACGATCCGCGCGTCTACGCCCGCGCGCGCGAGAACCTCGACGGCCTGCTCGCGCGGCACGCGCTGGTGCGGGACGACGAGCCCGCGCTCTTTCTCTACCGGCAGGTGATGGAGGGCCGCGCCCAGATCGGCGTGGTCGGCTGCGTGCACCTGGACGACTACGAGGCCGACGTCATCCGCAAGCACGAGAAGACCCGGCCCGACAAGGAGGATGATCGCACCCGCCACGTGCGGGCGCTCGAGGCCCAGGCGGAGCCGGTGCTCCTGATGTACCGCGGCCGGCCGGAGATCGATCGCCTCGTCGCGACGGCGGTTTCGGCGCCCCCGCTCTACGACTTCACCACGCCCGATGGCGTGGCCCACACCGTCTGGCGCGTGGCCGATCCGGCGCCGTACCGGGGCGCGTTCGACGGCGTCGCCTCCGCCTACGTGGCCGACGGCCATCATCGCTCGGCCAGCGCCGCGCGGGCCGCGCGCGAGCGGCGCGCCGAGGACCCGCGGCCTCGGGGCGACGCGGAGTACGCCTGGCTCCTGGCCGTGCTCGTCCCGGCCGCGCAGCTCCGGATCCTGGCCTACAATCGCGTGATCACCGACCTCGGCGGGCGGGCGCCCGAGGAGGTGCTCGGCGCGCTCGGGACGATCGGGCGGCTCTCCGCGACCGCCGATCCGGTGCCGCCGCGTCCGGGCGTGTTCTGCTTCTACCTGGAGCGGCGCTGGCACCGGCTCGAGCTGCCGGACGACTCGATCGACCGGAGTGACCCCCTCCGGGCCCTGGACGCCTCGCTCCTGCAGGAGCGCGTGCTGGGACCGGTGCTGGGCATCACGGATCAGCGCACCGACAAGCGCATCGACTTCGTGGGCGGCATCCGCGGAACGCGCGCGCTCGAGGCGCGGGTGGACTCGGGCGACGCGGCGCTGGCGATCTCGCTCCATCCGACCACGGTGGAGCAGCTCATGGCGGTCTCCGATGCCGGCCACGTCATGCCGCCCAAGAGCACGTGGTTCGAGCCCAAGCTCCTGAGCGGTCTCTTCCTCCACTCCCTCGACTGAGGTCTCCGCATGGTCGCGCGAATCGGCACCTGGCAGGGATCACCCGCCGACCTCGAGCGCTGGATCGTTCGCGCTCGCGAGCAGGTGAAGCCGAGCATCCAGCAGGATCCCGGTCTCGAGGCGGTCTACTGGCTGGTCGACCGCGAGGCCGGCCGGGGATTGATCGTCACCCTGTGGGCGGACCACGAGGCGATGGCGGCCAGCGAGCAGGCGCGGGCGGCGAGACAGGCGGCGACGTCGGCCAGCACCGGCGCCACCGTGACGACCGACCGGTACGAGGTCGTCGACTGGCTGCTGACGTGACGGAGTGGCGGCTGCCCATTTCCGGTGAGCAGCAGGGGGGTGAGCGGCACCGGGGTGAGCGGCCGAGGCTAGCGGCCGAGGGAGGCGCGTCCATGACGGCCGTGTCGAAGGTCGATCCGTTCTCGCGGGAGTTCCTCTCCAACCCCTATCCGTTCCACGAAGAGCTGCGGGAAACGGCGCCGGTGGTCTGGCTCGACCGGTACGACATCTGGGCGATGGCTCGCCACGAGGAGGTGCGGGCCTGCCTCATGGACTGGGAGACCTTCTGCTCCTCGGCCGGGGTCGGGCTCAGCGATTTCCGCAAGGAGACGCCGTGGCGCCCGCCGAGCCTCATCCTCGAGGCCGATCCGCCGCTCCACACGCGCACGCGCGCGGTCCTGACCCGCATTCTCTCCGCCGCCGCCATGAAGAAGCTCTGGACGACCTTCGAGCAGGACGCGGTCCGGCTCGTCGATCGCCTCGTCGAGCGTGGCACGTTCGACGCGATCAAGGATCTCGCCGAGGTCTATCCGCTCAAGGTCTTTCCGGATGCGGTCGGCCTCGAGGAAGAGGGACGGGAGAACCTGCTGCCGTATGGCAACATGGCGTTCAACGCCTTCGGGCCGCGGAACGACCTCTTCCATCAGGCGATGGCCAATGCGCAGCCGGTCATCAACTGGATCAGCTCGAAGTGCCGGCGGGCGGCCCTGGCGCCGGACGGCCTGGGGGCGCAGATCTATGCCGCCGCCGATGCGGGCGCGCTCACCGAGGACGAGGCGTCGCTCCTCGGGCGCTCGTTCCTGACCGCCGGGCTGGACACCACGGTCGTCGGCCTCGGCAACGCGCTCTTCTGCTTCGCGCACCACCCGGAGCAGTGGCAGCGCCTCCGGCAAGATCCGTCGCTCGCGCGCGCGGGCGTAAGGCTCGGCGAGGGCGAGAAGGTGCTGCTCTTCCTGGCCGCCGCCAACCGGGACGCGCGGCGCTGGGAGGACCCGGACCGTGTCGACATCACGCGCCGCGCGACCGGGCACCTCGCGTTCGGCGTCGGCATCCACGGCTGCGTCGGCATGGCGGTTGCGCGCCTGGAAGCCGAGATCGTGCTGACCCTTCTCGCGCGCAAGACCGAAGCGATCGAGCTCGACGGTGAGCCCGAGCGTCGGCTCAACAACACGCTGCGGGGCCTCGCGCGCCTGCCGCTCCGGGTCCGGCCGTCTTGACAAGCGCCGGGCCCTGTCCCAGAATCGCGCCAGCGTTCACCGGATCGATCGCTCGTCACCGCCGACGCATTCACCTTCAGAGGAGGGCGCATTCATGAGCACGATCAGCAGGCGGCGATTTCTCGGGAGCGCGGGGCTGCTCGGGGCGGGGGCGGTGCTGGCGGAGGGCGCGCTCCGGGGCGCGCGCGCGGACAAGCCGCTGAACTTCTCGGGATGGGTCTTCAAGCCCGACACCGTGAAGGACTACGTCGAGTTCTACAACAAGAA
>JBGOVO010000251.1:0-5929 GCA_041478145.1 Methylomirabilia bacterium
GATCTCGAAGTGATCCATCATGCCGATGATCATCACGTTCTTCGCGAGCGTGGCGCGCTCGCGATAGTCCTGCAGGATCTGGATGCGTCCGTGCGGATCGAGCACGACGTCGAGACCCGCGGAGAGATACACGTGCTGAAAACGGCGTCGATCCGGATCGAGCTTGGGCAGTGAGTTGACGCGCTCCTCAAGCTCGCGCCACTTGTCCTCGGGGTACACGTCGAGCGCGGTGGTGTTGGGCGCCATCACGAGCCGATCGCTGCCGGCCTCGCGCAGCACCTCGCGGAACTTCGCCGGGATGCTGAGGCGCCCTTTCGGGTCGATCGTGTGCCTGAAATGTCCCCGAAACACTGTCCCCCTCGGCGGGGCCAAACCGCCCCCGGGCCGGCCCCTAATGGCACTTCATGGGATTTCATCCCACTTCGAGGGACCATCCTAGTGGGGGTCGCTTGGGGGTGTCAAGCGAAAACTCAAGATTTTCAAGGGCATTCCGACCCACCCGGAAGGCCACGGGTTGGGGGGCGCCGCGGACCGGGCTACAGCGGGTAGGGAAACAGTCGGAGCGGAGCTCCCTGCGGCCCGATCCCTAGCGGACCGGGCGGTAGTACTGCATGGCCTCCGGCAGCCAGCCCTCGATCTGCTGGATGCGGGTGGCCTCGGCGGGATGCGTCGACAGCCACTCGGAGGGGCGCTGGCCCTTGGCGGCCTCGGCCATGCGCTTCCACAGATCGAGCGACGCGTGCGGGTCGTAGCCCGCCTTCGCCATCAGGATGAGCCCGAGATGGTCCGCCTCCGATTCCTGCGCGCGGCCCCAGGGCAGCAGCACGCCCACCGAGGCGCCGGCGCCCAGCGCGGCGCTCACGAGCTGGACGGTGGCCGGGTTGCTGCTGGCCATGCCGGCCAGGACCTGGGTGGCGGTCTGCACGCCCATCTGCTGGCTCAGGCGCTCGCCGCCGTGACGGGCGAGCACGTGGCCGATCTCGTGGCCCAGCACCGCGGCCAGGCCGGCCTCGTCGCGCGTGATGGGGAGGATGCCGGTGTAGACGGCCACCTTCCCGCCGGGCAGCGCGAAGGCGTTGGCCTGCTTGTCGTCCACGATCAGGCGGAACTCCCACTGGTACTTGAGGTCGGTCACCGCGGCGATCCGGCTGCCGACCCGCTGGACCATGGCGTTGGTCTGGGCGTCGGTGGAGGCGGTCGCCTTGCCGACGATCTGCTGATAGGACTGGACGCCCATCTGGGCTTCCTCGTCCACCGACACGAGCTGGATCTGGCGGCGGCCCGTGTAGGGGACGGTCTCGCAGCCCGCCGGCGCGAGGGCGAGGACGAGCAAGGCCAGCCTGACGAGCAACTCCGGGCGCGGCACGGCCGCCAGTCTACCAGAGCAGGTTCCGGAGCGTGGCCTGCGTCTCCATCAGGACCCCGACTCCGTTGGCTCCGACCTCCAGCCGGATCCGGACCGCGGTCACCGCCGCGGGATCGGTCGTCTCGACCCCGGCGCGATCGAGATAGGTGAGGCGAAAGCCCCGCACGTCCTCGATCACCGGCTGGGCCCCGCCGCCGGCGTCGCGCCGCAGGATGGTCTCCCCTGGCCGCAGCACGTACGTCACCCGCTCGCGGGTCGGGTCCACCACGCCGTTGCCATTGAAGTCCCGCTGGAAGGCGATGCGGGCCGGCTCGGCCACCACGACGGGGGCGATCCCCGCGACGGTGGGATCGTATCCCGCCTCGCGCAGCTCGCTCGCCATGCGCTCGAGCGCGTAGCGCGCCGACTGCTGCGCCTCCACGCGGGCGGCGCCCCAGAGCCAGGCGCGCAGCCCGAGGTGCAGCAGGGTCACGGTCGACGCCATGAGCCCCCCGCCCACCGCGAGGGCCACCAGCAGGTCTACGAGCGAATAGCCCCGGGCCGCGCTCCGGATTCGCATCGCCCGGAGCCTCGCCCGAGGCCCGGGCGCGCACAACGCCCAAAATTTCCGGCGCCGCGCCCTGGATACAGGACGGCTAGACCGGCGGGCGCAGGTGCGCCCAGGGCGCGAGCTGCTCGAACGCGGCCGACGCGCGCAGCACGGTGGCGTCCTCGAAGCGCCGGCCCAGGATCTGCAGACCGATCGGCAGCTTGTCGCGGGTGAAGCCACACGGCACCGAGGCGCCGGGATGCCCGGTCATGTTGAAGGGATAGGTGAACGGGATCCAGTCGTAGATCCCGGTCGGGGTGGACGCGATCTCGGTCGGGCCGTCGAGGCCCACCTTGAAGGCCGGGCACGCGACGGTCGGCGTGAGCAAGAGGTCGTAGCGCTCGAAGAGCCGGCGCGGGTGCTCTTCCCAGGCCAGCCGGTCGAACCAGGCCTGCACGAACTGGGTGGGGCTCCAGCTCCGGGTCTCCTCCGCGATGGCGACCAGCCCCGGATCGATGTCCTCCCGCCGCTCGCGCAGCGCGGGCCCGAGCCGGGCCGCGATACCGCCCAGGAACATGGTCCTCCACGCCCCGTGCGGGGTCGGCCACTTGGGCGTGACCTCCTCGACGCGGCAGCCCAGCTCACGGAAGCGCCGGGCCGCGCGCTCGCACGCGGCCTTCACCTCCGGGTCCACGACCTTCGCGAACCCGAGATCGGCCGTCCACGCCACGCGCAGTCCCTTCACGCCGCCCTTGAGGGCCTTCACGTAGTCCACCCGCGGGCCCGGCAGCGAGAAGGGGTCGCGGGCGTCGGGGCCCGCGCAGGCGTTCAGCATCAGGGCGGCGTCGGCCACCGTGCGCGTCATCGGGCCGATGTGCGAGAGGCCCCACGCCGCGCTGAACGGGTAGATCGGCACGAGGCCGAACGTGGGCTTGATGCCGTAGATGCCGGCGAGCGAGGCCGGAATACGGATCGAGCCGCCGCCGTCGGTGCCGATGGCGAGCGGGCCGAGGCCCGCGGCCACCGCCGCGCTGGCTCCGCCGCTCGAGCCGCCGGGCGTGCGATCGAGGTTCCAGGGGTTGCGCGTGATGCCGAAGAGCAGGTTGTGAGTGGCCCCGATCCAGCCCATCATCGGCGTATTGGTCTTGCCGAGCTGGATGGCGCCCGCGGCCCGCAGGCGCTCCACCGTGGGCGCATCCTCGGCGGGCACGTTGTCGGCGAAGAGCCGGGTGCCGAACGTGGTGCGGATGCCCTTGGTGATCACCAGGTCCTTGGTCGAGAACGGCACCCCGTGGAGCGCGCCCAGCGTGGCGCCCTTCTTCATGACCGCGCGCTCGGCCGCGCGGGCGTCCTTGAGCGCCTGATCGGCGGTCAGGGTCACGAAGGCGTTGAGGCGCGGGTTGAGGCGCTCGATGCGGGCGAGCACCGCCTTCATCACCTCGACCGGGGAGAGCTTGCGGCGCTTGATCGCGGGCGCGAGCTCGGAAGCGGGCAGCCAGCAGAGGTCGTCGGAGTTCGCCATAGGAACCACCCCCTCACCCTGCCCTCTCCCCCGAGGGGAGAGGGAATGTTTGTTAGGCCCCCCGGAGGCGCGGGTCCAGCGTGTCGCGGAGCGCGTCGCCCAGCAGGTTGGAGCCGAAGACGGCGAGGCTGATGGCCAGGCCGGGGAACATCACGAGCCACGGCGCCTTCTGCGCGTACTCGGCCGCGGAGACCGAGAGCATCCGGCCCCACGAGGGATAGGGCTCCGGCACGCCCAGCCCCAGGAATGAGAGCGCGGCCTCCACCAGGATGGCGCTGCCGAGCTGGGCGGTGCACAGCACGATGAACGGCCCCATCGTGTTGGGCAGGATGTGGCGGAAGGCGATGCGCAGGTGCCGAATCCCCAGCGCGCGCGCCGCCTCGACGTACTGCATCTCGCGGATCGAGAGCACGCTCGACCGGATCACGCGTGCCGCGCGCGGGATGATCGGGACCGAGATCGCGATGACGACGTTCTGGACCGACGGGCCGAGCGCCGCCGAGACGACCATCGCCAGCACGAGCAGCGGGAGCCCCTGGAGGATGTCGAGGACGCGCTGCGTGATGAGATCGGTCTTGCCGCCGATGTAGCCCGAGAGCAGGCCGACGATGCCGCCGAGCACCGAGCCGAGGAGCGTCGAGGCCAGGCCCACGATGAGCGAGACGCGCGCCCCGTGCACGATCCGCGAGTAGACGTCGCGCCCGAGATGGTCGGTGCCGAACCAGTGCTCGGCGCTGGGCGCACCGAGCGTGTACGCGGCGTCGGTGGCGATGGGGTCATGCGTCTGGAGGAATTCCGCGGAGAGCGCGGTCAGCACCAGCACGAGCGTCAGGACACCGCCGGCGGCGCCGAGCGGCTTCTTCCGGACGAACCGCGCGAGGCCGGCCCACGCCCCGGTGCCCGCCCTTGCCGCGCCGGGCGCGGCGATCTCGATGGGGCTAACTGCCATACTTCACCCGCGGATCGAGCACCCCGTAGAGCATGTCCACGAGCAGGTTCGCCAGGATCACGACGATCGCGATGAACATGACGAGGTTCTGGACGATCGGGTAGTCGCGCCACAGGATTGCGTCCACGAGGAAGCGCGCGACGCCCGGGAGGTTGAACACGCGCTCGGTGACGACCAGGCCGCCGATGAGGAAGGCGAACTCGATGCCGATGACGGTGATCACGGGCAGCATCGCGTTCTTGAGGGCGTGACGCCAGACGACGACGCTCCCGCTCTGGCCCTTGGCCCGCGCCGTTCGGATGTAGTCCTCGCGCATCACCTCGAGCAGCGCGGAGCGCGTGATGCGCATGATCAGGGCCGAGGAGCGGTAGCCGACGGCGAGCGCCGGCAGCATGAACTGCACGGCGTGGAGCTTGAAGTTCTCGGTCGGCCGCACGTAGGTGAGCGGCGGAATCCACTGGAGCCACGTGACGAGGGTCAGGATGATGACCATGCCGAGCCAGAAGGCCGGCATCGAGAGCCCCGCGAGGCTCAGGACGCGCAGCACGTAGTCGAGCGAGGTGTCCTGCCGGACGGCGCTGATCACGCCCGTCGGCACGCCAAGGAGCACGGCGACCAGCATCGAGAGCGCCGCCAGCTCGATCGTCACCGGCAGCAGCGGCCGGATGATCTGCCACGCGGGGAGGTCGTAGCGGTACGACTTGCCGAGGTCGAAGGTGACGATCTGGCGGAGCCAGTCGAGGTACTGGACCCAGTACGGGCGGTCGATCCCCAGCTCCTTCATGAGCGCCTGTTTCTCGGACGGGCTCACGTAGCCGGCCGTCGAGAACAGGATGTCCACGATGTCGCCGGGGGCCAGGCGCAGAAGCGTGAAGATCACGAGCGACATGCCCAGCAGCGTCAGGACGGCGATCCCGAGCCGCTGGGCAACGTAGGTCTTCACGCTCCCGTCACCGCCCGGAGGCTTACCTGTCGCTCCACACTTCCTGCATGCGGCCGAAGTTGTAGATGGACTGGTGCGGCACGAGGTTCTTCACGTGCGGCCACACCGTGAAGTAGTCGAGCCTCCAGTCCAGGATGGGCCGGGCGGCGTCGGCCTCGAGCTTCTTCTGGATGGCGTAGACCATCGTGAGCCGCTTCTTCACATCGAGCTCCTGCGACTGCTGGTCGACCAGCTTCATCACTTCCTCGCTGCAGTACTGGCTGTAGTTCCGCGGCGAGCCGCAGCCGTAGTTCTCGTAGAAGTTCGCGTCGGCGTCGTCCGGCCCGATGCCCGTGAGATTCGCCCCGATCTGGTAGTCGCCCCGCGTCGCCATCGCGTGCCACTGGGCGGTCTCGATCTGCTTGAGCGAGGCGTCGATGCCAATCTGCTTCAGCTCGTTGATGACGAACGACGCCATGTCCACGTAGATGGGGATGGCGCGCGTGACGATCTCCACCTTCAGCCGCTTCTCCGGCGTGTAGCCCGCCTCGGCCATGAGCTTCTTCGCCTTGGCCTTCTCGTCGGCGGGCTTGCCATAGCCCGGCAGCGCCGCGAGCTCCTTCTCCCCGAGCCCCCAGAAC
>JBGOVO010000426.1:0-3120 GCA_041478145.1 Methylomirabilia bacterium
GTCCAGGGCTTCACCGAGTCGGTGATCCGGGAGATGACCCGGGTCAACAACCAGTACGACGGCATCAACCTGGCCCAGGGCATGCCCAACTTCCCGCCGCCCCGGGAGCTGGTCGAGGCCGCCCACCGCGCCATCGACGGCGACTTCCACCAGTACGCCATCACCTGGGGCACGCCGTCGCTGCGACGGGCCATCGCGGAGAAGTACCGGAAGTTCTACGGCATGGAGATCGAGGCCGACCGGCACGTCACGGTCTGCTGCGGCTCCACCGAGACCATGCTCGCCACCCTGCTGGCGGTGGTGAATCCGGGCGACGAGGTGATCATCTTCGAGCCCTTCTACGAGAACTACGGACCCGGGTGCATCATCGCGGGCGCCGAGCCGGTGTTCGTCCCGCTGGAGCCGCCGGACTTCTCCTTCGATCCGGACCGGCTCGCCCGGGCCGTCAGCTCCCGCACCCGCGCCATCGTCTTCAACAGCCCGAACAATCCCTCCGGCAAGGTGTTCTCCCGCGCGGAGCTCGGGGTGATCGCCGATCTCTGCCTCAAGCACGACCTCCTCGCCATCACCGACGAGATCTACGAGCACATCGTCTACGACGGGCTCGGCCACATCCCGATCGCGACCCTTCCGGGCATGGCGGACCGGACGGTGACCATCTCCGGCATCTCGAAGTCCTACTCGGTGACGGGCTGGCGGGTGGGCTACGCGGTGGCGAGCCCGGAGCTGTCGCTCGGCATCCGGCGGGCCCACGACTTCATCACGGTGGGCGCGCCGCATCCGCTGCAGGAAGCGGCGGTGACCGCCCTCGGGCTGCCCGACACCTACTACGTCCACCTGCGCGAGAGCTATCAGGCGCGGCGCGATCTCCTGCTGGGGAAGGTGGAGGAGGCGGGCTTCGTGGCCTACAAGCCCAGGGGCGCCTACTACATCCTCACCGAGGCCGCGCATTTCCTCCCGCGCCACGGCTGCCGGGACGACCACGAGTTCGCCCTCTTCCTCATCAAGGAGATCGGGGTGGCCACCGTGCCCGGCTCGTCGTTCTATGCCCACCGCGAGCTGGGCCGGACCAAGATCCGCTTCTGCTTCCCCAAGACCGACGACATGCTGATCGAGGCGGGGCGCCGACTGCAGAAGCTCGCGCGTTGAATCTCCGCCCGGCGGCGCGCTCGGTCTTCGACGCGGCCCTGGCCGCCGCCGACGTTCATCCGCTGGTGCAACGCGCGCTCGCCGGCGTGGGCCCGGCCGAGCGCGGCCGCGTGCTGGTGGTCGGGGCGGGAAAGGCCTCGGGGGCCATGGCCGCGGCGGCCGAGGGCGTCCTGGGCGATCGCATCACGGACGGGCTCGTGGTGGTCAAGGACGGCTATCGCGCTCCGACCCGCCGCATCCGCCTGGTCGAGGCGGGGCACCCGGTCCCCGACGCGCGCGGGGAGGCGGCGGCCCGGCAGATCCGCGCGCTGGCCGACTCCGCCCGCGCCGGCGATCTGCTGCTCGTGCTGGTCTCGGGCGGCGGCTCGGCGCTCACCCCCGCGCCGGTCCCGCCCATCACGCTCGGCGACAAGCAGGCGATGACGCGCCTGCTCCTCGCGGCCGGCGCCAATATCAACCAGCTCAACGCGGTGCGGAAGCACTGCTCGCTGCTCAAGGGCGGCCAGCTCGCCCGCGCCGCCGCGCCCGCGCGCGTCCACGCGCTCCTGCTCTCCGACGTGATCGGGGACCCGCTCGACGTGATCGCGTCCGGCCCCACCGCGCCCGACGCGTCCACGTTCGCGGACGCGCTCGCGATCCTGGACCGGTTCGATCTGAGGACGCGGACTCCGGTCTCGATCGTGGACCGGCTCGATCGGGGCGCCCGCGGCGAGATCCCGGAGACCCCCAAGCCCGACGACCCGGTGTTCCGCGACGTGACCAACACCGTGATCGGCAACAACGCGCTGGTCGTGGACGCGGCCGCGGCCCGCGCGCGCGCCCTC
This sequence comes from Methylomirabilia bacterium, assembly GCA_041478145.1. Lineage (GTDB taxonomy): Bacteria > Methylomirabilota > Methylomirabilia > Rokubacteriales > CSP1-6 > CAMLFJ01. The sequence goes on from JBGOVO010000426.1 coordinate 1,974, forward strand.
GGCTACGCACCACACGTCCTCACCCGCTCGCTGGAGGGGGAGGCGCGCGAGGCGGCGGGGACGCTCGTGGGCCTGGCCCGCCGCATCCACGACGGCCGCGGGCCGGTGGCCGCGCCGGCCTGCGTCATCGCGGGCGGCGAGACCACGGTGACCGTGCGCGGCCGCGGGCTGGGCGGCCGCTGCCAGGAATTCGCCCTCGCCGCCGCGATCGCGCTGGACGGCGTGGACGGCGTGGTGGCGCTCGCCGCCGGCACCGACGGCACCGACGGGCCCACCGAGGCGGCGGGGGCGGTGGCCGACGGGGCCAGCGCGAGGCGCGCGCGGGAGCGCGGCCACGACCTCGCGGCCCGCCTGGCCGACAACGACTCGAATCCGGTCCTCGCCGCGCTCGGCGACCTGGTGGTCACCGGCCCTACCAACACCAACCTGCTCGATCTCTACCTGTTGCTGGTCGAGGCGCCCGGCGGTTAGGGCGCGCGATACTCGCGGATGATCTGGAGGATGCGCGCGCGCATGGCGTCGCGGGTCGTCGCGTCGGAAAGATCTCGGCCGAGCGTGTCGTCTTCCAGGTCGAACATCTTCACGAAGCGCGGGGGCTGCCCGGGCGATGCGCGCTCGACGAAGGGGCCCGTGCCGTCGAGCAGCCTGTCCCAGGTCTCCCGCAGGAGGGTCCAGAACGCCTGACGCGGCGAAGCGAAGGCGCCGCCGGCCGCGCACGCGGAATCAGGAAGCCGCGCGTACCAGGTCTTCCCCAGCTCGCGAACCAGCGGCGTGCGCCCAACTGTCGTCGTGGATGGTCTTGATGTTATCCTGCCGCTCAAGCCAGATCACGCACCTGCCAGTTGAGGGGGGCCACGAAGTCGTAGAGGAACGATAGCACCTCGGCAGTGATCCATTCCTTCGCCGACTTGTCGCGGTTGACGTCGTAGGCTCGAGGATCGCGCGCGTAGCCCGGCTTGAAACTCTCGACCTCGACGTAGCTGTAGTCGACCAGAAGAGTAGCAGGAGCAGGGCGACTCGCGCGGGCATTGATGAGAATCTCTACGACCAGGTGGGCCTGTCAACCGGGAGGCCGGAGCGCGGCCCGGGGGTGCAGGACGTCGATCGCCCAGCCCACGTCCAGCCGCTCCCCGAGCCAGCCGGGACA
>JBGOVO010000189.1:0-7403 GCA_041478145.1 Methylomirabilia bacterium
CGTTGGAGAGATTGAAGGTGGGACCCTCGAACCACTGGTAGCCGACGCCGGCGCCCGGCGACAGCCGCAGCTCCAGCTCCGCCACCCCGTCGCGCTCCGCCTTCGTGCCGAGGTAGCCGTAGAACTTCTTGGTGAAGAAGTGGTCGTACTTCGCCAGCGCCATGGCGTAGTCGATCGTGGTGGACTTCTCGCCGGTGCTCGGGTCCTCCTGCCGGCCGAAGTAGTACTCGGCCCCGAAGGTGAGGCGATCATCCGGCCAGCGTTTGGACAGGGCGGCGCGGAAGCCGAGCTGCTCGGTTTCCGAGTTTCCGGTGGTGAGCAGGCCGTTCAGGGCGAACGATCCCGTCCACGCCGGTGGGGTGGGGTTGATCGCGCTGATGTCGGCGATGGCCACCGGCTGCGGCGGCGCCCCGGGTGCGGGCGCGGTCTGCACGTAGCGATCGGGCCCCGCGCCCACGTCCGCGCTCACCGGCGGCTGCTCCTTGACGCCGACCGCGACCGGCGCGTCCGTGGAGAAGGTCTTCACCTTCGACATGTCCACTGAGACCTCGCCCGCGCCCTCGGTCTTGATCGTGAGCTTGCCGCTGGCCGCCTTGAGGATCTTGCCGGACAGCCGGTCGCCATTGAGGAAGAGCACCTCGTCGCCCCGGGCCGGACCGACCGGCGAGAGGACGAGGATCAGCATCGGAAAGAAGGTTATCGTCAACCGTCGCATGGACCGGGCCCTCGCTTATGATCGTGGTGACGTCGCTTGGACCATTGTGGCTCCGGTAGCAAGCGGAACCGGCCGCATTTGACAACCGCGAGCCCCCTGGCCGACAATCGTCATCGCCGCCGAGCCTCCGACCGCCACGCCATCCCCGTCGGGCCCAGCGCCCGGGAAAGGTTTTCCGTATGCGAGCCACGACGCGCCTCCGCCAGATGCTCAACGCCCCCGGGATCATCGTCGCCCCCGGCGCCTATGACGGCTTCTCCGCGCGCCTGATCGAGGCGGCCGGCTTCCAGGCGGTGTACATGACCGGCGCGGGCACCGCCGCGTCGCATCTGGGCCAGCCCGACCTGGGCCTGGCCACCCTCACCGAGATGGCCAACCACGCGGGGCATCTGGCCTCGTGCGTCTCGCTGCCGGTGGTCGCGGACGCGGACACCGGCTACGGCAACGTGCTCAACGTGGTGCGCACGGTGCGGGAGTACGAGAAGGCGGGCGTGGCGGGGCTCCACATCGAGGACCAGGTGGCGCCCAAGAAGTGCGGGCACATCGCGGGCAAGCAGGTGATCCCGACGGAGGAGTTCTGCGACAAGATCCGCGCGGCCGCCGAGTACCGCACCGATCCCGACTTCGTCATCATCGCGCGCACCGACGCCCGCGCGGTCACCGGGCTCGACGACGCGATCGACCGCTCCAATCGCTATGCGGAGGCGGGTGCCGACGTGATCTTCTTCGAAGCGCCCCAGACCGAGGACGAGATCCGGCGCGTGGCCCGCGAGGTGAAGGCGCCGCTCCTCGCCAACATGGTCATCGGCGGCAAGACCCCCGCGGTGAAGGTGGCCGAGCTCGAGCGCATCGGGTACAAGATCGTGATCTTCCCGGCGGTGTGCATGGCCGCCGCGGTGCCCGCGATGGAGCGCTCGCTTGCCTATCTGAAGGAGCACGGGACCGACTGGCAGGACGGCCCGGTGCTGAGTCCCATGGACATCTTTCGCCGCGTGGGCTTCGATTGGTGGCACGGGATCGAGGAGAAGTTCGCGGGGCGATAGACCTCGGGGATGCTCGTCGTCTTCTTCGTCCTCACCTGGCTCACCGGGCTCTCGCTCGCGGCGGCCTTCGCGGGCGCCGCGTACGGCTTCGGCCGCATGGCGGAGCCCCAGCGCACCGACCTGATCAGCCTGGCGATCTTCGGCGCGATGGGGCTCGCCTCGCAAGCGGGGTTGCTGCTGGCCCCCTGGGCGGTCACCCGTGGCTCCGCCCCGCGCATCATCGCGGCGCTGCTGATGGGCCCGTCGGGCGTCTTCCTGAGCATCTTCGCCTACGAGGGCTTCACGCGGTACGCGGCGGCGGGCTCTCCGATCGGGGGGGTCGCGTGGGCGGTGTACCTCTTGTGCGGTGTGCTCGTCTACGCGGTGGCCTACGTGGCGCTGGCCCGGGGGCGGCTGGGCCGGCAGTCCGGAGACTGACCCACTCTATGTAGTAGGCTCGAGACATCACCCCCTGTATTTTGTTGTTGAATTGTACTAAACAAGTGACGTGTAATCAGGGCGTCGCATGGCTATCCCGATCGAGTCCTCACCTCCGCCAGGGTGGGATCGCGAAGGGATCGACGACCTGCTCGGCCTGTTCCCTCCGGGCCGGCTCAGCGAGGTCGTCGGCCCACGATCCTCAGGGGGCAGCAGCCTGCTCCTGGCCCTCATCGCCCGAATCACGATGTCGGGCGGGCAGGTGGCCTTCGTGGACGGGATGGATGCGCTCGACCCGGCGTCCGCCGCCGCGGCGGGAGCCGATCTCTCCGCGCTGCTCTGGGTGAAATGTGGCGCCCGGCTCCGGGCGGCCCTGAGTGCCGCCGATCTCCTCGCCCGCTGCCCCGGCTTTTCCCTGGTCGTGCTGGATCTGGACGAGCTCGGCCCCGTGCCCGCCTCGGCCCAGATCCGGCTGCAGCGCGCGGTGGAGGGTGGCGACACGATCCTGATCGTGCGGAGCGCTCGGCATCGCGAGGGCAGCCCCGCATCGCTCGTCCTGGCCACGCGGCGGTTGGCGCCGCGCTGGATGGGGCTGCGCCCGCTCACCCGGCTGGCCGGGCTGCGCTCGGAGATCTCCGTCCTCCGCTATCGCCCTCACCTCCTCTCCCAGGGGAGAGAGCAGGGTGAGGGGCACTGGACTCTCGAGTGGACACTATGACCCGCATCGCCTGCCTGATCCCGATGACCGAGGCGGCGCCCGATCGGCCGCCGGCCCTGCTGCAGGTGGCGCTGGCCCATTCGCCCCGGGTGGAAGACGGCGGTGCCGATCGGGTCTATCTCGACGCCACCGGGCTGGAGGGCCTGTTCGGCGACGAGCCGCGCCTGGCCGCACGGCTCCGCGAAGCCGCGGCGGCCACCAGTCTGGAGATTCGCGTGGGCATCGCGGGCAGCCGCATCGGCGCGCTCGCCGCCGCGCGATTGGGATCGGGAGTGAGCGTCGTCGCCCCGGGCGGCGATGCCGCCTATCTGGCCGCGGCGCCGCTGTCGCTGCTGGAGCTGCCCGAGGACACGAGGGCCCGGTTCTTGCGATGGGGCCTCCGCACGCTCGGTGAGCTGGCCGCGCTGCCGACCGCGGGGGTGTTCGAGCGGCTCGGCGGCGAAGGCATCCGGCTCCAGCGCCTGGCCCGCGGAGAAGATCCGCGCCCGCTCGCCTCCTGGAGGGCGGCGCCGCTCTTCGAGGAATCGGTGGAGTGCGAGTGGGGCATGGAGACGCTCGAGCCGGTGGTCGAGCGCATGCGCAAGCTGGCCGGCCGCGTCTGCGCGAGCCTCGGCGTGCGCGGGCTCGCCGCCGATGGCTTCGAGTGGATCTGCCGGCTCGACGGCGCGCGCGCTCACGAGGGCGCGCTCACCCCTGCCGTGCCGATGACCGACGCCGCCGCGGTCGCGGGCCTGCTCCGGCTGGCGCTCGAGGCGCGGCCGCCGCGCGGCATCGTGAAGAGCCTCACGCTTCGCGCCCGTCCGGTCCGGGTGACCCCGGCTCAGGAGTCGCTCACCGATCGCTCACGCCCCAGCCCGCGCGTGCTCGCGGCCACCTTGAATCGCCTGGTGGCACTGGTCGGCGCCGACGGGATCGGTGCCCCGGCGCTGCTCGACAGCCATCGCCCCGACGCCATCGGTCTCGCCCCCTATCACCCTCATCCCCAACCACCCTCTCCCCTCAGGGGAGAGGGCAGGGTGAGGGGCCCCATCCTCGCCCTGCGCCGCCTCCGCCCCCCGGCCCCCGCCGCCGTCACGCTGGCCTCCGGCCGCCCGGTCGCTCTGCGATCGAGCCGCCTCACGGGACGCATCGTGGCGGGCGTGGGCCCGTGGCGCGCCTCAGGAGAATGGTGGACCCAGCGCCCGTGGTTGCAGGACGAGTGGGACGTGGAGCTGGCCGACGGCACGCTATGCCGCCTGGCCCACGACGGCTCCGCCTGGCATCTCTCGGGCATCTACGACTGATGGGCGCCTCCCCGTCACGCCCCACCGTGACCGTTCTCGTCACGGACATGGACAACACCCTCTTCGACTGGCTCGGGATGTGGCAGGCCGCCTTCGGGGCGATGCTCGAGCGGCTCACCGCCGATAGTGGGATGGCGCGCGAAACGCTGGAGCGGGAATTCTACGCCCTCCACCAGCGGTACGGCACCACGGAGTACGCCTTCGCGATCCAGGAGCTTCCGTCGCTCCGCGCCCGTCACCCCCCGGAGGATTTGCCCGCCCGTTACGCACCCGCCATCGAGGCCTACCGCACGGTGCGGCGGCAGACGCTCCGGCTCTACTCCGGTGTCCTCGATACGCTCCGGACGATCCGGGCGGCGGGAACGCTGGTGGTGGCCTACACGGAGTCCCGGGCGTATTACGCCGACTACCGCGTGCGGACCCTCGGGCTCGACAGGGTGCTCGACTACCTCTATTCACCGCCGGACCACGCCCTCCCCGAGGGCGTGACGCCTTCGCTGATCCGGCGCTATCCGCCCGAGCACTACCGGCTCCACGGCACGGTCCACCGTCACACGCCTGAGGGCGTGTGGAAACCGGCCGCCGCCGTCCTGCTCGGCATCCTGCGCGACGTCGGCGCCGAGCCCGGCGAGGCGGCCTATGTCGGAGACAGCCTCATCAAGGACGTGGCCATGGCCCAGGCAGCGCGCGTCATGGACGTCTTCGCCCGGTACGGCGACGTCCGCAACCGACCGGGCTACGCGCTCCTGCGCCGGGTCACACACTGGTCGCCCACGGTGCTCGCGGGCTCGGAGCGGCTCACGGAGGCGGATGTCCTCCCGACTCATGTCCTGACGGACGGCTTCGCCGAGCTGCCGCGGCTGATCGCGTTCCACCGCTTCATGCCGCGGCGGCCGCCGGCGTCGCCCGCGGTCTGAGCCGTGTTCGTGGAGCTGCATGCCCGGAGCGCCTTCAGCTTTCTCGAGGCGGCGGCGCTGCCGGAGGCGCTGGCCGAGCGCGCGGCGCGACTCGAGCAGCCCGCCATCGCGCTCCTGGATGCCGACGGCGTGTACGGCGCGCCCCGGCTCTACCGCGCCTGCACCCGGCTCGGTCTTTCCGCGCTCGTGGGCGCGGAGGTCACCCTGACCGACGGCAGCCGGCTGCCGCTGCTCGTGGAGGACCGCGAGGGCTACCAGAACCTCTGCCGCCTGCTCACCCGGATCAAGATGCGGGCCCCGAAGGGCGAGGGCGCGGCCGCCCTCGAGGAGCTGGCCGAATACGCCGGCGGCCTGGTCTGCCTCACCGGCGGCGGCCGCGGGCCGGTGGCCGCCGCGCTCGCGCGTGACGGCGCCTCGGCCGGGCGGCAGTGCCTCGAGCGCCTCGTCTCCATCTACGGTCGCTTCAACGTCTTCGCGGAGCTGCAGCGCCACCTGAGCCGTCCCCAGGAAGCGCGCAACGAGTGGTTGCGCGCCGAGGCCGAACGTCTCCATCTGGCGCCGCTCGCCACCAACGAGCCTAGGCTCATCGCTCGGCGCGCCCGCCCGCTGCTCGACGTGCTCACGTGCATCCGCGAGCACACCACGCTGGACGGCGCGGGCCGGCGGCTCGCGCGCAATAGCGAGCACTTCATGAAGAGCGGCCCCGCGATGGAGCGGCTCTTCGCCGACTGTCCGGAAGCGGTGGCGAATACCGGCGAGCTGGCGATGCGTCTCGGGTTCACCTTGAAGGACCTGGGCTATCGCTTTCCCGACTACCCGCTGCCCCGGGGCGAGACGCCGCTCGGCTTCCTGCGCGCGTTGGCCCACGCCGGGGCCCGCGACCGCTACGGCTCGGGCGCGCTCGCCGGGAAGGCGCGGCGACAGATCGAGCACGAGCTGGCCCTGATCGGGCGGCTCGACCTGGCGGGCTACTTCCTCATCGTCTGGGATCTGGTGCAGTACTGTCGCGCTCACGACGTGCTGGTGCAGGGGCGCGGCTCCGCCGCCAACAGCGCGGTGTGCTACGCGCTCGGCCTCACCGCGGTGGACCCGGTGGGCCTGGAGCTGCTCTTCGAGCGCTTTCTCTCCGAGGAGCGCGGCGAGTGGCCCGACATCGATCTCGACCTGCCGAGCGGTGATCGCCGCGAGCGGGTGATCCAGTACGTCTACGAGCGCTACGGCCGGCTGGGCGCGGCCATGACCGCCAACGTGATCACCTACCGCGGCCGCAGCGCGGCCCGGGAAGTGGGCAAGACGCTGGGGCTCCCCGCCGACGTCATCGAGCGGCTGTCCCAGCTCGTGAGCAACTGGGAGTACAACGACCCGGGCGACACGCTGCTCGCGCATCTCGGCGAGGCCGGCTGCGATCCCACCGAGCCGCGGATCCAGCACTTCGGCCGGCTGTGGAGCGCCATCCAGGACCTGCCGCGCCATCTGGGGCAGCACTCGGGGGGCATGGTGATCGCCCAGGGGCGGCTCGACGGCGTCGTGCCCCTCGAGCCCGCGACGATGCCCGGCCGCAGCGTGGTGCAGTGGGACAAGGACGACTGCGCCGCCCTCGGCATCGTCAAGGTCGATCTGCTCGGGCTCGGCATGATGTCGCTCCTGCAGGACGCCCTCGAGATGATCCGCCGGCGCGGCGGCGCGGTGGACCTGGCCCATCTGCCGCAGGACGATCGGAAGGTCTACGCCATGCTCCAGCAGGCCGACACCATCGGGGTCTTCCAGGTGGAGAGCCGCGCCCAGATGGCGACCCTGCCGCGCCTGCGCCCGGAGCGCTTCTACGATCTGGTGGTGCAGGTGGCCATCATCCGCCCCGGCCCCATCGTGGGGGACATGGTGCATCCGTATCTGCGCCGCCGCGCGGGGCGCGAGCCGATCACCGTGCCCCATCCCGATCTCGAGCCCATCCTGCGCCGCACGCTCGGCGTGCCGCTCTTCCAGGAGCAGTTGCTCCGCATGGCGATGGCCACCGCCGGCTTCACGGGCGGCGAGGCGGAGGAACTGCGGCGCGCCTTCGGCTTCAAGCGCTCGGAGCGGGCCATGCGGGAGGTGGAGCTGAAGCTCCGCGCGGGCATGGCGCGTCAGGGCATCGGGGGCGCCGCCGCCGAGGCCATCATCCACTCCATCACCGCCTTCGCGCTCTATGGTTTTCCCGAAAGCCACGCGGCCAGCTTCGCGCTGCTCGCCTACGCGAGCGCGTACCTGAAGGCGCATCACCCGGCCGCCTTCTACGCGGCGCTGCTCAACAACCAGCCGATGGGCTTCTAC
>JBGOVO010000185.1:0-7499 GCA_041478145.1 Methylomirabilia bacterium
CGAGCCCGATGAATCCGATCGTCTCGCTGATCGTCATGCGGTTGTTCTATCCCCCTATTTTTCGTATCCGCTCGGCTCGCCTTCGGCTGCGCCTCGCCCTATCTTTCCTATCCGCTCGGCTCGCCTTCGGCTGCGCCTCGCCCTATCTTTCCTATCCGCTCGGCTCGCCTTCGGCTGCGCCTCGCCCTACACTTCCCGCATGCTGCTCGGGTTGGTTCTCATCGCCATCGCGGCCGTGTCCTGGGGCACGACCGGCGCCACCATGACCCTGCTCTCCCGCGAGGCCGCCGCCTCACCGCTGCTCGTCGGCTGGAGCCGTCTCGCCGTCGCCGCGCCCTGTCTGGTGCTCGCCGCGGTGTGCGCCTCGCGGGTCGGCACCCCCCGCGCCGCGCTGCGCGCGTGGCCGGCCCGCGCCGATCTGCCGCTCTGCGCCGCCCTCGGCCTCGCCATGGCCGCGTACCAGGTCTGCTTCTTCCGCGCCGTCACCCTCGTCGGGGTCGCCGCCGCCGCGCTCCTCGCCATCTGCTCCGCGCCGCTCCTCATCGCGATACTGGCCGCCGTCTTCCTCGGAGAGCGGCTGACCCCGCTCGTACGGCTGTCGCTCGGGATGGCGGTCGCCGGGACCGCGCTGCTCGTGATCGGCCCACGCGGGCTCGGCGAGATCGCGGGCCACTTCGGTCTGGGGGCGCTACTCGCGCTCGGCGCGGGGGTATCTTACGCCGTGTACGCGGTGGCCGCAAAGGGGCTGCTGGCCCGCGTGACGCCGCTCGCGGCGGCGGCCATCACCTTCACACTGGCCGCGGGATTCCTCGCTCCGGCGCTGCTCGGCGAGCCGGCCCCCGCGCGTGCATGGGCCGCGGGCTGGCCGCTGCTGCTCTATCTGGGGATCGGCCCCACCGCGGTGGCCTACGCGCTGTTCTCGGCGGGGCTGCGTCGCGTGCCCGCCACCGTGGCCGGCATCGTCTCGCTGCTGGAGCCGCTCACCGCCACCACCCTCGGCCTGGTCGTCTTCGGCGAGCGCCTCGGCCCTGTCGGCATGGCGGGCGCGCTGCTCCTGCTGGCCGCCCTCACCCTTCTGACCACCGCGCGTCGTTAGGCTAAGGGATGCGGTCGATGGGGCGGCTGACCGCGCGGCTGAACGTGCAATTGGGCACGACGCAGGAGTGCTTGCCGGCGCCGCCGCCCACCATCACGTAGATGTCCTCCGGGGCGGGCACGCGCGGCAGCCGCGCCGCCTCGTCCGTCACCTTGGTCATCCACGCGGGCCAGTCGTGCATGCCCCACATGCCCCCGAGCTTCATGCGCCCGAGCGGCATGCGCGCGTTCTCGAAGAGGAAGCGCTGCACGTCGGCGCGGGAGAAGCCGTCGGCCGCGATGGTGGCGGCGTGCTCGGGCCCGAGCACGACCAGGAGCTGGCTCTGCGAGAGGTACCAGCCCACGTTGGAGCCGAGCGTGGTGGCCACGTCGGCCACGTTGTTGAGGATGCCGGGCGCGGTGGTGGAGACGTGGTCGTTGACGTTGTGCGGGCCCTCGCCACCGAACACGGTGACCACGCTCTGGTCCGCCTTGAAGCCGAGGGCCACGTGCAGCGGCTCCCACGGCGAGTCCTCGCGCTCTGTGATCGCGTAGGCGAACTTGGCCGGGCTGCCCTGGGTGGCCATGTCGCCGCGGCCGGGCCAGCCGCCGCCCACGTTCATCAGGATCAGCCGGATCGCGCGCCCGATGGTGGCGTTGGCGCGGAAGCCGGGACCGAGGAGGCCGGAGCCCGCGTGCACGCCGATGGCGCGCGCGTAGGGCCCGCTCACCACGACGAGCGGCGCCACCGGATGCGTGGTGGCCTGCACCCCGAAGAGATTGAACGCGGGGTCCAGCAGGGCCTGCGCCGCCGCCACGATCACCGGGAAGTAGGCGGGCTCGCAGCCGGCCATGACCGCGTTGACCGCCAGCTTCTCGACCGAGCACTCCCGCCAGAGCGGCGGCATGACCCCAAGCGACTCGGCAGCCTTGGTCCGGGCTCCCGCCAGCATCGCGCGCACGCGCTCCGCGGTAGGCGGCACGATGGGGAGCCCGTCGCACCACTCCCGCGCGCAGAACTCCGCGTAGACGTCTTCTTCGGGCAGGGTCAGCGTGGCGTCCGGCGCCTGACTCATGACGGGCTCACCGTCCGCCGAGCATGGCGCCGAGCTGCTCCACCGCCTGCACGATCCGGCGGCTCACCCCCTCCGGCGCCTCACCACCCAGCGGATGCTGGATGACGAGCAGCGGGAGCCCGGTGGCGCCGAGCGCCGCCATCTCCCCCAGGGCCAGGCGCTGGAACACGGTGGTCGTGATCAGCCCCGCGGGCGTCCCCGCCCGGGCCAGCTCCAGCGAGTCGTGGAGACTCCACGACGTGCAGGAGCCTCAGTCCGCGGAGCCCGCGAAGACGAGGTCGCACTCCTTGGCGAGCGCCTCGATGATCTCGTGGGCGGCGCCGGTGGCGGCATTGGCCTTCCGGAGGATCACCACGCGCTCGACGCCGTGGCGCTCCTTGAGGAGCTCGCCGATGCCGGTCACGAGGCGATCGAAGTTGTGCTTGGTGTTGTCGAGGAAGCCCACCGTGAGCCCGCGCAGGTCGGCGGGCAGCGGCGGAATCGCCGTGGTCGCCGTCCGGAGCTCGCCCACCGGGCTCAGCACCGTGATGAGGGACATGTCGCTCTCCTGCTCTCAGTGGGTGAATGGCGTGGAGCGGGCCATCAGGCGTCCGAGGCCGGCTCCATAGCGTCGTATAGTACCGCACATGCTCGTCCTGGCGCTGGACGACGGCACCAGCTCCACTCGCGCGCGCGTGTTCGACGCGAGCGGGCGCGCGCTGCCGGGGGCGGACGGCCACGTGGCCTACGAGCCGGCCACCACGCCGGACGGCGGTGTCGAGCTGGACGCCGCTCTCCTGCTGGACGCGGTGGCGAGCGCGCTCGACGCGGCGCTCGCCGGGTGCGGCGCCCGCGCCGCCGACATCGCGGCGGTGGGCGCCTCCGTGTTCTGGCACAGCCTGCTCGCCCTCGACGGCGCGGGACGCCCGCTCACCGCCGTGATCACCTGGGCCGACACCCGGAGCGCGGCGGCCGCCGTCGAGCTGCGCCGCACCCACGACGAGCGGCTGATCCACGCGCGCACCGGCGCGCCGCTCCACTCCGCGTTCTTTCCCGCCAAGCTCCGGTGGCTGCGTTCGGCGCGCCCGGAGCTCTTCGAGCGCGCGGTCACCTGGTGCGGCTTCGGCGAATACCTGCAGGCCCGGCTCACCGGTTCGATCGGCGTGAGTCTCTCGATGGCCTCGGGCACCGGCCTCCTCGATCAGCGACGCGGCGGATGGGACGAGGCGATGCTGGCGGCCACCGGCATCGCCGCGCGCGCGCTGCCGCCCATCGACGACACCGCGCGCCCCGGCCTGATCGCGCCGTGGGCGGCGCGCTGGCCCGCGCTCGCGCGCGTGCCCTGGCATCCGGCGCGCGGCGACGGGGCCTGCTCCAACGTGGGCTCGGGCTGCTGGGGCCCGGACCGCGTCGCCCTCAACGTGGGCACCTCCGCCGCCCTCCGGGTCGTGCTACCCGAGCGCCTGGGCCCGCGCGCCGCCACGCCCTGGGGGCTCTGGCGCTATCGCGTCGACGCCGAGCGCGCGCTGGTGGGCGGGGCGACCTCCGAGGGCGGCAATGTCCTGGCCTGGTGCCGGAAGACCCTGACGCTGCCCCGCGAGGATGCGGCGCTCGACCGGGCGATCAGCGCCCTGCCCGCCGATGGTCACGGGCTGACCGCCCTGCCTTTCTTCGCGGGCGAGCGCAGCCCCGGCTGGCGGCCGGAGGCGCGCGCCGCGGTCGCGGGCCTGTCGCTCGACAGCGGCCCGGTGGAGATCACGCGCGCGCTCCTCGAGGCCGTCGCGCTGCGGCTGGCGGAGGTATACGACCGGCTGCGGCCGCTCGCCGCGCCCGATCACGTGGTGGTGGGCTCGGGCGGCGCGCTCGGGCGCTCGCCCGCCTGGGCCCAGATCGTCACGGACGCCCTCGGCGTCCCACTGGCGCTCGGGAGCGACGCGGAGGCGTCGGCCCGCGGCGCGGCCCTGCTCGCCCTCGAGGCGCTCGGCCTGCCCATGCCCTCGACCCCGGATCCGGCCCGGATCTTGCGCCCCGATCCCGAGCGCCACGCCCGCTACCGAGTGGCCCGGGAGCGTCAATGGCGCCTCTACGACAACATTGTCGGGTTTCGAGACTCCTGAGAGAATAGATCTCGCGGGCCCATGCGAATCGCGATCGGCTGCGACGACACCGGCTTTCCGCTCAAAGAAGGCCTCGTGGCCGCCCTCGAAGCCGAGGGCCACGATGTGCTCGACCTCGGCACCTTCTCGACCGACCCGGTGGACTACCCGGACTATGCCCGCGCGGTCGGTCAGGCGGCACTGCGCGGCTTCGTGGACCAGAGCCTGCTTCTCTGCTCGAGCGGCGCGGGCGGCGTGATCGCGGCCAACAAGATGCGGGGCATCCGCGCCGCGCTCTGCCACGACCCGGCCTCCGCGCGCCGCAGCCGGGAGGAGGCCGACGCCAACGTACTCTGCCTCGCCGCGCCGGACCTCGACGTCAAGACCGCGATCGAGATCGCCCAGGCCTTCATCGGCACCCCGTTCCAGCCGGGCGATCTCCAGGCCCGGCAGGTGGTCAAGATCGGCCAGCTCGAGGCCGGGCTGCTCGGGGCCGACAAGGCGCCGCTGCAGCCAGCCGCGGGCGACGCGAAGGCGGTGAAGCCCGCCGCGGCGAAGGCCCCCGCCGCCAAGCCTTCCGCGCCCAAGCGCGAGCCGGCGGCCACGAGCGCGGAGCCGGCGGCGCCCGCCGCCGTCCCAGAGGCCCCCGCTCCCGCGGAGCGCCCGGCGGCCGCGCCGGCCGTCACGAGCCCGCCGCTCGTGCTGCCGGATCCGCTCAAGCTCGCCGCGGTGGAGGAGACGCTGCGCTTCCTCGAGGCGCGCGAGTTCCTCGACCGCCTCTGGGTGAAAGACGCCACGCTCTGGAAGGGCGACGCGGCCACCGTGCGGAACCGGCTGGGCTGGCTCACCTCCCCCACGATCATGCGCGGGCATTCCGAGGACATCCGGGCCTTCGCCGACGAGGTGCGCCGCCTGCAGTACTCCCACGTGGTCCTGCTCGGCATGGGCGGCTCCTCGTCGACCGGGGAGGTCTTCAACGAGACCTTCGGCTCCAAGATGGGCTTCCCCGACATGCTCGTGCTCGACTCCACCGATCCCGGCGCGGTGAAGCAGGTATCCGAGCGGATCAACCTGAGCCGCTCGCTCTTCGTGGTCTCGAGCAAGTCGGGCACCAGCGCCGAGACCATGGCCGCGTACGCCTTCTTCCGGGGCCAGGTGGAGGGGGCCTCGTCTCCGAGGCCCGGGATGCAGTTCATCGCCATCACCGATCCCGGCCGGCCGCTGGACAAGCTGGCCACCGAGACCGGCTTCCGCCGCACCTTCCTCAACCCCGCGTCGATCGGCGGGCGCTTCTCCGCCCTGTCCTTCTTCGGGCTGGTACCGGCCGCCCTGATCGGCGTGGACATCAAGATCCTGCTCGAGCGCGCCCACACCATGGTGGAGACGTGCGGCAACGAGGTGGGCGTGCGGGGAAATCCCGCGGTGCAGCTCGGCGCGGTGTTGGCAGGGCTGGCGCGGGCCGGCCGCGACAAGGTCACCCTGGTGCTCTCCGAGAAGATCCGGGCGCTCGGCTCCTGGATCGAGCAGCTCCTCGCCGAGTCGCTCGGCAAGGACGGCACCGGCCTCGTCCCGGTGGTCGACGAGCCCCTGGGCGCTCCCACCGTCTACGGGGACGATCGGGTCTTCGTGGCGATCGTGCTCGAGGGCGACGACGCCCACGACGCGGTCCTCGCCAAGCTCTCCGACGCGGGCCACCCGGTGCTGCGGCTCGTGCTGCGCGATCCCATGGACCTGGGCGCCGAGTTCTTCCGCTGGGAGCTGGCCACCGCCACCGCGGGCGCGGTGCTCGGGGTGAACCCGTTCGACGAGCCCGACGTGGCGCGCGCGAAGGAGAACGCGGCCACCCTCCTCGCGGAGTGGCGGCGCTCGCGGCGCCTGCCCGAGTGGCCGTCGGACGTCGAGGAAGACGGCATCGTGCTCATGACCAAGTCGAACAAGAAGCCGGGGTCGGTCAGCCGCGGGCTGGCCGCTCATCTGGCGATGGCCGCGCCGGGCGACTACCTGGCCCTGCAGGCCTATCTCACCCCGACCGCGGAGGCCTGGCGCGCGCTCCAGGAGATCCGGGTCGCCCTGCGTGACCGGCTCCGCATCGCGACGACGCTCGGCTGGGGGCCGCGCTATCTCCATTCCACCGGACAGCTCCACAAGGGCGGGCCCACCAGCGGCCTCTTCATCCAGATCACCGGTGAGGATCGCGAGGATCTGGCCATCCCCGGCGCCGGCTACGGCTTCTCGACGTTGAAGTCCGCCCAGGCCCTGGGCGATCTCCAGAGTCTGCGCGACGGCGCGCGCCGGGTCATCCGGCTCCATCTCACCGGCAAGCAGTCGCAGGCCCTGCAGCAGCTCCTGCAGATGGTCCAAGGACTGACCAAGAGGCTTTGAGCGGCATGACGGCTCCCCTCCACGACGAATCCTGCACGCTGATCATCTTCGGCGCCTCGGGCGATCTGACGAAGCGCAAGCTCCTGCCCGCGCTCTGGTCCCTCTTCCAGGGGCGCGTGCTGCCGGAGCCTTTCGCCATCGTCGGGGTCTCGCGATCGGAGATGACGAACGAGCAGTTCCGCGAGCGCATGCGCGAGGCCATCACGGATTTCGCGCGCGTGCAGCCGCCCTCCGCGCGCGTGTGGGACCGCTTCGCCCAGGCCCTCTTCTACTACGCGGGGGACCCCGCCGACGCGGCCATGTATCCGGGGCTCACCGCCTACCTCAAGAAGGTCGAGCAGGAGCGGGGCACCGGCACCAACCGGCTCTTCTACGTCTCCACGCCGCCCTCGGTGTACCCGCATCTCGTCGCGCGGCTCGGCGAGGCGGGCCTCAACCGGCCGCCCGAGAACAGCACCGGCTGGGCGCGCATCATCATCGAGAAGCCGTTCGGCCGCGATCTCCACTCGGCGGGCGCGCTCAACCAGGTGGTGGCCTCCGCCTTCAGCGAGGATCAGGTCTACCGGATCGACCACTACCTCGGCAAGGAGACCGTCCAGAACGTCCTCGTGTTCCGCTGGGCCAACGGCATCTTCGAGCCGCTCTGGAACCGCAACCACGTCGATCACGTGCAGATCACGGTGGGCGAGTCCATCGGCGTGGAAGGGCGCGGGGCCTACTACGAGGAATCGGGCGCGCTCCGCGACATGATCCAGAACCACATCCTCCAGCTCCTCTGCCTGGTGGCGATGGAGCCGCCGGTGGCGTTCGAGCCGAACGCGGTGCGCGACGAGAAGGTCAAGGTGCTCCGCTGCATCAAGCCGATGACGCCGGAGGAGGTCCTGCGCGACAC
>JBGOVO010000121.1:0-9899 GCA_041478145.1 Methylomirabilia bacterium
GAGAACCTGGAGCTGGGGGCGCGCACCCGGGCGGCCCGGATCGCGTCGTCGGAGACGCTCGCCGAGGTCTTCGATCTCTTCCCCCGCCTGCGGGAGCGCCGGAGTCAGCTCGCGGGCACGCTGTCGGGGGGCGAGCAGCAGATGTGCGCCATCGGCCGCGGGCTCATGGCCCGGCCGCGGCTGCTCATGCTGGACGAGCCGAGCCTGGGGCTGGCGCCCGTGATGGTCAAGGCCATCTTCGAGGACCTGGGCCGCATCAACGGCCTGGGCATCACGATCCTGCTGGTCGAGCAGAACGTGCTCCGCTCGCTCCACCTGGCCCACCGGGGCTATGTCCTCGAGAACGGGCGGATGACGCTCTCCGGCCTCCGCCAGGACCTGCTGGCGAGCGGCCACATCAAGCAGGCCTACCTCGGTCTCTAGGCCGCCGAAAATCCTCTATAATTAGGCGCCCCGCGGGCCGAAAATAGGCTCGTGCACCGCTTCACCCGGGGTTTCCTCGTTCCCTTCCTGTTGCTCGCCATCCCCCTGGGAATCCTCGCCACCCTGGGGTTCATCGCCGCCCATCGCCAGCTTGTGCGTACACGGGAGGCCGCCGTTCTGCGAACCGTGGACGCGGTGACGGCGCTGGTGGCCCACTACCAGGATTCGCTCCGACGGGAGACCGTGCTCCTCGCGCGCGACCCCGCGGTCATCGAGGGAACGGTCAAGGGCGATTGGGCGACGCTCGCCCGCGGTGCGTCCCCGCGCGTGCTCGCGGTGACGCAGGATGGGCTCGCCGATTTCATCACGATCCGCGACCGTCGCGGCACGCCGCTCGTGCAGGTGCCGGCGAGCCCGCCCCCGAGCCTGCCGGGAACGCTCGCCTCGACCGAGCCCGTCCTGGCTCTGCGCCTGGCCGGCGGCCAGCCGTACTTCCTGGTGACCGCCCCGATCACGGGCGGCGCCGAGCGGGAGGCGCGCGGTGCCGCCGGGACCGTGGTGGCCGGGCGGCGCCTCGAGGGACTCGCGCCGCTGCTCGAGCACCTCCCGGCGCGGCCCGCCATCCTGTTCCTGGCCGGTGATCGCGCGCTCGCCGCGAGCCGCGCCGGTCTCCCGGCGACCGGCTGGACTCGCGCGGTCGCCACCGGCGCCACCGCGGTGGGCGACGAGCCGTTCGCCCTCCGCCGGCTCGACGCGCCCGTCGCCCCGTCGCCCGACGGCACGCTCTGGGTGGTCCTGCCGGTGCGCGAGTTCGCCCGCGCCGAGCACCGGCTGCTGGTCGAGTTCCTCGCGCTGCTGGCCGGCGGCGCGGTGGTGCTGGCCGGCGTGGTCCTGGCGTTCCTGCCTGCGCCCACGCGGCCGCGCCCCTCGACGGGCCCGCGGGGCGACAGCCCGCGGGTGGCGCTCGAGCGACGCAACAGCGAGCTGGAGGCCCTGAACGCGATCTCGGCGACGATCGGGAGCGGCGCCGATCTGGCGACCACCGCCGAGGAGACGCTCGAGGTCGTGCGCGGGCTCGCGCGCATGGACGTGGGCAGCGTGTACCGCCTCGACACCGCCGCAAGCCAGCTGGTCATGGTGGCCCAGAGCGGGTTCGATCCGCGCTACGGGGAGCGCATCCGGGTCCGGCCGCTCGACGGCTCCCGCGTCGGGGACGCGGCGCGCACCGGCAACATCCTGGTGACCCACCTCGACGCGGTGCCGCCGTCCGAGGAGGAGCTGCGCCGGATGGCGACCGAGCGGTCCCACCGCACCCAGCTCGCCATCCCGATCCCGGTGGAGAAGCAGACGTGGGGCGTGATGGCCCTCGTGTCCAAGGAGCAGCGGGAGTTCTCCGCCGAGGAGATGGCGATCCTCTCGAGCGTCGCCCAGCAGGTGGGGCTGGCGGTGGAGCGGGCCCACTTCCGTGACATGGCCGCGGCCCGTCTCAGCCGGCTGGAGGCCCAGCGGGTGATCGAGCGGCACATCTCCGAGCATCTCGACACCGAGGAGCTGCTGGTCGTCATCGCGCGGTCGGCTCAGCGGTTGATCGGCGGCGCCTACGCCGCTCTCTACATGCTGGAGGGTGATACCCTGCGCCCGCGCGCCTGGTCGGACATCGGGGACTGGATCCGCGATCTCCGGTTCAAGGTCGGCATCGGCGAGGCTGGCGCCGCGCTGTCCACCGGACGCGGCGCGCTCGTCAACGACTACGCCAGCTCCCCGCACGCCATGGCGGAGTTCGTGTCGTTCACGAGCCGGCTCCTGGTCGCGCCTCTGCTGGCGGGGGACCGGACCCTGGGCGTGATGACCGCCGGCCGCGGCCCCGGGGCCCCGCCCTTCACGGATGAAGATCTCTCCACGCTCACCGATTTCGCGACGCAGGCGGCGGTGGCGCTCGAGCACGCGCGTCTCTTCGACGAGGCCACGCGGAACGCCGCCCAGTACCAGGCGCTCCTCGAGGTGAGCGGGGTCGTCGGCTCGACGCTCGAGGTCGATCGCGTCCTGGATCTGGTGGTGGACCGTTGCCAGGCCCTCTTGGGCGTGGCGGCCATCGGGGTTTCCCGCCTCGACCGCGCGACCGGCGTCCTCGTCTACGAGCGCGCCCGCGGGCTCTCCGCCGAGTTCTTGACGTCCCTCCGCGTCAGACTGGGGGAGGGGACGACCGGGCGGGCCGTGGAGCAGCGCGAGCCGGTGTGGAGCGAGGATGTCCTGAACGACCCAGAGGTGCCGCTGACCCCCGCCACGCGTGCCCTGGTCGAGCGGGAGGGCTACCGGGCGGTCCTCTCCGTCCCCCTCGTCAGCAAGGGCGAGGTGCTCGGGGCGCTCGCCGCCTACTGGTGGGAGCCCCACACCCCGTCGGCGAGCGAGATCTCGGTCATGGCCGCGCTGGCCGGGCAGGCGGCGGTGGCGCTCGACAACGCGCGGCTCTTCGCGCAGGAGCGCGACCGCAAGGCGTCCCTGTCCTCCCTGCTCGAGATCAACAAGAAGATCGGCGCGCTCGCCTCTCCGGAGAGCCTGCTGACCTCCATCGCCGAGGAGGCGGCGCGGCTGCTCGACGTGGACAACGCGGGCTTCCGGCTGGTGGACGGCGACGACCTGGTGGTGGCGGGTCTGGCCGGCACCGCGGCCCAGACCATGACCCGGACTCGGATCCGGGTGGGGGAGAGCATGACCGGCAAGGTGCTCGCCTCCGGCCAGGCGCTCATGTGTGAGCTCGTCGAGGGCGCTGACATCCTGCCCGATCACCTCGCGGCCGGCCAGCGGCTCGGCTACACCCACTATCTCGGCGTCCCGCTTCTCGTCGGCGAGCGGCCCATCGGGGTGCTGGTCTTCCGGGGCCGCCGCCCGTTCACGGCGCGCGAGCAGGACCTGGCCGAGACCTTCGCGGGTCAGGCCGCCATCGCGATCGATCACTCACGCCTCTACCGCGAGGCCTCGGAGCAGGCCGAGCGCATGCGGGCTGTCGCCGAGCTGGGGCGGGTGCTCGTCTCCACGCTCGACGAGGCGCGCGTGCTGGACCTCGTCGCCACCCACGCGCGGGAGACGCTGGGGATGCCCGACCTCGCCATCTGGCTGCAGGACCGGGAGAGCGGAGCGCTGCGCTTTGCCGTGGGGCAGGGCCAGTTCTCCGGACCGCTGACCGACCGCGCTCAACCGCTCGCCGCCGACGAGGGGGTGGTCGGGCGCGCCCTCGCCGAGCGCGGCCCGGTGTGGACGGCGGACGTGCTCACCGATCCACGCATGCGTCTCCGGCCGGAGTCGCGGCGGTGGATCGAGGAGGTCGGGGGCCGGGCGATCCTGGCGGTGCCGCTCATCCGGGAGCATCTCGAGGGCGCCCTCGTGGCGTATCGGAAGCGCGGCGAGCGGTTCACGGAGCGCGAGGTCCAGTACCTGTCGGTCTTCGCCAACCAGGTCGCGGCGGCGCTCGAGAACGCGCGGCTCTACGAGGCCCTCGACGTCCGCGCGGCCCGGCTCCGCCGGCTGACCCGCCTGGCCCAGATCGTGTCGTCCTCCCTCGACATGGACGAGGTGCTCCGCGCCATCGCCGAGGCGGCGGCCGAGCTGATCTCGGTGCCACTGGCGAGTTTCTGGCTGGCCAACGAAACCGCGCGCAGCTTGACGCTGCGGACCGTCTCCGACGACCTCGGCCTGGGCCTGCCGTACCAGCGGGTCGCATTCGGTGAAGGCGCCTCGGGCTGGGTCGCCGAGCATCGGCAGCCGCTCGAGATCGCCGATGTCCAGCAAGACCCCCGGTTCAAATCCAAGGAGTGGGCGGCCGCCCACGGACTGCCCAGCCTGCTCGCGGTGCCCATCCTGGTCCAGGACTCCCTGCTCGGGGTGCTCACCCTCAACGGGCGCGGGCCGATCCGTCTCGGAGCCGACGATCAGCAGCTCCTCGAGAGCTTCGTGGCGCAGGCGGGCGTGGCCATCCGCAATGCCGGCCTCTACGGCGAGACGCGCGGACGGCTCGAGGAGAGCCGCGCGCTCCTGGAGGTCGCCGAGATCCTGAACTCGACACTGGATTCGAAGCGGCTGCTCCGGGAGGTGGCGATCAAGATCGCGCAGGTGTGCCGGGTGGACCGGTGCTCCATCCAGCGCTGGGTCGACGGCCGGGTCGTGCCCCTCATGTCCCAGTACGCCGACGGGCGGTCGGATCCCGAGCTCTGGGAGCGGTACCGCCGCCTGGCTGCGGCGCTGCCGGCGAACCCGCCCCTTCACTCGCGCACCGTCGAGACGCGCCGGCCCGTGATCGTGCCCGACGTCTCGGTGAGCGACCTCGCGCCGCCCGCGTGGGTGGAGGCCTTCGGGGTCAAGTCCACCATGGCGGTGCCGCTGATCCGGCAGGACCAGGTCATCGGCGTCATGCTCGTCGACCACACCGAGCGGCCGACACCCTTCGAGCCCTGGCAGGTGGATCTCGCGATGGCCATCGCCGGCCAGCTCGCGCTGTCGTTGACCAACGCGGGCCTCTACACGCAGGTGCAGGAGCAGCTACGGGAGACGACGGCGCTGCTCTCGGTGGGGCGCGCGCTCTCCCAGCCCGACTCGCCCGAGCACGTCATGCGCGCGGTGGCCCGGGAGGTGGGGAACGCCTTCGGGGCCGACATGGTCGCGGTCTGCGTGCACGACGACAAGCGCGACGCCCTCGTCCCCCTGACGGGCTATCGCGTGCCCGACCATCTCCGGGAGCACTTCGCGGCCCACCCGTTCGTGCTCTCGCGCGTTCCCGCCCTGGCTCAGATGTGGCGCGACGGCCGGGCCGTCTGGTCCTCCGACGCCCAGGCGGATCCACGCTTCGACCGCGCCGCGCTGGAGGGCCTCGAGGCGCACTCCGTGCTGTTCGCGCCCACCACCGTGCGGGGGGAGCCGGTCGGCGCCCTGTTCCTGGTCTGGTGGCAGACCGGGCGCGAGTTCACCGATTCGGAGCTGCGTCTGGTGGAGGGCGTGGCGGCCCAGGTCGGCCTCGGCATCGAGAACGCGGAGCTGGCCCGGCAGACGGAGCAGAAGCTGCAGGAGACGGAGACGCTCCTCTCGGTGAGCCAGACCCTGGCCTCGACCCTCGACGTGGACGCGCTCACGCGGCAGTTCCTGCGCCACGTGGTGGAGGGCCTGGGCGCCGACACCGCGGGCATCTGGCTCCTGGAGGACAACGGGGAATGGCTGGCTCCGTTCGCCGGCTATCACGTTCCCCCCGATCGGCTCGAGGCGCTGCGTCAGGTGCGGATCTCCCTCACGCGGCATGCCTTCTACGGGGAGGCGGCGCGGCGGCGCCAGTCGGTCGTCTCCACCGACGCGGTCAACGATCCACGGCTGCCCGAGGAGATGCGGCGGGCCGCGCCCGTGCGCACCCATCTCTTCGTTCCCATCGTCGCCCAGGAGCAGATGATCGGAGGCTTCGCGGCGGGCTGGTGGGACAAGGTCCGCGAGCTGTCGGAGGCCGAGCTGCGATTGATGGAAGCGGTGGCCAGCCAGGCGGGGGTCGCGCTGCAGAACGCGCGGCTCTTCCAGGACAACCAGCGTCGGGTGCAGGAGCTGTCGGTGCTCCACGAGCTCTCCCGCTCCGTCACCGGCCAGCTCGACCAGGCCGGGCTGCTCGAGACCGTGTACCAGCAGGTGGCCCGCGTCCTGGACGTGCCCAACATTGCGGTGGTGCTGCTGGACGAGGAGCACGATCGCCTGGCGGTGGCGCTGCGCGTGCGGGACGGGCGCCGGTGCGAGGACGAGGAGCCGCACTTCTACCCGCGCGACCGCGCCGGGCTCTCCGGCTACGTGTTCGACACCGGCCGGCCGATCCGCACCACGGACTACGTCGCCGACTGCGCCCGCCACGGGGTGGCGGCGCTGCCGGCCGCCGTCGACCTGCCCTGCTGTCTCATCGTGCCCATGACCGCGGGCGACCGAGTGCTCGGGGTGCTGTCGCTCCGCAGCCCGGATCGGCCGTTCACCGACGCGGACGAGCGGCTCGTCGTCAACATCGCCCAGCTCGCCGCGCTGATGCTCCGGAGCGCCCGGCTCTACGAGGAGCGCACGCGGGCGTTCGGCGAGCTGGGAGCCGCCCAGGATCAGCTCGTGCGCACCGAGAAGCTCCGGGCGCTCGGCGAGATGGCCTCCGGGGTGGCCCACGACTTCAACAACGTGCTGGCTTCCATCCTGGGTCGCGCGCAGCTGCTGCTCGAGCGCATCCAGGACGTCAAGCTGCGCCAGTGGCTCAAGGTGATCGAGCGCTCGGCCATGGACGGTGCCCGGACCGTGCGCCGGCTCCAGGACTTCACCGGGATCCGGCGCGATCAGCCGGCGGTGGCGGTGGACCTGAACCAGGTGGTGCAGCAGGTGCTGGAGACCACCGAGTCGATCTGGCGGCAGGACAGCCGGCGGCGGGGGGTCGAGATCGAGGTGGCGACCGATCTGGCTGAGCGCCTGCCGAAGATCGCGGGCGATCCGTCCGAGCTGCGCGAGGCCTTCACCAACCTGGTGCTCAATGCGGTGGACGCCATGCCGGGCGGCGGGACGCTCACCGTGGGCACGAGCACGGCGCCGGGGACGGTGGGCGGGCAGGAGGTGAGGGTCGAGATCCGCGACACCGGTACCGGCATTCCCGAGCCCATCCGCCAGAAGATCTTCGACCCCTTCTTCACCACGAAGGGGCCGAAGGGCACGGGCCTCGGGCTCTCGATGGCCTATGGTATCCTTTCGCGCCACGGCGGCCGCATCACCGTCGAGAGCGAAGTGGGACGGGGGACGACCTTCCACCTCGTGTTTCCGACGAGCGACCAGGTCGCGGAAGCGGTCGCGCCGCCCCTCTCCCCGGTCGGCTCGTCGGTCCCGCTGCACTGCCTGGTCGTGGACGACGAGGCCGAGGTGGCCGAGGTGGTGGCCGACATCTTGACCACCGCCGGGCATACCGCGGTGGTGGTGGGGAGCGGGCAGGCCGCGGTGGAGCGGCTCGCCGCCGAGCGGTTCGACCTGGTCTTCACGGACCTGGCCATGCCGGGCATGACCGGCTGGCAGGTCGCCCGAGCGGTCAAGAACGCGTCGCCGGAGGTGCCGGTGGTGATGATGAGCGGGTTCGGGGTGGAAGTGGCGCCGGAGGAGCTGCGCACGAACGGCGTGGACGTGGTCCTCGCGAAGCCGCTGCAGATCCGGGACGTCCTGGCCGCGGTGGGATCGGCGCGCCGCGGGGGCGGGCCTCGCCTCACCGGAGACGGCGGCCCGTGACGAGCCCGATCATCACCGAAGCGGTTCGCGCCCTCGTCGACCGCCGCGACCTCTCGCGCCTCGAGGCGGCGGCCGCCATGGAAGCCATCATGTCGGGCGCGGCCACCAACGCGCAGATCGCCGCGTTCCTGACCGCGCTGCGCATGAAGGGCGAGACGGTCGAGGAGCTGATCGGCTTCGCCCAGGTGATGCGGCAGAAGGCGGTGAAAGTCCGCGCCAGCGGCGCGGATCTGGTGGCGCAGACCGGCACCGACCGGGAGATGCTCATCGACACCTGCGGCACCGGCGGCGACGCGTCGGGCACGTTCAACGTCTCCACCGCGACCGCGTTCGTGGTCGCGGGCGCGGGCCTGAAGGTGGCCAAGCACGGCAACCGCTCCGTCTCCTCGCTGTGCGGCTCCGCCGACGTGGTGGAGACGCTCGGGATCAGCATCGAGCTGAGCCCCCAGAAGGTCGCGCGCTGCCTGGACGAGGTGGGGATCGGCTTCCTCTACGCGCCGCTCCTGCACACCGCGATGAAGCACGTGATGGCGGCCCGTCGGGAGATGGGCGTGCGCACCGTCTTCAACATGCTGGGACCGCTCACCAACCCGGCGGGCGCCAACGCCCAGGTGATCGGCGTGTACTCGCCCGCGCTCGTCGAGCCGCTCGCCCGGGTGCTGGCCGAGCTCGGCACCATCCGCGCCTTCGTGGTCCACGGCGCCGACGGGCTCGACGAGATCTCGAACACGGGCGAGAGCCAGATCGCCGAGGTGCACGAGGGCGTGGTGCGGACCGCGCGCGTGCAGCCCGAGGACTTCGGCATGCCGCGGGCCGCCATCGGCGATCTCCAGGGCGGTGACCGGCAGGAGAACGCCGAGATCATCCGCCGCGTGCTCGCCGGGGAGCCCGGGCCCCGGCGCGACATCGTCCTGATGAACGCGGCGGCGGCTCTGGTGGCGGGGGCCAAGGCCCGCGACCTGAAGGAGGGGGTGGGGCTGGCCGCCCAGTCTGTGGACTCGCAGGCGGCGGCGCGCAAGCTGGAGGCGCTGGTGACGTTCTCGCAACGGCTGGCCGCGGAGGCGCCCGGTTAGCCTCGCCCGAAGGGGCCCGCCGCCGGGATTGACCACGGGAGCCGGACGCGGTTACAATGGGCGCCGGTCGCAGTAACTGCCTGTCGTGCCAGGTTGAATCCCGATTCGAAGCTCGACAAGGGTGTTGAGCGGCCGCCGGAGTTCTAGAACAGTCAGCGTGAGGGGTGACTTGGCCAGTCGCGTGCCGCGGTATCTCCAGATCGCCCAGACGCTCCGCGAGCGCATCGCGTCGGCGGGCCACGGGCCCGGTGAGCGCCTGGACAATCAGCGCAGCCTGGCCCGCGAGTTCGGGGTCACGCTGATGACGCTGCGCCAGGCGCTGGATCTCCTCGAGCGCGACGGCCTCATCGCCCGCCGGCACGGCCTCGGCACCTTCACCGCGCGTCCCGCCATCGACTACGACATCCTCCATCTCCGCACGCTGGCCGGAGATCTCTCGGCGCTGGGCGAGGACGTGGCGACGCGCTTTCTCCGCGGCCACTTCGCTCCCGCCGACCGCCGCGTGGCCGGGCCCCTGGGGCTTCCCGAGCGGGCGCGCGTCTTCGTGCTCGAGCGGCTGAGGCTCGTCGACGGCGCGCCGGTCAGCTTCCAGGCGTCGTACCTGCCCGCCGCGCTCGGCGAGGAAGTCTCCCGGGCCGACCTGGCCGTGACGCCGCTCCGGCACGTGTTGACCTTCAAGCTGGGAATCGAGATCACGGGGGCCCGCGAGACGGTCTCCGCGGTGCCGCTGGAGCGCCGCGCGGCGCGCGAGCTCGGGTGCCGGCCCGGCATCGCCGCCTTCCGCTCCGACCGCGTCTCGGTGGGCGCGGACGGCACGCCCGTCGTGTACGACCGCGTGTTCATCCCGGGCGACCGCTTCCGCATCACGCGCAATCTTCGCTACGAACCATCGATCGGCTCACGCGAGGCAGTTCGGATGAGCGCTTGCGCGAAGGAGCCCGACCGCCAAACTGGGATTGTCGACGTTCAAGCGCGATGAAAGGGCCGGGCCGCCACACTGAAGTCTTCGACGGTCAACCGCGATGAAAGGGCTTCGAGCATGAAGATTCTCGTGATGATCAAGCAGGTTCCGGACACGGCCACGCAGGTGAAGATCGGCGGCGATGGCCGCGCCATCGATACCGCCGGCATCACCTGGATCGTCTC
>JBGOVO010000217.1:0-6710 GCA_041478145.1 Methylomirabilia bacterium
CTCGACGAGCGCAACGAGGTCGGGGTCATGAGCTGGGACACCGAGTTCATCTGGGACGCGCCGCTCAAGCCGGCCCGCGACAAGCAGTCCATCCACCACGCGATCGCCACCATCAAGGCGGGCGGCGGTACCGACGGCTATCCGGCGTTGAAGGAGGCCTACCAGGTCCTCTTCGACCGACCGGCGCTGCTGAAGCACGTGATCTTCCTCTCGGACGGGCAGATGACCCGCGGCGACTTCGCGGGCCTGCTGCGCCGGATGGCCAAGGACAAGATCACGGTCTCGACGGTGGCCATCGGCAAGGACGCGGACGTGCCCCTCATGGTCGACGTGGCCAAGTGGGGCCGCGGGCGGTTCTACTACACCGAGGACGACTCCACGATCCCCCGCATCTTCACGCTGGAGACCCAGCTCGCTTCCAAGGCCTCGCTCGTGGAGCAGCCGTTCAAGGCCACCGTGGCGAGCCCCGCGCACGAGGCCATCCAGGAGATCGACTGGAAGGAGGCGCCGCCGCTCGGCGGCTACGTGGCCACCAGCATCAAGAGCAATGCGGACATGGTGCTGATGACGCACCAGGAGGACCCGTTGCTCGCCACGTGGCGCTACGGCCTCGGCCGCTCGGTGGCCTTCACGTCCGACGCCAAGGCCAAGTGGGGCGTGCTCTGGGTGCGCTGGGGCGGCTTCAACAAATTCTGGTCCCAGGTGACGCGCTGGGCGTTGCGCACGGGCACGCGCAGCGATACGGTGGCCACGGTCTCGCGCAGCGACAACGTGGGTGAGGTCGTGATGGACGCGATCGATCCCAAGGGCGAGTTCATCAACTTCCTCGACTCCCAGGTGGGTGTGGTGTCGCCGGACAAGACCCGGACCGTGATCGACCTCGAGCAGATCGGGCCCGGCCGCTACCGCGGGCGCTTCCCGGCGGCGCAGGAGGGCGTCTACCTGGTCGGCATGGCGCAGCGCCGCGCGGACCAGATGGTGGGTTCCCAGCTCGCGGGTCTCGTGGTCCCGTACGGGCAGGAGTTCCGCGACCTGGGCGTCGACGAGACATTCCTCCGCGAGCTGAGCGAGCTGACGGGCGGCGGGCTCCTCGGGGAGCCGAAGGACGCGTTCCTCCAGAACCGGCACCGGTCGCGCCTGAGTGTTGACATCTGGCCGTGGCTCGTGGGTATGGTGGCGGTACTGCTGATCCCGGAGATCGCGCTGCGCCGGATCGGGCCGGTGGGCCTCGGCCGGCTGTGGGCGCGCCTGCGGGCCGGGCGGGGCAAAGGAGGACCAGGACATGAGAGCGCTGATCCAAGCTAGAGGGCCCGTCGTCGCCGCGCTGCTGCTCGCGCTGATCGTCGCGGCGAGCGCCGAGGCGGCCTCTAGGCCGCGCAACGTCCTCATCCTGCCCTTCACCACGGTGGATCTAGCCCGCGAGGAGCAGTGGATCGGCGAAGGCGTCGCGCAGGCCCTCATGCTCGCGCTGGTTCACGTGCCGGGCCTCGTGCAGATCGACCGCGAGCGGCTCAAGCAGCTCCCCGAGCCGGAGGGCTGGGACGAGGCGGCCACCCTGAGCGCGGCCAAGCGGCTCGGCGCGGACGTGGCCCTCTACGGTGAGGTGAAGCGGACGGGAACAGACCTGATCGTCCAGCCGCGGTTCCTCGAGCTGCGCGGGGACAAGGTTGAGCGGGGCGCGCTGGATACCTTCGCGGTGGCGGAAGGTCAGCTCCTGGACCGGATGCGCCCGCTCCCCGCCGCGTATCTGAAGGCGCTGAAGGCGCCCGCGAGCGAGGTGGAGCTGGCGCGCGCCCAGAAGTGGGCGGCGCCCACCTCCATGCTGCGCGCCTACGAGTTTTACGTGCGCGGGCGCCACGCCGCGTATCGCGGGACGCAGGACGGGAGTGAGGCGGCGGTGGAGTTCCTGAGCCGCGCCATCGAGGCCGACCCTCAGTTCGTGGCCGCCCAGTATGCACTGGGCGTGGTGCATCAGAACATCGGCAATCGCTGGAAGGCGGCGGCCCAGTTCCGGGCCTCGGCGCAGCTCGACCCGACCTACGCCGAGCCCTACAAGGCGCTCGGGGATCTCTACCTGACCGCGCCGCGGCGGCTCTTCGAGGAGGCGATCAAGGCCTACGCCAAGGCGATCGATCTCCGCCCGTTCTTCGCCGAGGCCCACGTGGGCCTGGGCGACGCGCTGGCTGCCAAGGGCGACGTGGACCTGGCGGTGGCCGCGTACCAGAAGGGCCTCGACTACAACCCGATGAACGCCAAGGTGCACGTGAGCCTCGGGAAGATCTACTACGCGGAGAAGGGCCTCTACTACGAGTCGGTTACCGCCTACAAGAAGGCGATCGATCTCGATCCCACGTACCTCGACGCGCGGATGGGGCTGGCGGAGGTGTACGAGGACAAGGGCCTCTACAAGGAGGCCATCGAGGAGTACCGCAAGGTGGTGGACGCGGACGGCAAGAACACCGGCGCGCTCTACAACCTGGCCCTGGTCTACGAGAAGGTCGATCCGAAGGAATCCATCACGCTCTGGGAGCGCTACATCGCGCTGGCCGGCAGTCTACCCGCGGAGAAGGACTGGGTGGACGTCGCGCGCCTGCACCTGAAGAAGCTGAAGCAGCAGGGGAACTAATTAGATCCCCAGCAGGCTCTTCAGCATCGGTTTGTTGAAACCCCGCACGACCTGATCGCCGACCACGATCACCGGGATGGACATTTGCCCCGTGAGGCGGATCAGTTCGTCCCGCGCCTCCGCATCCGCGAGGACGTTGATGTCCTCGAACGCCACCCCCTGGGACGAAAGGAACTCTTTCGCCGCCTTGCAGGGCCCTCAGGTAGGACTGCTGAAAACTCTTACCTTTAGCGTTTGCTCGGTCATGCTCCCTCCCGACGTGAAAGCGAACCCGAAAAAACCGTGCGAAAGACTGCCGGGCAATCTATAGGGACAAGCGTAGCACAGGTGTCGGCTTGGGCACGGTGAGGAGGGGAGGGGCTGGTGCAGTGAAGGGGAGATCAAGGACGTGCGGAAAGGGAGGCAGAACATGCGGAAGTCTTTGATTGGCATTTGCAACTCGCTCCCGCTATGGCGCTCGTTCTCGGGGGATGTGCGACGGGGGAACCCAGCGCGGAGGCAGTGGCCCGTGCAGAGTGCAAGACGTACTCGCAACAGTCGAGCATCGGGGCCGCATGAAGGAGGCGTGCCTCATCAGGCGGGGCTATGAGCAGGTCTACGACACGATGCTCGGCGCGGTGAAGGTGCGGTCAAAGGCCGAACCCCGGCAGCTCGCGGAGGTGGTGGCCAACGACCTCAAGGCCTGCAACGACGTGACATCCAAGTTGAGGCGGAAGTGGGGCGGCAGCGGCATCGACCAGTTCACTCAGTGCATGGGCCCGCGCGGTTACCCCGTTACCGGGCTCCGCTAGCCCGGGGGAACATCCATAGTGGCCTTCCAGGCCGATCTGGCCAGGGCTCGCGAGTGGGGTTTTCCTGCAATCTTCAGTCGCCGGCACCGCCGTGGAAGCATCGGCGCCGGGCCATCGAGGAGCGACCTTCGCGTCGCCGGACCCTACCGCCGGTTTCAGTCACCCGGCTGACTCCCCGCGTCACGCTCCACTCGCCGAACTCTCGCTATTTCAAGCAGATAGACCACTAGGCCACGTAGTCCCTGCTGGCCCCGCTCTTGCTCGCTCAAGCGGCATCTATCCACCCACCTGGAGGGGACGATCATGACCCGGAGGTCGCGTGGCACCGAGCGGGGCTTCACGCTCGTGGAGTTGATGGTGGTGGTCGCCGTGATCGGCGTGCTCGCCACCATCGCGATCCCGCTCTACACGAACGTCCAGGCGCGCGCCCGGCTGGCGAAGGCCCAGGCCGACTCGCGAACGCTCGTGTCGGCGGTCAGCATCTACGGCGCCCACATGGGGCGGATCCCGTCGACGCTCAGCCAGCTCACCACGGTGTCCACCAACTCCCAGGGCCTCCGCGCGGGCCCGTTCATGGCGTCGGTCCCCGCCGCGCCGGGCGGATGGGGCAGCTACACCTACACCCCGAACGCCGCGGCCGGGACCTTCACCATCACCACGAGCGGGGACGGGACCAGCGTCACTCTGCCGTAGCCTCCGGCCGCCGCGGTGGCCGATCCTTGACTTACCGGGGGCCATTTTCTATGGTGGCCGGGTCATGAGCGACCTCCGCAAGGATCCCACGCGAGGCCGATGGGTGCTGGTGCGACCGGGCACCAAGGCGCCCGCGTCGTCGACGTGTCCGTTCTGTCCCGGCCACGAATCCCTCACGCCTCGCGAGATCGTCGCCTATCGCAAGGAAGGCTCGACCGCCAACGGTCCGGGCTGGTCGGTGCGGGTGATCCCGGAGGCCGATCCCTATTTCCGCATCGAGCAGGAGCTGGTGCGCGAAGGCGTGGGACTCTACGACCGCATCTCGCCCCGCGGAGCGACCGAGCTGATCGTCGAGAGCCCGACCCACGAGGACACCGCCGCGACCCTGGGCGACGGCCAGTGGGAGCAGGTGCTGTGGATGTACGGCGAGCGCATCCGCGACCTGAAGCGGGACCAGGCCATCCGCGACATCCTGGTGACGCGGCGCCATCGGGCACCCGGCTCGCGGATCACGCACCCCTACTCGCGGCTCACCGCGATCCCGATCATCTTCGACGAGGTGCGGCGCAAGCTCCGCGAGTGCCGCGAGCACTACGAGTACAAGCGGCGGTGCGTGTATTGCGACATGATCCGTCAGGAGATCGCGGCGGGCGATCGGGTGGTCCGGCTCACCGATCACTTCCTGGCCCTTTCCCCGTACGCCGCCCGCTCGCCGTTCGAGACCTGGATCCTGCCCCGCCAGCACAACTGCCTCTACGAGGGATCGCTCTCCGGCGAGGTCGTGGCCGACCTGGCCTCCGTGATGGGGAGCCTGTTCCGGACGCTCGCGAGCAAGCTGGGAGACCCCCCCTTCGAGATGACGCTCTACACCGCGCCGAATCTGGCCGCCAAGATCCTCCCCGGCGAGTGGTCGACCATCGCCGACGATTATCACTGGCATATCGAGGTGTGCCCCACGCCCGACCAGGCCAATGGGGTCGGAGGGATACACGTCAACGACACCCCGCCCGAGGAGGCCGCCAAGCAGTTCCGAGACGCCTGGCTGTAGCCCGGTCAGGCCGCCGTAAGGTCAGGCTCTAGCAGCCCGATTTCGATTTTCGCCTTGACAGGACCCAGCGGGGCTGGCAAACTCCGACTATAGGCATCGCCGATCATAAGGGTCGGATATAGGAGGCAGGGGTGCTCCGGTTCACGAAGCGAGCGGACTACGGGCTCATGGCGATCTACTTCATCGCCTCACAGGGCGATGACGTCGCGGTAAGCGCGAAACGGATCGCCGAGGAGTTCCATATCCCGCCCGAGCGGCTGGCCAAGATCCTCCAGCGGCTGGCGAAGAAGAAGCTGATCGCCAGCCACAACGGGCCCAAGGGCGGCTATGTGCTGACCCGCGACCCCTCGGAGATCACGGTCGGGCAGGTCGTCCGGGCGCTGGAAGGGCCGCTCAGCGTGGTGAGCTGCATGAGCGAGCACGATGACTGCCCGCAGTTCGCCCGCTGCAACCTGCGTCGGCCGGTGCAGAAGATCCAGGCCAGCATCACCCACGTACTTGACAGCATGACGCTCGCGGAGCTGGCGGCGGAACATCCCGTCACGATGACGCCGCTGGCGGGCATCCGCTAGGAGAGAGACGGCATGACGTTGAAGCTTCCCATCTTCATGGACAGCCAGTCCACGACCCCGGTGGATCCCCGGGTGCTCGAGGTGATGATCCCGTACTTCACGGAGAAGTTTGGCCATCCGGCGAGCCGCAACCACTCCTTCGGCTGGGAAGCGGAGGGAGGCGTGGACCGAGCCCGCGACCAGATCGCCAAGCTGATCGGCGCGCGTGATCCGAAGGAAGTGATCTTCACGTCGGGCGGCACCGAGGCCATCAACCTGGCGCTGAAGGGCGTGGCCGAGATGTACCGGGAGAAGGGTAACCACATCGTCACCACGACGATCGAGCAGCGCGCCACGCTCGACGTCTGCAGGCGGCTCGAGCGGCAGGGGTTCGAGGTGACCTATGTGCCGGTGGGGCGCGACGGCTTGGTGGACGTCGAGACCGTCCGGGCGGCGCTGACCGACAAGACCATCCTGATCTCGGTGATGTTCGCCAATAACGAGATCGGGACGATCCAGCCGGTGGCGGAGCTGGGCAAGCTGGCCAAGGAGAAGGGGATCATCTTCCACACCGATGCCACCCAGGCGGTGGGCAAGACCCCGGTGGACGTGGAAGCCATGGGCATCGATCTGCTCTCGGCGACCGCCCACATGCTCTACGGCCCGAAGGGCGTCGGCGCCCTCTACGTGCGGCGCAAGAACCCGCGGGTCCGGCTGGCCCCCATGGTGGATGGCGGCGGCCACGAGCGGGGCATGCGCTCGGGCACCGTGCCGGTGCCGCTGGTGGTGGGTTTCGGCAAGGCGGCGGAGCTCTGCCGCGAAGTCATGGGCGAGGAGTCCAAGCGACTGGCCGCGCTGCGCGACCGCCTGCAGGAGCAGATCCTGGCCAAGGTGGACGAGGCCTACGTCAACGGCCACCCGGATCGGCGCCTGCCCCACAACCTCAACATCTCCTTCGCCTACGTCGAAGGGGAGTCGGTGCTGATGGGGCTCAACAAGGA
>JBGOVO010000372.1:0-3881 GCA_041478145.1 Methylomirabilia bacterium
AGCTGTACCACCAGCACTTCGGGGGGACCGCTACTTCAGCGCGTAGGGATTGATCGGCGTCCCCACCGCGCGGGTGACCGGGAGCGGGGGCGCGACGAGCAGGAAGGCGTAGCGGCCGTCGGCCGCGCAGTCGGCGGCCAGGTCTTCCAGAAAGAAGATCTCTCCGAGCGTCAGGCCCATGTTCGCGATCGCCACCACGTGGAAGGGATTGCGAAAGCCCGCGATCTCCGAGGGGCGGACCTCCACCGCGTAGTTGTCGCAGGCGATGGCCGCGACCTGCTTGGCGTGGAGCCACGGCGCGGTGTGCACGGAGACGCCCGGGAACGGATCGAGATCGTAGTGCCGCCAGTCGTTCTTGTCGAGATAGCGCGACATGTGGCCCGTCCGGACCAGGAGGATGTCTCCGGGAAGCACCTCGACCCGCTCGGCGGCGGCGGTGGCCTCGAGATCGGCGACGGCGATGGCGTAGCCCGGCTCGAGCGCGCGCACCCCTTTGTGCCGCGCCACGTCGAGCAGCACCCCGCGCCCGGCGAGCTTGCTCTTGGTCTTGTCGATGCTGTTCCTGGCGGCCCCGCTGCTGGTGACGAGGGCGGCGTCGTAGCCGTTGTACATCTTCCCTTCGTAGAAGATGTGGGCCAGGCTGTCCCACTGGGTCACGCACTGCAGGGGCATGACGATCCAGTCGTCGGAGCCGCCGTAGCCCTCCATCGCTCGGACCTCGGCCGGGGTCTTCGGCGCGTCGCCGCCGTCGCGGAACATCGTGTGGATCGGGTTGAAGCGCTGTCGCGTGCCGCTCTGGGGGCCGTTGCGGTCGAGGGGAATGCCGAGCGCGAAGACCTTGCCGGTGGTGGCGAGGCGGCACGCCGCCGCGATCCGCTCCGGCGTGATGTAGTTCAGCGTGCCGAGCTCGTCGTCCGGTCCCCACTTGCCCCAGTTCCGCACCTGCAGGGCGATCTGCCGGAGCGCCTCCTCGCTCATGTGAGCACCTCAGGCGGCCTTGAACGCGGGCAGCACCTCGTGGGTGAGGATCTGCAGGCTCCGCGTCTCCAGCTCCGGAGGGATGCGGCCGCCGGGATTCAGCTCGGCCACGATGCCGTCCAGATGAAGCTGTTCGCGGAGCTCGGTCAGCCGATCGATGATGGAGGCGGCGGTGCCGAAGACCACCTTCTTCGCGAGGATGTCCTCGTAGGAGAGGGCGGCCATCCGTTCGGCCTGCCGCTGGCGTCGCTCGGCCGGACCCGCGCCGGCGCGACCCACCGCCAGGCGGGCCAGCTCGGTCTGGCGGGCGAAGAAGGACGTGAGGCTCTCGCGCGGCTCCTCCGTCGCGCCCTGGGCGGTGGGCGAGGCGTAGACCGGGATGCGCAGGTAGACGCTCGGATCACCCGCGTGCCCGGCTTCGCGCCAGGCTTGGCGGTACGGCGCGAGCTGAGCCTGCAGATCGGGAATCTCGGTGGCGCGGAGCCCGACGAAGATGGGCAAGCCCAGCCGGCCGGCCGCGGGAAACGTCTCGTCGCTCGTGGCCGCCATGCGAATGGGGGGATGGGGAACCTGATACGGGCGGGGCGCGACCGTCGCATGCTCGATCCGATAGAACTGGCCCTCGTAGCTGAAGGGCTCGCCCTTCCAGGCCTCCCGGACGATCTCGAGCGCCTCGCGAAAGCGCGCCTGACTCTCGCCGTAGGGGATGCCGTAGGTGTCATAGGTGCGTACCACGCCGCTGCGCCCGATGCCGAATTCGAAGCGGCCCTCGCTGATGTGGTCGACGGTCGCGACCTCCTCGGCGATGCGCAGGGGATGGTTCAGGGGCAGCACCTGGACGGCGGTTCCCACCCGGAGGCGGCGGGTGCGGGCGGCGATCGCGCTCGCGACCTGGAGCGACGCGGAGATGATCGAGCGGGCCGGCGTGAAGTGGATCTCGCCGAGCCAGACGCAGTCGATGCCCCAGGCCTCCGCCCGGTCGGCGGTCTCGAAGACGTCACGGAAGGCGGCGGCCTGACTCGTCCCGTGACGGAGCTCCTCGACGAAGATCCCGAAGTGCACGGCGTCGATAGTGAACCGCGGGGTACGGTGCCGTCAAGGGAGAGCCGCGGACTCGCTGGTGATGGGGCCGGCGCAGATCGCGCGCGCCTCAACTCACGACGATGAGGGTGATCCGCCCAGCGTGCGATCTGCCCGATGAGCCTGGCGGTGCCGACCCACTTGAGACCTGAAACGGCCTGTCGGTGGTAGCATACCCGGGCCATGAGACGAGGGCGTCTGATCGGCCTGGCCGTAGTGGTGGCGCTCGCCGCCCTCGGCTACGGGGGCTACGTCTGGTGGCAGAGCCTCAAGCACGTCGCCACCGACGACGCCTACGTGGAGGGGAGCATCGTCATCATCAGCGCCAAGGTCTCGGGCCACGTCGCCGAGCTGCTCACGGACGACAACCGGGCGGTGAAGACGGGCGACATGCTGCTCCGCATCGATCCGCGCGACTACGCGGCCAAGCGCGATCAGGCCAAGGCCGCCGTCGCGGTCGCGGTGGCCAGCCACCAGGCCACCCGCTCCGAGACGCAGCTCACCCGCGAGACCACGAGCGCCCAGGTCGAGGAGGCGCGCGCCACCCTCGAGTCGGCCCGGGTGGCCGAGCAGGGCGCGGAGTCGGCGGTGCTGGAGGCGCGCGCCACCGTGGAGGCCAAGCGCGCCGCGATGGCCGCGATGGCCGCGGAGGTCGCGGGAGCGCAGAGCACGATGCGCCAGACCGCGCGGGAGATGGAGCGGATGCGCACGCTGCTCCAGGGCGGGTTCGTGTCCCAGCGCGACTTCGACCAGGCCGAGATGGCCTCGGCCACGTCGGCGGCCACGCTGGAGGCCACCCGGAAGCGCCTCAACCAGGCGGAGAAGGAAGTGCAGCAGGCCGAAGCCGCGCTGGCGAGCCGCGTCCTCGCGGTGAGCCAGGCCAAGCAGCGCGTGAACGAGGCGCGCGCCGCCCTCGTCCGCGTGGAGAGCCAGCGGCGCCAGGTCACGGTCAAGGAGGCCGAGATCGAGCGCGCCGAGGCCACCTTGAGCCAGGCCCGGGCCGATCTCTCCTTCGCCGAGCTGCAGCTCCAGCACACCGAGGTCCGGGCGCCGGCCGACGGCGTCGTCTCCAAGAAGAGCGTCGAGACCGGGCAGGTGGTGCAGATGGGCCAGCCGCTGCTCGCCATCGTGCCCCTGCACGAGGTGTGGGTGGTCGCCAACTTCAAGGAGACGCAGCTCGCCCGCGTGCGACCGGGCATGCCGGTCGAGGTCGAGATCGACACGTTCCCGGGCAAGGTCTTCCACGGCACCGTCGACTCGCTCAGCGCGGGAACCGGCGCGCGCTTCTCGCTCCTGCCCCCGGAGAACGCCACCGGCAACTGGGTCAAGGTCGTCCAGCGCATCCCGGTGAAGATCCGGCTGGACGCCAAGGAGTTCGGCAATCCGCTCACCCTCCGGGCCGGGATGTCGGCGTACGTCGTCATCCGGGTGAAGTAGCGCGGGCGGGGTCGCGTGACGGCCCTCGCGCCATCGGTCACGGAGGGCGCGCCGGTCTCCGCGGCCCGCAAGTGGGCCATCACCCTGTCGGTGATGGTGGTGGCCTTCATGCAGGTGCTCGACACCAGCGTGACCAACGTGGTGCTGCCGCATCTGCAGGGCTCGCTCTCCGCGGGGCTCGAGGAGGTGTCGTGGGTCATCACCTCCTACCTGGCCGCCAACGCCATCGTCATTCCCGCCACCGGCTGGCTCGCGGGCGTCATGGGCCGCAAGCGCTTCTTCCTGGTCTGCTGCGTGCTGTTCACGGTGAGCTCGGTGCTGTCGGGCATGGCGCCGAACCTCACCTTCCTGGTCCTCGCGCGCATCGCGCAGGGGATCGGGGGCGG
>JBGOVO010000025.1:0-20954 GCA_041478145.1 Methylomirabilia bacterium
CCTGCCCGGGGACCGCGACATCGCGGACATGCCGGTGGACCAGTGGATGGGGCCGGCGACGGTGGTGGATCTCACCCACCTGGGCGAGAACGCGGAGGTGACCGCCGCCGACCTGGACCGGCGCGCCGGCCACGTGGCGCCCGGGGATATCGTGCTCCTGCGCACGGACTGGCCGGTCCGCTGCAGCGTGGCGAGCGAGCGCTTCTGGAAGGACGCGCCCTACACCGGCCGCGGTGCCTGCGAGTGGCTGGTGGCGCGCGGGGTGAAGGCGGTGGGCTACGACTACCCGCCCGACTACTGCATCCGCACCTCGATCTTCTCGCCGGAGACCAAGGTCGCGCGGGAGGAGTGCACGACGCATCACGTCTTCTTCCCCAAGGGCATCACGGTGATCGAGTACCTGACGAACCTGGACCGGATCGGCGCCCCGCGCTGCCGCTTCATCGCCCTGCCGCTCCGCGTGACGGGCGCGGACGGCTCGCCGGTGCGCGCGATCGCCCTCGTGGACTGATTGCGTTCGACCAGACGAAAGGCTCGCCATGGACATGAGGAAGGCCGTCGTGAAGCGTGTCGCGGTGTGGGCCGTGCTCGGGCTGGTGGGGGGCGGCTTCGCCGCCGACCTGCTGTGGCGTCAAAAGGGCGCCCAGGAGCAGGCTACCCTGCGCGCCCAGCAGACCCAGGAGCTGGAGCGGCTGGGCGCGCAGGTCAAGGCGCTCACCGATCAGCTCGCGGCCGAGCGGCTCCGCCGGGAGGCGCTGGAGCGCGCGCTGAGCGAAGGCCGGAAGTAGTGCGGGGGGCGGGCCGGCCCGCCGTGCTGGCCGTGGCGGCGCTCGCGCTGGCGCCCGCGTCCGCGTGGAGCCAGGACGCGCCCCGGGCCCGGAGCCTCCCCGCCGCCGTCGTCAAGGTCCTGAGCGGCGACACCATCCACGTCTTCGTCAACGGCGAGGTGGAGCCCGTCCGCTACATCGGTGTCACCGCCCCCGAGCCGGGTGACGGCGAGGCCGGTGATCCCCAGGGCCGCGAGGCCTTGCAGTTCAATCGCGGCCTGGTGGGCGCCAAGAACGTCCGCCTCGAGCTGGACGTCCAGGAGCGCGACGCCGAGGGCCGACTGCTGGCCTACGTCTGGCTCGGCGACGTGATGGTCAACGCGGAGATGATCGGCCACGGCTTCGGCCAGGTGGTCACCGGGGGCCCCAACGTGCGCTATCAGGAGATGCTGCTGCGCCGCCAGCAGCAGGCCCGCGCCTCGCGGCTCGGCATCTGGAGGACCGCGGGGCCCGCGCCGCCCCCCGCGGGCCCCGCACCGAAAGTCGCCGCGGGCCGCCCCGGCGTCAAGCCGGCGACCGAGCGGAGCTGCCCGCTCAGCCATCCCATCAAGGGCGACTTCCGCCCCCGCTCGGCCGAGCGCTGCATCTACTATCCCCCGGGCGCCGGCGCCTACGCGGAGAGCCGCGCCGATCGGTGCTACGTCACCGAGGACGAGGCGCGGCAGGACGGCTGTCGCCGCGTGCGCCCCTGATGGGCGCGCGCCTGATCCTGGTCGTGGACGTCGACGTCGCGGTGCGGCAGTCCCTGATCGACGTGCTGAGCCTCGAGGGCCACGAGGTGGACGGGGCCGGCGACGCCGAGTCGGCGCTCCTGCTGCTCGACCAGCGCCGCTACGATCTGGTCATCGCGGACCTGCGCATGCCGGCGCTGGACGGCCCCCGCCTGCTCGTGGCCCTGCAGGAGCGCTTCGGCGACACGCTTCCCCACCTCGTGTTCCTGACCAGCCACACCTTCGATCCGCAGTACGGCGGATTCCTGGCCGACCTGCGCGCCCCCGTCCTCCCGAAGCCCGTCAAGCCGGGCCGGGTGCTCGAGCTGGTGGCGCGTGTCCTCGATTCGTGACGCGCTCCCGGGCCATCCTGGTGGTGGAGGACGAAAACAATCTCTGCGAGCTGATCGCCCAGATCCTGCTGCTCGACAGCCACGAGGTCGACACCGCGCGCGACGGCGTCGAGGCGCTCCGGCGCATCGAGGAGCGCAGCTACGACCTGATCATCAGCGATCTGCAGATGCCGAACCTGGACGGTCCGGGCCTCCACGACGCGCTCCGGGCGCGCTACGGTCAGGCCCTGCCGCGCGTGATCTTCGTGACCGGCCACGCGGAGGCGGAGGACTACGTGCCGTTCCTGGCCCAGACCGGCGATCCCGTGCTGACCAAGCCCTTCACGGTGAAGGATCTCCGCACGATCGTGCAGTGGGTGCTCGAGACCTGACCCTCAGATCGCGGAGGGCCCGGTGACGCCGGGATTCCCCTCCTCGAGTCCCAGCCGCTCGCGCCGCCGGGGGCTTGACCGGCCCGCGGTTCGGCGAGAGGCTGTCGAGGGGAGGACTCCTCATGCGGCGGATCGCGGTGTTGAGTGTGGCGGCGGCTCTGCTCGCGGCGTCGGCGCCGGCGGCCGAGGCCGAGGACGCGGTGCAGGCCTACCAGCGCGCGCTCGCGCAGGTCTGCCGGCGGCAGGTCACCCCCGAGCTGGTCCGGCTGTACGAGGCGGCGGTGAAGGCGGTGGACGCCTCCCGCAACGGGTACGGCCAGGCCTCCAACTTCTACGGGGTGCGCGATCCCTACCTGGCGTACTACTCCTGCGTGCAAGCGCCCGGGGTGCCCCGCTGACCCGGCCTAGCGCCCGGACGCGGTGACCGCGGGCGTCTCGACATGCTCGGCGCGGACGCCCACTCCCACGAACCGCGCCGGCAGCCGGCGGAGGAACGCGTAGCGGGCGAGCAGGCGGACGAAGAGCGGGGGCGCGAGCCGGCCCCCGCCGCCGCGCAGGGCGGGCGTGATGATGCGCCGCTGCACCCCGATCTGCAGCCCCTGGGTGATCCGGGTGGGCCATTCGCGGCGTCGCTGCACCTGACGGAGGTGATCGGTGGTGAGCCGTCGCTCGCGAAGCGGCCGCCAGAGCCGATTGGCGGCGGCCACCGCGTCCTGGATCGCCAGGTTGATGCCGACGCCGCCGACCGGCGACATCGCGTGCGCGGCATCGCCGATGCACACCAGGCCGGGCCGGTACCACTGCCGGAGCCGGTCCACCTTGACGGTGAGCAGCTTCACGTCCTCCCAGTCGCGGATCTCCGCGACCCGATCGCCCGCAAACGGCAGGAGCGCGGCCACCGAGCCCCGAAAGGCATCGAGCCCGCGCCGGTGGATCTCCTCGGCCGAGCCCTTCGGGATCACGTAGCCGCACTGCCAGTGCCCGCCCCGGTTGATGAGCACGAAGATCCGCCCGATGTCGAACCGCCCCATGGTGGCCTCGGGATCCTCCGGCCGCCGCGAGAGCCGGAACCAGAACACGTCCATGGGCGCGCCCAGATCTTCCACGTGCAGCCCGGCGCGCTCGCGGAGCACGGAGCCGCGCCCGTCGGCGGCGACCACCAGGTCGGCCCGGATCTCGAGCGGCCCCGCCGGCGTGGTGGCCCGGAGCCCGGCCACCCGCCCCGCCTCCTCGATTAGCCCGGTGGCCTCCGCCCGCATCTCGAGCTGGAAGGCGGGATAGCGCGCCGCCTGCCGCGCGAGGAAGTCGAGAAAGTCCCACTGCGGCATCATCGCGATGAACCGGCACCGGGTCGGCAGGTGCGTGAAATCGGCGATGGGCACGGCGAGATCGCCGAACTGGGCGACCAGGCGCCGCACTTCCTGGTGTGGCAGGCTCAGGAATTGCTCCAGCAGGCCCAGCTCGTGCATGAGCTCGAGCGTGGAGGGGTGGATGGTGTCGCCCCGGAAGTCGCGGAGGAAGTCGGCGTGCTTCTCCAGAACCAGGACGGACACGCCGGCCCGCGCCAGCAAGAGCCCCAGCATCATGCCGGCGGGCCCGCCGCCCGCCACACAGCACGTGACCGCTCGGGACCCGCTCGTCATGGCGCATCGATGCTACAATGCCCTCCCGTTGCGCGTCGGGAACTCGCAGCGGACTCCTACGATTTAGTATAGGATCTCTCAATGACCGATCCGGGAGCGACACAGGTCAAGGTCTTTCGTGCCGCGGATGCGCCGCCCGGCGCACTCGCGGGCGAATCGGTGGCCGTCCTCGGCTACGGGCACCTCGGCCGCACCGCCGCGCTCAACCTGCGGGATTCCGGCGCCAAGGTCCGCATCGGCAACCGCGCGGACGAGTACGCCGAGCAGGCGCGGACCGAAGGCTTCGAGGTGGTCTCCATCGCCGCGGCCGCCGCCGACGACGTGGTGTACGTGCTCTTGCCCGACGAGGTGATCCCCACCCTCTTCGCCTCCGACGTCGCGCCCGCCCTGCGGCCGGGCAGCGCGATCGCGTTCGGCTCGGGCTACAGCCTGGCCTTCGGCCTCATTCACCCGCCCGCCTCGATCGACGTGCTGCTGGTGGCGCCGCGCATGGCGGGCAGCACCGCGCGGGCCCGCTATCTCGAGGGCCACGGCTTCTGGGCCTGCGTGGGCGTGGAGGCCGACCGCAGCGGACGCGCCCAGCAGCGCATGCTCGGGCTCGCCGATGGGCTGGGGGTGCTGCGGGCGGGCGCCGTGCAGATGACCGCCAAGGTGGAAGCGACCCTCGACCTCTTCGTCGAGCAGACCGTCGGCGCGGTGCTCGGCATGTCCATCATGATGGCCTTCGAGGTCGCGCGCGACGCGGGCGTGCCCGCCGAGGCGCTGGTGCTGGAGATGTATATGTCGGGCGAGATGGAGGCGGTGTTCCAGTCCTTCCGGGAGACCGGCTTCTTCCGCGCCTCCGAGGACCACGGCCCGACCGCGGTGTTCGGCGGCCTCACGCGCTCGCTCGAGATGGACCGCGAAGAAATGGCGAACCGCTTCCGCCACATCCTCGAGGACATCAAGAGC
Source organism: Methylomirabilia bacterium (assembly GCA_041478145.1). Lineage (GTDB taxonomy): Bacteria > Methylomirabilota > Methylomirabilia > Rokubacteriales > CSP1-6 > CAMLFJ01. Next base: position 4,856 of record JBGOVO010000025.1, read on the forward strand.
GGCGGCTTCGCCCGGCGATTCCAGGACGAGGCGCGGAACGGCTATCCGATGCTCGAGTTCGCCCGGGCCATGATGCACGGCGGCTCGCCGATCACCGAAGCCGAAGATCGCATCCGCCACCTGACGTCGCCCGACCCCCCAGGAGGTGCCGCATGAGCTTCGCCCTGCGCATCCTCGCGGTGATCGTCTTCGTCCTCGCGGTGGCCGGCGTCACGGCCGTGCCGATGATGCCGCTCGGCCTCGCCCTCTGGTGCGCCTCGACGCTGCCGCCGCGCACCGCGTCGGCCTGATCGCAGGCCGCGGTCAGGGCTGTAGCCGCGTCCCCCGCCACGCGCCGCCGGTGAATCCGGCCTCGGCGGGCTGGAGGGCGCGCGTCCAGACCGCGCGGTCGTGGACGCGCCCGGGCTGCCCCACCCACAGCTCCACCCGCTCCGCCCACACCCGATAGCCGCCCCAGTGCGGGGGCCGGGGCACGTCCGCGCCGTGCGCGCGCTTCGTCGCCTCGATCTTCGCGAGGAACGCGGCGCGCGAGGCGATGGGCCGGCTCTGGTCGCTGGCCGCCGCCGCCACCCGCGCCTCCAGCGGCCGCGTGTTCCAGTAGCGATCCGAGTCCGCCTCCGGCGCGTGCGTGACCGGCCCCTCCACGCGGACCTGCCGCTCGAGCACGTCCCAGTGGAACACCACCGCGGCCCGCGGATCGCGCTCGAGCGCCTGCCCCTTGGCGCTCTCGCGATCGGTATAGAAGACGAGCCAGCCCTCGACGGCGTCGAACCCACGGCAGATGACCATTCGAACCGTTGGGCGACGGTCGGCGGCCACGGTGGCGAGCGCCATCGCGGTCGCGTTCTTCATCACCGGCGCCGCCTCCTCGAGCCAGCGCGCGACGAGCGGCAGCGGATCGGCGGGCAGGATCTCGGGCAGCGGCTCCCTCATCGCGGCCTCACGAGCGACCGCGCTCAGGTGAGCAGAGCGACCAGCTCGTCGGGCTGGCTCAGCATCGGATAGTGGCCGGTGTCCAGCTCCGCGTAGCGGGCCTTCAGGCGCTCGGCGGTGCGGCGCTGGTGCGACTCGGGAGGATTGCGGGCGCGCCGGCACCGGATCACGCTCGCGGTCCACGCCCGCTCCCAGAAGTTCGCCAGCTCCATGGGGGCCTCGAGCGCCGCGATCGGGTGGGGCGTGTAGCGCGCGAGCGCCCACGCGCGGGTGGCCGGCTCGAGGTCGGCGAACATGCGCCCCTCCGCGTCCGCCCGCGTCGGGGCGGTGGTCAGCGCGGTCACGAGGCCGGCGGGGCGGCTCACGATGTCGGCGACGCGCTCGCCGGGCAGCAGCGCCAGCGCATCCACGAAGACGAGGCGCGCGAGCCGCTCGCCCGCCAGCTCCGCCACCTTGCAGATGACCATGCCGCCCGAGCTGGTGCCCACGAGCACGACGTCGTGGAGATCCTCGTAGAAGAGGAAGCCGGCCACCTCGCCGGCGTGGGTGGTCACCGTGATCCCGGCCCGTAGCTGATCGTGCCGCTCCGCGCAGCCGTCGAGCGTCGGCGCGTGGACGAGATGGCCGGCGGCCCGCAGGCGCTCGGCCACCGGCTTCCAGATCCAGCCCCCCTGATACGCCCCGTGGACGAGCACGTAGGTGGCCATCGGCCTACTCCCCGCCCGCGACGCGGACGGCGGCGAGCCGCTCGAGCACCTTGACGACGGCGGAGCCGTCCTCCTTGTTGAAGCCGGCCGCCCGCGCCATCTGGTAGACCTGCTGGGTCACGTTGGCCAGGAGCACTGGCACGCCGAGCTGCTTGGCGAACGCGGTCTCCAGCTCCTGGTCCTTGAACGAGATGTCCACCGTCCCGCCCGGCGAGAAATCTCGCTTCAAGATGCGGGGCACCCGCGTCTCGAAGGCGAAGCTGGTGCCGGTGCTGACCCGCACCACGTCGTAGATCAGCTGCGGGTCGAGCCCCGCCTTCACCCCGAGCACGAGCGCCTCGGCGACCGCGACCGTGTTGACCTGGACCAGCATGTTGTTGACGAGCTTCATGGCGAGTCCCTGCCCGAGCCCGCCCACGTGGAACACGTGGCTCCCCATCGCGCGGAAGAGATCCTGGCAGGCGGCCACCGTCTCCGGCGCGCCGCCGACGATGATCGACAGCTCGCCCGATGCCGCCCGCTCCGTGCCCCCGCTCACCGGCGCGTCGAGCAGGCCGACGCGCCGGGCCGCGAGCGGCTCGGCGAGACGGCGCACCGCGAACGGGTCGATGGTGCTCATGCAGGCCACCACGTGCCCGGGACGCGCGGTGCGGATGATGCCCTGCTCGCCCGCGATGACCGCCTCGGCCTGCGCGGTGGTCTCGACCATGCAGATCGTGCGATCGACGGCGGCCGCGACGGCCGCCGCGGAGTCCGCCACCGTCGCGCCGCGCGTGCGCCAGAGCTCGGCCTTCGCGGGATCGACGTCGTGCACCACCAGGGAGAACCCGTGCTTGACCAGGTTCAACGCCATCGGACCGCCCATCGCCCCGAGACCGACGAATCCCACCGTGCCCGGCATCGCGCTCACGCCTCCTCAATGCGGAAAAGTGACCGAGGATAGCGTTTCCCGCGCGCGGCCGTCAACCACGACCCGCCGCGGCCGAGCGGCCGCAGCTCAGCGCGCTACCAGACCCGGAACCCCGGCGCGTCGAAGCGGCTGGTAGCGACGAGCCGCGCCAGGGTCGGCCCGTAGGCGACGACGATGAGGAGCACCGCCATGACCACCCAGGGGCGCAGGCGATTCAGGATGGCGGGCCCCTCCGCGGCCGGGGCCACCGCCTCCGCGAACTCGGGCGCGGCGGGCGCGGGCGCGCGCGAGACGGTCGCGGTCAGCACCAGGTTCAGGAGATAGAGCACGCCGCTGATGAACAGCAGGGTGCCGCCCACGCCCACCCACGGGAGCAGCGCCCGCCACTCGGGCTGGAAGTACGCGGCCTGGCTGATCATGGTCCGGCGCGGCATCCCCATCAGCCCGAGCTGGTGGAGCGCGATCGAGAAGATCAGCATCCCGACGAACCACAGCCAGCACTGCGCGAGGGCCATCCACCGGCTCCAGAGCGCGCGCCCGGTGACGTACGGCACGAGCCAGTAGCTGATGCCCATGTAGGTGAGCGTGACCGCGGTGCCGACCGTGGTGTGGAAGTGCCCCACCACGTAGGCGGTGTTGTGGACGACCAGGTTCATGTTGTAGGAGGCGTTGATGAGCCCGCCGATGCCGCCCGCGCAGAACATCAGCATCGCGAGGAGCTGGGCCGCGAGCGACGGCTCTCCCCACGGAAGCCGGAAGAACCAGCCGACCCATCCGGTGCCGCCCCGGGCGCGCCCCGCATTCTCCAGCGACGCCACCACGTTGAAGAACGTGAGGAGGCTCGGGAAGAAGACCGCGAAGGTGAGGAAGGCCTGGAAGAGCTTCCAGCCCTCGTGGATGCCCGGATCGGTCACCTGATGGTGCAGCCCCAGCGGCGCGGAAAGGAGCAGGAAGAGCAGGAACGAGCCCCGCGCCATCGGGTCGCTGAAGAGCCGGCCCCCGGCCTGGCGCGGCGCCAGGGTGTACCAGGAGATGTAGGCGGGCAGCAGCCAGAAGTAGACGATCGGATGGCCGGTGAGCCAGAAGAGCGTGCGGCTGAGCAGCGGATCCGTCCCCGCCACGAGGCCCAGCGACCACGGGATCAGCATCAGGAGCATCTCGGCGGCGAGCCCCACCGAGGCGAGCGTCCACATCGTCATGGTCACGAGCGACATGAAGGCGGCGAGCGGGGTGCGCTCGCCGGGATGCCGGGCCCGCCAGGCGCGCTGGCTCAGGGCGAGCCGCACCGTGACGAGCCAGGTGCCGACCACGACCAGGGTCAGCCCGACGTAGAAGGCCCAGTGCGCCTTGAGCGGGGCGTAGAAGGTGAACATCACCGTCGCGGCGTTGCCCGCGAGCGGGATGGCCGCCATCACCAGCCCGACCAGCATCACCCAGAAGGTGAGCCAGCCGAGCCGCGGGCTCGCCAGCGGCATCGCGTAGGCCCGCGCGCTGATGAAGGGCAGGAAGCCACAGATGAAGAACGTGGTCCACACGAGCACGTTGAGCACCCCGTGCATGCTCACGCTGTGGTAGTAGGACTGCAGGAAGTACTGGCTCGCCGGGAACTCGACGCCCGCGTGCTCGAGGCCCTGGAGCAGGCCGGTGACGATGCCGCCCAGCAGGGCCACGTGCGCGACCAGCAGGTGAGCGCCGGTGAGGGTCTTCTCGGGCGCGGCGGCCGTCTCCGGCGTCATGACCGGGGCTCCACGATGACCCGGCCGCCCATCGTGTGATGCGCGATCCCGCAGTACTCGTGACAGGCCATGAAGAACTCTCCCTCGCGGTTGAAGCGGGCGGTGACCCGCGCGATCTGACCCGGGATCAGCATCACGTTGACGTTGGCGCCCGGGATGAAGAGGCCGTGGATGACGTCGCGGCTGGTCGCCACGAACGTCACGGTGGAGCCGACCGGCACGCGAATCTCGTTCGGGGTGAAGGACCAGATCTGGCCGACCAGCCGCACCTCGTAGCGGAGCGGCCCGGTCTGCACCACCCCCGGCTTGTCGAAGGGCGGGGTCTCGGCCACCTTCGTCGGATCCACCCGGCCCGCGATGCTCGGCACGTGGATGCCGGCGCCGAAGGCGGTCACGAGCAGAGCGGCCAGCATACCCACGGGGAGCGCGATGCTCGGAAGGATCCAGGCCAGCTCGTAGAGATAGACCGTCGTGCCGCGTTTCATGGATCAGTTCCTCATCCAGAGCCGCAGGTAGGTGTTGACCCAGAAGATCGCGGTCACCAGCAGGTAGACCAGGATGAACAGCAGCGCCCCCCGGGGATGCTCGCTCTCCTCGGGACGATGCTCCTCGGGGGGCGTCATACCGGCGACCCCCGGCGGCCGGGCCGCTCGGCCTCCCGCTTCTGCTCGAGCGCTTCCGCCCGGATCCGCGCCCGACAGCCCTCGCAGATCAGCTCGTCGCTCGTGCGGCTGCACACCAGACACGGCCGCGGGGCGGCGGCGACCACCGGCGGCGGCGCCGCGGCGGCACCCGCCCGGGCGAGGAGCGCCGCGGGCACCGTCAGCACCGGACAGGACGCGAGCCGCACCACCGTCTCGGCCACGCTGCCCAGGATCGCGTGGCTGATCCCGGTGCGCCCGTGGGTGCCCAGCACGATCAGGTCGATGCGCTTGTCACGCGCATAGTCGACGATGTTCCGCCCCGCCCAGCCGCTCAGCACCGCGGTCTCCACGGTGAGCCCCTCGCCCAGGCTCTTGGCGACCCGCGTGAGATTCTCGGCGGGCAGGGACGGATCGGTGACCGGTGGAACCACGTGGACCACGTGAAGACGCGCGCCCGCCTGCACGGCCATCTCCCGCGCGATGCGCCCCGCCGCGTCGGAGGCCGGCGAGAAGTCCGTCGGAAACAGGATCTCGGTGAATCGCATGGCTCTCCTCCCATTTCACTTGACGATCAGGACCTCGACGGGCGCGTGCTTGAGCGCGGCTTCGGCGACGCTCCCCAGGAGAAAATGGGTCACCGCGCCGGCGCCCCGCGCGCCCAGCACGAGGAGGTCCGCCCTCGCCCCGCGCACGGTGGCCAGCAACTGGGCGAGCGGCACGCCGCTCCGGACCAGCCCCCGCGCGCGCCAGCCCGACTTCTCGAGCTTGGCGGCCGCGGCATCGACCTGGCGCTGGGCCACCGCCATCCGGCTTCGACCGAGCGCGGCCGCCTGCCCCGCGAGCTGGGCGCGCATGGAGGCGGGCAAGAGCGGTGCCGACGGCATCCGCACCGGCTCGACCACGCGCACGCACAGCACGCGGCCGGCGCGCGGAGGCGTGAGCCGCGACAGGAATGCGACCGCCCGGCGGGCGTGCGCGGACCCATCGAGGCCCACCACGACACGACGAAGACCTCCGCGAGACGCCATCGGGCGCCTATCTCATCCCCTGCGTTCGACGCTTGGCCGTGTCCCTCGCGACCTTGCGCAGGCTCTCTTCCCGCTTGACCGCGGCCGCCGCCCCCCGGCTCGCCGACTTCTTGTTCTTGACCTGACTCCTCCGGACACCCATCGAATCCTCCTACCGGCCGAGCCGCGCCCGCGCGTCCACCGCCACCGCGCCGTCGGGACCCGCCATCAAGGGATTGATCTCGATCTCCTCGATCTCGGGGAGATCCACCAGGAGCTGCGCGAAGCGGCTGATGATCGCGGCGACCGCGGCGCGATCCACCGGGGGCTCGCCGCGCACCCCGCGCAGGAGCGGCGCCACCTTGAGCTCGTCGAGCATCACGAGCGCGTCGTCGGGCGACACGGGCGCGAGTCGCGCCGCGGTGTCCGCGAAGATCTCGACGTAGATGCCGCCGAAGCCCACCATGACCAGCGGGCCGAACTGGGCGTCGCGCACGCCGCCCACCAGGATCTCCTTCCCGGCCGGCGCCATCGGCTCGACGAGGATGCCGTGGATCACCGCGGTGGGCCGGGTCACCGCCACCCGAGCGAGGACGCGGGCCGCCGCCTCCCGCACCGCCCTCGCATCCCGAAGTCCCAGGACCACCCCGCCCGCCTCCGTCTTGTGCGTGATGTCGGGCGAGACGATCTTGAGCGCCACCGGAAAGCGGATGCTCTCGGCCGCGGCGGCGGCGTCCTCCGCGTTCCGCGCCACGCGACCCGCCACGCAACGGATGCCGTACGCGGTGAGCAGCGGGGCGAGCGCCGGCATGCCGAGCTGACGCTCGTCACCGGACCCGAGCCCGGCCCGCCACGTGCGCGCGGCGGCGAGATCCACCGGAGCCGCGGGCGGGCCCGCGACCCGGCCCCGTCGCTCCGCGAGCCGCGCCATCCCGGCCAGCGTTCTCACGGCCGGCTCCGGAAACGCGTAGCACGGGATGCCTACTTCCTCGAGCGCCCGCACGCCGGGCGCGACGCGCGCGCCGCCCACGAAGGCCGCCACGACCGGAATGGGCCAGCCGCGCGTCGCACCCGCGATGGTGCGGGCCACCCCGGCGGCGTCGGTGGCGGCCTGCGGGGTGAGGAGCACGAGCAGCGCATCGGCGCTGTCGGGGCCGAGGCTGTCGAGCGCGTGGCTGTAGCGGCGCGCGTCGGCGTCGCCCACCAGGTCCACCGGGTTGCCGGGACTGGCGGTGGCCGGCAGCCCCTCGGCCAGCCGGCGGCGAACCGGCTCGCTGAGCGGCTCCATCCGCAGCCCGGCGGCCCGCGCCGCGTCCGCCGAGACGATGCCGAGCCCGCCGCCGTTGGTGACCACCACCAGCCGGCGCCCGCGCGGCAGGGGCTGGGTCGCGAGCCCGCGAGCGAGGTCGAACAGCTCCTCGACGGTGTCGACACGCAGGGCGCCCGCCTGCCTCACCACCGCGTCGAAGGCCCGGTCCGACCCGGCCAGCGCCCCGGTGTGCGAGGATACGGCCCGGGCCCCCTCCGGAGAGCGGCCCGCCTTGAGCAGCACCACCGGCTTGAGCGCGGCGGCGCCGCGGAGGGCCTCGAGAAAGCGCGGGCCGTCGGCGACACCTTCGAGGTAGCACGCGATGACGCGGGTCTCCGGATCGGCGGCCACCGCCTCGAGCAGGTCGCTCTCGTTGAGATCGGCCTGGTTGCCGAGGGACGCGAAGAGCGAGAAGCCCACGCGGCGGTCGCGCGCCCAGTCGAGGATCGCCACCGCGAGCGCGCCGGAGTGGGAGATGAACGCGATCCCGCCGGGATCGGGCATGCCGGGCGCGAACGTCAGGTTGAGCCGGCGCGTGGGCCGGATCCAGCCGAGGCAATTGGGTCCGAGCACGCGGATCGGCTGATCGCGCAGCCACTCACGCAGCTCGGCCTCGCGCCGAACCCCCTCCCCGGCGGATTCCCGGAAGCCCGCCGAGATCACGACCGCGCCCCCGACCCCCTTGGCCACGCATTGCTTGAGCGCGGCGAGCACGTCGGCGGCGGGCACCGTGATCACGGCCAGGTCCACCGCGCCCGTGACGTCGAGCAAGCTCGGGACGGCGGGCAGGCCCTGTACCGTGTCCGCGCGGGAGTTGACCGGGATGACGCGTCCGGCGAAGCCGGCCGAGCGAAGATTGGCCACGACGCTGCCGCCGACCTTGAGCGGGCTCCGCGAGGCACCGATCACCGCGACGCTGGCGGGAGCGAGGAAGGGAGCGAGCGAGCGAGGGCTCACGCGCTCGGCTCGCGAACGGTGAGCACCGGGCACGGCGCGAGCCGCACCACGCGATCGGCCACGCTGCCGAGCAGCGCGCGGTTGACCCCACCCCGTCCGTGCGTGCCGATCACGATGAGATCCGCGCGCTCAGCCGTGGCCAGCGCCACGATCTCCGCGTAGGGCACCCCGGTGCGGAGGGCGCCCCGCGCCGACAGTCCCTCGGCGCGGGCCTTGGCCACCCAGTCCTCGAGCGCTCCCTCCGCCCACTTCCGCGCCGCCTCGTAGACCTGCCGGACGGCCCGCATGCTGAACGGCCCCTCCGCGTACAGCGGCGTCTCCGTCAGCACGTGAGTCAGGATCAGCTCGCCGCCGGCCTTCGCGGCCACGCGCCGGGCGAGGCTCCACGCTTCCTCGGAGCAGGTCGAGAAGTCCGTCGGCACGACGACACGGTAGAACATGACGGCCAAGAATTGCAACCGGGGTGCCAGCGGGAACGCCCACCGATTCAACGGGTTACCGGATGCGTGCGCGGGAGCTCCCGAGGCGCCGGCGCCCCCATGTGGCGGCGGCGCCCCAGCGCGTAGAGGACTTGAAGGGCTCCAGCTCTTGGCCCAGAATTCACTCGCATGACCCCCACCTTCCGGGCCCGCACCGTCTCCTGGCTCATCCACTGGCGGACGGCCCTCGCCTTCTCACTGGCCGCCGCGCTCCTGCTCGCCATCGCGGTGAGCGCGCGCCACGTCTTTCTCGCGCTGGCCACGCTGGCGGCCGCGAGCTTCCTCATCCTCGCGGTCTTGATCTGGGAGACGCGGCGGCGAGCCGGCGAGCTGCGGGCGGAGGACGCGCTCCGTCGCAGCGAAGCCTTCTCGCGGGCTTTTCTCGAGTCCGCCTCCGAGAGCATCGTGGCCACCGATGCGGCGGGGCGTATCGTGCTGGTCAACGCCAGGACGGAGACGCTCTTCGGCTATCCCCGGGCCGAGCTGATCGGCCAGCCGGTCGAGCTCCTGATCCCGACCCGCCTCCGCGAGCGCCACGTCGGGCACCGGGCCGCCTACATGGCGGCCCCCCGGGTTCGCTCGATGGGACAGGGGTTCGACCTGGCCGGTCTCAAGAAGGACGGCACCGAGTTCCCGGTGGAAGTCAGCCTGAGCTACGTGCAGACGGAGGAGGGGACCGGCGCGATCGCGTTCATCACCGATATCAGCGAGCGCGTGGCCTTCCAGCGCGCGGCCCGGCAGGCCGACAAGCTGGCTGCGCTGGGCACGCTCTCCGCCGGGATCGCCCACGAGATCAACAACCCCATCGGCATCATCAGCTCCCGGGTGGAGGTGATGCTGCTCGAGGCGGAGGCTGGCGAGCTAGCGGCCGAGACGCGGAAGGACCTCGAGGTCATCCTCCGGCACGCCCACCGCGTGGCGGCCATCACCCAGGGACTCCTCTCCTTCGCCCGCCAGTCCTCCGGAATTCGAGGGCCGGTGAACCTGAACCGCGTGACGGAGGAGATCCTCCAGCTCGTCCAGAAGGACATGAGCCGCGCCCACGTCCGCGTGACCATGAAGCTGGACGAGCACCTGCCCTCCATCGTGGCCGACTCCATCGCCATCGGGCAGGTGCTGCTGAACCTGCTGACGAACGCCCGCGGCGCGATGCCCGCGGGAGGCGAGATCACCATCGAGAGCACTCATCTCGTCGCGAGCCGATCGGTCCGCCTCGTGGTCCGGGATACCGGCGCCGGCATCGCCCCCGAGATCCTGCCGAAGATCTTCGACCCGTTCTTCACCACGAAGCCGGACGGCACCGGGCTCGGCCTGTCGATCAGCCACGGCATCGTCCACGATCATCACGGCACCCTCTCCGTCCGTTCCGAGGTGGGCAGGGGGACGACCTTCACCCTGACGCTCCCGCTCGACGCGCCGGGCGGCGTCTGAGACCGTGCTATCCTGCCGCCGATGTCCGCGAAGGACGTCGCCGCCTTCCTGCGCCAGAACGCCGTCTTCACCGGGCTGCCCGCCCGCGAGATCGAGGGGCTGGCCGCCGCGGCGGTAGAGGAAGCCCATCCCGCCCGCGCCTACATCTTCATGGAGGGCGATCCGGCGGGCTGGTTCTACCTGGTCCGGTCGGGCCACGTGAAGATCGTCCGGCACTCGAAGACCGGCAAGGACGTGGTCCTGGAGCTGCTGGGGGCGGGCGAGGTCTTCGGCGGCGTGGCCGTGATCGAGAAGCGCCCCTACCCGGCGGCGGCCCAGGCCACCGAGCCCACCGTCGTCCTCAAGATTCCGGCCGAGCCGGTGATCGCGCTTGCCGAGCGGCACCCCGCGTTCGTCAAGGAGATGGCGCTCATGATCGGCCGCCGACTCCGGTCGGCGCACGACTCGGTGACGTCACTGGCCGTGGATCCCGTCGAGACACGCCTCGCCGCGGCGCTCATCCGGCTGGCCGAGCGGGAGGGCGCGCGGGGCCGAGAGGGCGTGACGCTGCCGTTCCACCTGACGCGGCAGAGCCTCGCCGACATGACCGGCACCACGGTCGAGACGACCATCCGGATCTTCAGCCGGTGGCTCAAGAACGGTCTGCTGGCCGATGACGGCGGGCGCCTCGTGCTCACGGATCGGGAGAGATTGAGCCGGCTGGCCGACGGCGAGGCCCAATAGGGTGTCACCGCCGGCCGCGCCCTCCGCGCGCTGAGGAGCCGTCCACCCCGCGCTTGTGCCTCGCTTCACCCGCTATGACGCCGGTCATAGGGAGCCTCCCGCCCCAGCGGTACCCTCGGAGCCGAGGAGGAACACCATGACGTATACGGGCAGCGGCTGCGGTCACGATTCGTCCGTGGCTCCCGGAGTGCAGGACGTCGTCCGTGCCGAGCAGACCGTCGGCGATGTCGCCCGTCAGCATGCCGGGGCGTTCGAGGTCATGAAGGCGATGGGGATCAACCACTGCTGTGGCGCCCAGCTCACCCTGAGCGAGGCGGCCGCGTCGGCGGGTGTGCCGCTCGCGCCGCTCCTCGCGGCGCTCAACGAGACACGCGGGGCCCCTTCCGCGCTCGCCGACGTGTCGGAGGCCCGGCAGGTGCACCTCGATGTGCGTGAGGACATCCGCCGGGGCCAGGAGCCGTTCGCCCGCATCATGGCGGCGGTCAAGGCGCTCGGAGGCGATCAGGTGCTGGTGCTGCGCGCTCCCTTCGAGCCCATCCCGCTCTACGACGTCCTCGGCAAGCGCGGGTTCGCCCACCGGACCGAGCGCCGCGCGTCCGATGACTGGTCGGTGTGGTTCTTCCGTCACCGCGGGCCACTCGTGAGCGCGGCGGTGACGCCGCCGGGCGCCGCCGGGTGCCGCACGGTCCTCGACGTCCGAGGCCTCGAGCCGCCGCAGCCGATGGTGCGGGTCCTCGAGGAGATCGACCGGCTCGGCCCCGGCGCCGAGCTGGAGGTGCGTCACGATCGGCGGCCGATGCTTCTCTACCCCCAGCTCGACGAGCGCGGCTTCGTCCACGAGACCGACGAGTCGGAGCCGGGGCTGGTCCGCATCCTCATCCGGAGGGGAGCTGCCTGACCGTGCCGCCGCGTCCACGACCCGGGAGCGGCGCTCCATCACCGCTGGTACCGCTCAGCTACCTGGTATGCGCCGCGGTGGCGTTCGTCCTGGCCGCGGCGGGCGTGGTGTGGCTCGCGCCGGAGCTGGCCGGACATTACTATCACGCGCGGCTTCTGGCCCTCACCCACACGGTGACCCTCGGCTGGGTCACGGTGGCGATCATGGGAGCCAGCTACCAGCTCATCCCCATCGTGCTCCAGCGCCCGATCTGGAGCGAGCGGCTCGCCCGCTGGCAGCTCGCCGTCCTCGCCGTCGCCATCACGGGCATGATCGCCCACTTCGCCCTCGGCACGTGGCCCGGGCTGGCGATGGCGGCGGGCCTGCTCGCCGTCGGCATTGCCCTGCATCTCCTCAACGTGGGTCTGAGTCTTCGGGGCCTCACCCAGTGGACGCTCACCGCGCGACTGGTCGTGCTGGCCTACGCCGGACTCGCGCTCACCACGCTCTTCGGCCTCGTCCTGGCGCTCAACCACCTGTGGATCTTCCTCCCGGGCGAGTTCTTCCCCACCCTGCACGCCCACGTGCAGCTCGCGCTGCTGGGCTGGGTGACGCCGATGATCTTCGGCGTGAGCGCGCGCGTGTACCCGATGTTTCTCCTGGCGCCCGAGCCGCGCAGCGGGGCTGCGCTCCTTCAGGTCTGGGGCCTGACCCTTGGCGTGCCGTCGGTGGTGCTGGGGCTGGTCGGCGTGCCCGGCCTGCTGGGCCTCGGGACACTGGCCGTGGCCGCGGCGACCGCCGGCCACGCGACCTGGGTGCTCGCGATGGCGCGCGGGCGGAAGCGGCCGAGGCTGGACTGGGGGCTCCGCTTCGCCCTCACCGCGACCGCGTTTCTCGTCCCGGCCGCCGTGCTCGGAGCGGGGCTGGCGGCGGACCGCCTTTCGGGACCGCGCGTGGCGCTCGCCTATGCCGTCGTCGTCCTCGGCGGGTGGATCTCGCTCACCATCGTCGGGATGATGCTGAAGATCGTGCCGTTCCTGGTCTGGTACCGGGTGTACAGCCCGCGAGCCGGCCGGGAGCCGGTGCCCACCCTGGCGCAGCTCTCCTGGCCGCGCGCGGAAGGGCTGGCCTACGCGCTCCTCACCGGCGGCGTCGCGCTGCTGGCCGCGACGGTGCTGGTGGGCGATGATGCCTGGATCCGCGTCGCGGGTAGCGTGCTGACGCTGGGCGCCCTGGCCTTCGCGGCGGTACTCGCCCGGATCCTCGGTCACCTGCGCTCGCGGTGGCGGCTCCCCGTGGAGGCACACGCATGACCATCGGCCGCGAGCAGATCACGCAGGCGCTCCGGGACGTCTTCGACCCCGAGCTCGGGATGTCCGTCGTGGACCTGGGCTTGATCTACGACGTGGAGGTCGCCGCCGGCCGAGTCCGGATCACCATGACCCTGACGACTCAGGGCTGCCCGCTCCATGACTCCATGGCCGAGTGGGTGCGGCAGGCGGTCGGGAAGATCCCCGGCGTGGAAGATGTCGAAGTGGCCATCACGTTCGAGCCGCCCTGGACGTCCGACCGCATCAGCCTGGACCCCTAGCCCGCACGCGCGGCGTGGTGGTGACGCCCCAGGGTGAGGCGCTGCTGCCCCGCGTCTCCGCCAATCGCCCTATGACCGGCGTCATACCTCGCCCGCGGCCGTTCGCGGCATCCTGGTGACAACGCGGGACGTTGCGAGAGACGGGCCTTCCGGCACTGGCCTTGCAGATCTCTCGACGCGTAGAGCAAACACACCACCAAGGAGGGCGAAGCGATGAGACGGGGAATGCTAGTCGTGGCGGCGCTGGCGATGGCCGGGCTGCTGATCGGAGGCGTGATGTTCTGGCAGAGTCAGGCGCGCGCCAAGGTGACCGAGCCGGCGGCGCTGCCGGAGGTGAAGGCGATCCTGACCTCGGCTCCTCTCGTTCCGCCACCGGTGGATCGGCCGGGCAACGCGAAGGTGATCGTCGATCTCGAGACCACCGAGGTGAAGGGCACACTGGCCGACGGCGTGCAGTACGTCTTCTGGACGTTCGGCGGCACCGTGCCGGGGCCCTTCGTCCGGGTGCGCGTCGGCGACGTGGTGCAGATCCGGCTCAAGAACGGCGAGAAGAGCATGCACCCGCACTCCATCGATCTGCACGCCGTGAACGGACCGGGGGGCGGCGCGGCGGTGACGCAGCTCGGGCCGGGCCAGGAAGGCGCGTTCGAGTTCAAGGCGCTGAATCCGGGACTGTACGTCTACCACTGCGCGACGCCGAGCGTGCCCGAGCACATCACCAACGGCATGTACGGGCTCATCTTCGTGGAGCCCGAGAAGGGCCTGCCCCGCGTGGACCGCGAGTACTACGTCATGCAGGGCGAGTTCTACACCAAGGGCAAGACGCTGGCGCCCGGGCTCCAGGTGATCGACCCCGCCAAGCTGACGCGCGAGCAGCCCGAGTACGTGGTGTTCAACGGCAAGATGGGCGCGCTGCTGGGTGACGGCGCCGTCAAGGCCACCGTCGGCGAGACGGTGCGGCTCTTCGTGGGCAACGGCGGGCCGAACCTGATCTCCTCCTTCCACGTGATCGGCGAGATCTTCGACACCGTCTACCCGGAAGGGGCGGTGGGCGGCGGCGCGCCGGCCAGGAACGTGCAGACCACCCTGATCCCGGCGGGCGGCGCGGCCATCGTGGAGATGAAGGTCCAGGTGCCCGGCCGGTTCCTGCTGGTGGACCACAGCATCGTGCGGGCGATGGAGAAGGGCGCCCTCGGGATCCTGGAGGTGGCCGGCCCCGACCAGCCCGGCATCTTCAAGACGCTGGTCCCGGGCACGCACGGGACGGGCGGCCACTAGCGCCTCCCGGCACCCCCTCACCCTCCTCTCCCCTCCTCACGGGGGGGAGAGGGTTCGGTTCTCTCCCCCCTCTCCCCTCTGGGGAGAGGGCCGGGGTGAGGGGGATTCGAGGTGTCAGACGGCTCCCGTATCAGAAGTGGCGAGCGTCATGATGAGATCTTCGCTTCTCTCGGTGCTTAGCCGAGCAGAACAATGAGCCTGCCCGTCAGAGACGATGGCCGATGGCCGCCGCTTCCTGTATCGCCTCGAAGGCGGTTCGCGGCACCACGCAGTCGCCGATGTCGAAGACCGCGGGCCCCCCGGGCAGCACCTTGAGCGCCTCCCCGAGCTCCGAGGTCGGCACCATCGGTCTCGTCGGCACCACCAGGTCGAGGTCGCCGAGCTTCATGTCTTCCCCCGCCCGCCGCACCAGCGCGCCGTCCGGATAGAGCTCCTCCACCGTGGCTCCGAGCAGGATCGTCACGTTCCGGCGGTCACGCAGGTTGGCGACGTGCTGCCACCGCGGTCTGACTCCCAGCTCGGCCGCGAGCTCCCCGCCGGGCTCCACGACGATCACCTCGCCCCCGCGCTCGGCGAGGACGTGGGCCACCCCGACGCCCAGCATTCCCCCGCCCATGACGAGCGCTCGCTTCACGGGCCCGGCCGCCCGAGCGAGGACGGTGAACGCATCCACGGCCGGGCTCTGCTCGATGCCGACGACGGACGGGACGCCGGGGCGGGCCCCCGTGGCGACCACGACCGCATCCGGTTGCCGCGCGATGATGGTGTCCACCGTCGCCTCCACGCCGAGGAGGATCCGGGCTCCCGCGCGGGTCGCAGCCCCCGCGAGATAGGCCGCGAGCCCGGCCAGATCCTCGCGGCCGGGGACGAGGCGGCTCAGCAGAACCTGCCCGCCCGGCTCGCTCGCCCGCTCGAGCACCGTCACCGAGTGCCCGCGGAGGGCGAGCACCCGGGCGGCCTCGAGGCCGGCCGGGCCGGCACCGACGACCACGACGCGCTGTGGCCGCGCCGCCCTTCGGATCGCGTACTGCCGCTCCCGCCCCGTCTGCGTGTTGGCCAGGCAGAGCACCGGCTCGTTCTGTCCCAGGAGATCGCTGCACTTGAGGCAGGCCACGCACGAGCAGATCTCGTCCTCGCGGGCCTCGGCGCTCTTCCGCGGCATCTCGGGATCCGCGTGCAGGGCGCGCCCCAGCGTGACGAAGTCGGCGTCGCCGGCCTCCAGGATGTGCTCGGCCACGCTGGCGTCGCTGATCCGGCCCGCCACGCTGACCGGGATGCCGACGCGGCGGCGGATCTCGCGGGCGAGCGGGACCAGGCAGCCCTGCGCCATCTCCATCGGCTGGACGATCCACGGGGCCGACTCGTAGATGCCGGCCGAGACGTCGATGAGATCGATGCCGGCGATCTCCAGGCACGCCGCGATCCGGCAGGAATCCGGGAGCGTGAGGCCACCCTCCACGTGCTCGTCGGCGCTGATCCGGAACAGGAGGGGAACGCCGTCGCCCACCACCCTGCGC
>JBGOVO010000394.1:0-3537 GCA_041478145.1 Methylomirabilia bacterium
ACCGTCAAGAGCCCCGCCGACATGGGCGCCACCGTGGCCCGCGTGGTCGGCAAGAAAGGGTAGGGAACCGTCCGCGATGGCCGTCCAGCGCACCCTCACGATCATCAAGCCGGACGCCGTCGCCAAGGGCGTCACCGGGCAGATCATCGCCCGCTTCGAGAAGGCGGGTCTCAAGGTCCTCGCCGCCAAGCTGATCCGCCTGAGCGCCGCGCAGGCCGCCGGCTTCTACATCGTGCACAAGGAGCGGCCGTTCTACGGCAGTCTCTGCGCCTTCATGACCCAGGGCCCGTGCATGCCGATCGTGCTGGAGGGCGAGAACGCGATCGCGCGGCTGCGCGAGCTGATGGGCGCCACCGATCCCGCCAAGGCCGACGCGGGGACGATTCGCAAGGACTTCGCGGCGTCGATCGAGGCCAACGCGGTTCACGGCTCCGACTCGCCCGAGTCGGCCGCCTTCGAGATCCCCTACTTCTTCGGCGCCCTCGAGATCTTCCCCGGGTAGCGTGCACTTCCCGGCGACCCTCGGCCGGAGGCAGCGGCTCCTCGCCGGGGTGCTCGGCATCGGGCTCGGCTTCGGCGGGCCCTTCCTGCTGTCCGTCGCGCTGGTGGCCACCACCGGCGACCCGAGCGCGCTGATCCTGCCGCTGCCGTTCCTGGGCGCGCTGTGGGCGATCCAGGGCCTGGCCCCGAGCGGCTACACGCTCGAGGAGCACGGCGTGCGGCTCGAGCGCCGCTGGCTGCGCCGGCTGATCCCCTACGACTACATCCTCGGGTGTGACCGGCAGCCCCGCCCGATCGGCGGGTTGCTGGCCGCCGGCGTCAACGGCCTCTTCGGCTCCCACGGCCCGCGCTGGAACCCGCGCACCGGCTGGCACTACCTGGCCATCACCAACACGGACGATCTCGTGTTCCTCGAGACCCGCGGCGGCTTCGTGGTCCTCTCCCCGAGCCGCCCCGACGAGTTCATGGCCGCGCTGAGCGCGCGCCTTCCCGCGAAGCCCGCGTCATGGCCGACCCGATCCTCGTGACCGACGGCGTGCGCGTCCCGGCCTCCGCGCTGACGGTCCACGCGGTGCGGGCCTCCGGGCCGGGCGGCCAGAACGTGAACAAGGTCGCGACCAAGATCGACCTGCGCGTGGACCTGACCACGATCGAGGGCCTGTCCGATGGAGCCCGCGCGCGCCTGCGCGGCCTCGCCCGGAACCGGCTGGATGCGGAGGGACGGCTGGTGGTCACGAGCCAGGTGACGCGCAACCAGGCGCGGAACCTGGAGGACGCCCGCGCCCGGGTCGCCGACCTGATCCGGGCCGCCCTCGTCGCGCCGCGCCGGCGCGTGAAGACCGGGCCCTCGGCCGGCGCGCGCCGCCGGCGGCTGGCCGGCAAGAAGCGGCGGGCGGACGTGAAGCGCTGGCGGGCGCAGCCGGGCGAGGCCGACTAGTGAACGGCGCCCGCGACCAGCAGGCTCACCAGCAGCATCGTGAGCACGAGCGCGGCGATCCCGGCATACCGGCGATCGCCCGCGGCGAGGAAGGCCGGGATCGCAAGCGCGACCGCGAGGCCCGGCGTCGCCATGAGCACCACGAGACCGAGCGCGGTCACGGCGAGGGGATCGATGGGCCGGCGCCTCAGCCCGTCGAGCACCTGGCGCAGGGACACGAACACGCCCGCCGGCGCGCCGCCGGGCGGCCGGTTCAGGTGGAGCACGTGATGATGAAAGCCTCCGTGGGCCGCGTAGAGCCCGCCGCCGAGGAGGATCAGGGCGATCCCCACGAGCCCGCCGGCCAGCAGCGTGCGCGCGACGAGGTGCTCAACGGAGGGCACGCGCCCCCGGGCCGCGCTCATAGCAGGTGGATGCCCAGGCCGCGGAGGATCATGGAGAGCGCCAGGTACGCCACGATGGGGAGGAACATCTTCCGGACGGTGGTATTGCGCATCCGGGCCATCAGCCGCGTCCCGAGGTAGGCGCCGACGAGCACCCCGATGGCGACCGGCGCGACGATCAGGGTGTTGATGTCGCCCCGGCCGAAGTAGATCCCGGCGCTGGCCGCGGCGGTCAGCCCGATCATGAAGTTGCTGGTGGCGGTCGACACCTTCATCGGCAGCCGCATCAGGTGGTCCATCGCCAGCACCTTGAACGCGCCGCTGCCGATGCCCAGCATGCCGGAGAGCAGCCCGGCGCCGAACATGGCCACGAAGCCGCCCGCCACCCGCCGGGCCCGATAGGGCACGTCACGCTCGAGCCGCAGGTCGTGGTAGCGGCCCTCCAGGCCGAACCGGATCGCGAGCGGATCGTCGGGGACGTGCGCGGGCAGCTCGTCGTGGAGCTGCCGGATGATCGTGAACGCGGAGTAGGACAGCGCCAGCCCCAGGATCAGCTCGAGCGCCCGGACCGGCACCACGCCGGCCAGGAACGCGCCCACGAGTGCGCCCGTGATCGTCGCCATGACCAGGAACAGGCCGATGCGCAGGTTGCTCAGGCCCGTCCGCAGGTAGGACGCGGCGGCGCCGCTCGACGTGGCGATGACGGAGATGATGCTGGCCCCCATCGCATAGTGCAGATCGACGCGGTAGAAGATCGTGAGGATCGGGATGAGCAGGATCCCGCCGCCCAGGCCGAGGATGGCGCCCACCACCCCCGCCCCGACGGAGGTGAAGAGCACCGCGAGGGAGAACGTGATCAGATCCATGGCCGAGCCGACGCCCGCTTGAAGACGCGGAAGAGAGAGATCAACGAGGGGAAGAGTACCAGGGCGCCCAGGCCGAGCGTCCAGAGAACTCGCCGGTGCGCCGCGACACCGCCATCTGCGAGCGCGCGGCGGGGAGGTCGCTCATGGCTTCGGCCTATGATAGACCTCGCAAATGGCCGCCCACAAGGAGGCCACATCCGACCATCGCAGCAGAAAGGAGGCTCAATGGCAGCCTACGTGATCACCTATCTCGAGATCACCGATCCCGACGCGTTCCAGATCTATCGCAAAGCGGCCGGCCCGACCTTCGCCCCCTACGGAGGCAAGCCGATCGTCGTGGATGGCCAGCTCGAGGTCCTGGAGGGAATGCTCCAGCCTAGATCCATCGTCGTCGTCGAGTTCGAGAGCATGGAGCAGGCCCGGCGCTGGTATGCCTCGCCGGAGTACGCGCGGACGATCCCCATGCGCCAGCGGGCGGCCAGCGCGAGCCTGATTCTCGTCGACGGGCTTCCCAAAGCCGGCGCGGCTCCGGGTGTGCGGTGACGCGAGTCACGCTGTAAGGACATACTCTCGCTTGACTATCGCGGGCCAGGATCCCAGGATCTCTGTCGCGCTGCTGGATCGTCTGGCGTGCGATTCGGGGACTAGTTCGTCGCTCAGGCGGATAAGAATGCCGGGTCGGACGACAGATGGCCTGCTGCGGCCGACGGGTGGTGTCCCGCTTGATGTGGAAAATCGGGAATGGCGTCCTTCCGGCTCCTGAGCGCAATCGAGGGTAGCACGACGTGAAGAGGCGGCCTCGCATTTGGCTCCAGCGCCACGTTGAGGCGGCTGGCCATATCGGGATATC
>JBGOVO010000419.1:0-3204 GCA_041478145.1 Methylomirabilia bacterium
GACCATCTCGCTGGGCGAGATCCTCATGAAGCCCACCACCATGCTCTTCCGCAACCTGATGGCGATGGACGTGGAGGAGTGCATCCGCGCCTACCCGCTCGACGCGGTGGTGCTGCTGGCCGCGTGCGACAAGACCACGCCCGCCATGCTCATGGGCGCGGCCTCCGCCGACGTGCCCGCGATCATGGTGACGGGCGGGCCCATGCTGAAGGGCGTGTGGTGCAACCAGGAGCTGGGCTCGGGCACCGACGCGCGCAAGATGTGGGCGCAGCGGCGGGCCGGCGAGATCACGGATGAAGTCATGGCCGAGGTCGAGTCGTGCCTCTCGCGCTCCGCCGGCCACTGCATGGTGATGGGCACGGCCTCGACGATGGCGGCCATGGCGGAGGTGCTGGGGCTCGCGCTGCCGGGGAACGCCGCGATCCCCGCGCCGGACTCGCGGCGGCTGGCGCTGGCCGAGATGTCCGGCCGCCGCGCGGTGGAGATGGCGCTGGCCCGCGGGCCGAAGCCGTCGGAGATCCTCACCGCCGCCGCCTTCGACAATGCCATCCGCGCCGACATGGCCCTCGGCGGCTCGACGAACGCGATCGTGCACCTGGTGGCCCTCGCGGGCCGCGCCGGCGTGCCCCTGCCGCTCCGCCGCTTCGACGAGCTGTCGCGCAGCACGCCGCTCCTCGCCAACGTGCGCCCCTCCGGCAAGCACCTGATGGAGGATTTCTACTACGCGGGGGGCGTGCCCGCGGTGCTGCGCGAGCTGCTGCCGATGCTGGACGGCGATGCGCTCACCGTGAGCGGTCGGAGCCTCCGCGACAACGTCGCGACGGCGCCCTGCCACGATACCGACATCATCCGGCCGCTCTCGCTGCCGCTGCAGCCGGAGGGGGGCACCGTCATCCTCACCGGCAATCTCTGCCCGGGCGGCGCGGTCCTGAAGCAGTCGGCCGCCTCCCCGCATCTGATGGTGCATCGCGGCCGGGCGGTGGTCTTCGAGGATCATCTCGATCTCGAGCGGCGCATCGACGATCCGGCGCTGCCGATCGACGAGCATTCCGTGCTGGTGCTCAAGCAGGCCGGGCCCAAGGGTGGCCCGGGGATGCCCGAGTGGGGCGCCGCGCCGGTACCGGCGCGCCTCCTCAAGGCGGGCGTGAAGGACATGGTGCGCATCTCGGACGCGCGGATGAGCGGCACCTCCTATGGCACCGTCGTGCTCCACGTGACGCCGGAATCCGCGGTGGGTGGGCCGCTGGCGCTGGTGCGGCAAGGCGACGAGATCGAGCTCCATGTGCCGGAGCGGCGCCTGACCCTGCGCGTGCCGGACGAGGAGATCGCGCGCCGGCGCGCGGCGTGGAAGCCCCGGCCCGACGGCGTCACCAGCGGCTACCTCCGCATGTTCCTCGATCACGTGCTCCAGGCCGACGAGGGCGTGGACTTCGACTTCCTGCGCGGCCGGCGGCCGGTGACCGACGAAGAGACCGCGCATGGCTCGCGGCTCGCCTGACATGGCGACTCTAGGTACCACTGGGGCCACGACCACCGACGCGATCGTCATCGGCTCGGGTGCCTTCGGCGCCAGCACCGCGTACCACCTCGCCAAGCGCGGGCTCAAGGTCGCGCTGGTGGATCAGCACGCGCTGGGATCGCAGACCTCGCCGCGCGCGGCCGGGCTCACCAGCAAGGCCGACACCCTGCCCACCATGGCGCGGCTGCGCCACGAGGCCTGCGAGGCGTTCGAGCGCTTCGAGAGCGAGATGGGCCGCACGGTGGACTTCCACCGCTCCGGCAGCCTGCGCGCGGCCTACACCGCAGCGGGCGAGGCGCGCGTCAGCGTGGCAGTCGAGACGGCGCGCACGCTCAATATCGAAGCGCGACTCATCAACGCGGCAGAGGCCGAGCGGCTGGCGCCGCACTTCAAGCCGGGCGCGGCACGCCTCATCCTGCACGTGCCGAGCGACGGCTGGGTCGATCCCGCCAAGGTGGCGATCGGCTTCGCCACGCGCGCGGGCGAGCTGGGCGTGCGCCTCCTCCCCTTCACCGCGGTGCAGGGCCTGCTGAGCGACGGTGGGCGCGCCACCGGCGTGGCCACCCCGCGCGGCGAGATCCACGCGCCCGTGGTGGTGGACGCGGCCGGCGGCTGGACCGCGCGGGTCGCCGCCGGCGCCGGCATCACGCTCCCGCTGATCCCGGTGCGCCACCAGCTCTTCATCACCGAGCCCATCGCCGGGGTCGAGCCGCTCCAGCCCATCGTGCGGCTGGTCGAGGCCAGCGTCTACGTGCGCTACGAGCAGGGTGGTCTGCTCTTCGGCGGCTACGAGGACGCCCCGCGCGTGCTCGGCCGGGAGGGCCTGCCGCCCGGCTTCCAGATCGCCGCGCTCGAGCTGGACCTGGGCGTGCTGCGCGGGCTGGTGGACGAGGTGGCGGCGCACTTCCCCGCCCTGCGCGAGGCCAAGATCGCCGTGCACCGCGGCGGCGCGCCCACCATGACGCCGGACGGCCGTCCCATCGTCGGCCGCGTGCCCGGGCTCGACGGCCTCTTCGTGGCGTCGGGCTGCTGCGTGGGCGGCCTCAGCCTCTCGCCCGCCACCGGCCGCGCGCTGGCCGATCTGATCGTGGACGGCAAGAGCGATCCCGATCTCACGCCGATCTCGGTGGAGCGCTTCGGCGACGGCTATCGCGATCCCGCCGCGCTCGAGTCGGCGTGCGTGGCGCAGTACGCGCGGCGCTACACCCACTGAACCTAATCACCGGGAGAGACCACATGGCCAAAGTCGACTGGAGCTATCACCGCAACGGCTGAATGACCTGCGCCAAGACGCAAGGGTTCCTTGCCAGGCACAAGGTGACCGTGGGGCAGCAGGCCGACGCCAAGAAAGCCACCATCAAGGGCGCGGCCGCGCTGGACGTGCTCGACGGGGTGGACGAGCTGTACGTGGCCAAGGGCAAGAAGGTCGAGCACGTCGATCTCAAGCGTGCCAAGCCCGACCGCGCGACGCTGCTGCGGTTGCTGCTCGGGCCGACCGGCAATCTGCGGGCGCCCACGCTGCGCAAGGGCCGCACGCTGATCGTCGGCTTCGAGGAGGAGACGTACAAGAAGCTGCTGGGATGATGCCGACCCCTCCCCCTGGGCCCCCCACCACCCCACGCCCCCGGGGGGGGAGGGGGGAGCGGGGGAGCCCGAGACGCAGGCCGGGGGGTGGGCGGCGGACC
>JBGOVO010000397.1:0-3516 GCA_041478145.1 Methylomirabilia bacterium
CCTTCTGCTACCGGGAGACAGGCGAGGCGCTGCCCAAGGCCTCGGTGGACGCGGCGGCCAAGGCCGAGGCGATTCTGCTGGGCGCGTGCGGCTGGCCGGAGATCCGCTATCCGGACGGCACGGAGATTCGCCCGCAGATCGAGCTGCGCTTCATCTTTGACCTGTACGCCGGAGTGCGGCCCATCAAGTTCTACCCCGGCTTGCCGCCGGTGCTGGCCAACCCCGGCGGGCGCGCGATCGATTTTGTGCTGATCCGGGAGTCCACGGAGGGCTTGTTCGCCTCGCGCGGCAGCGGCCCGAACCCGGAGGTGGCGACGGAGACGCTGATCATCACCCGCCGCACCACGGAGCGGCTGATGCGCTTCGGCTTCGAGCTGGCGCGGCGCCGCAAGGCCCAGGGCCATCCCGGCAAGCTGACCTGCGTGGACAAGGCCAACGTCTTTCCGGCCTTCGCGTTCTTCCGCTCCATCTACGACCGCATCGGGCTGGACTATGCCGATATCCAGAAGGAGTACGCGCTGGTGGACGCCATGGCCCTGAACCTGGTGCGCAAGCCCTGGGACTACGACGTGATGCTGATGGAGAACATCTTCGGGGACATCCTCTCCGACCTGGGACCGGCGATCGCGGGCTCGATCGGGATCGCGCCGGGCGGCAACATCAACCCCGAGAAGGAATACCCTTCGATGTTCGAGCCGGTGCACGGATCCGCGCCCGACATCGCGGGCAAGGGGATCGCCAACCCGATCGCCCAGATCTGGACCGGGGCGATGATGCTCGAGCACCTCGGGCATCCGGAGGCGGCGCAGGCGGTGGTCGGCGCCATCGAGCGCTTCGTGGAGGCGGGCAAGGGGCTGACGCGGGATCTGGGCGGCACCGCCACGACCACCGAGGTCGGGCGCGCGATCGTGGGCCTGGTCTGAGGTTCGGTCGCGCGCCGCTCTCGTGACGGACCCGAATCCGCGCGTGGCGCCCCGACGCGCCGCGGTGGCGTTCATCTTCGTCACCGTCGTGCTCGACATGCTGGCGCTGGGGATCGTCGCCCCGGTGCTGCCGAAGCTCATTGAGAGCTTCCTCGCCGGCGACACCGCGCGGGCGGCCGCGGTGTACGGGCTGTTCGGCACGGTCTGGGCGCTGATGCAGTTCCTGGGCTCGCCCGCGCTGGGCGTCCTCGCCGATCGTTACGGCCGCCGGCCCATCATCATCCTCTCGAACCTCGGGCTCGGCCTCGACTACGTCCTGATGGCGCTGGCCCCGACGCTCGCGTGGTTGTTCGCCGGCCGCCTGATCTCCGGAATCATGGCCGCCAGCATCGCCACCGCCGGTGCCTACATCGCCGACGTGACCCCGCCGGAGCGGCGCTCGGCCGGCTTCGGCATGCTGAGCGCCGCCTTCGGGCTGGGTTTCGTGCTGGGACCGGCTCTGGGCGGCGTGCTGGGCACGGTGGATCCGCGTCTGCCCTTCTGGGCGGCGGCGGGACTGAGCCTCCTGAACACGCTCTACGGCGTGCTCGTGCTGCCGGAGTCGCTTCCCGCCGGTCGCCGGTCGGGCCTCTCGTGGCGCCGGGCCAACCCGCTCGGCTCCTTGGCCCTGCTGCGCTCGCACCCGGCGTTGCTCGCGCTCGCCGCCGTCACCCTCATCAACGGGGTGGCCCACGAATCACGCTACGCGTTCGTCCTTTACACGAGCTATCGGTACGGCTGGGACGCGCGCGCGGTGGGCTTGGCCCTGGCCGCGGTGGGGATCGGGTCGATCGTGGTGGGAGGCGGGCTGGTCCGGCCGCTCGTCAGGCGCTTCGGCGAGCGGCGCGCGCTGCTCGCCGGGCTCGCGTTCGGCGCGGCGGGATTCGCCATCTTCGGCGTGGCCGGGACCGGCGCCGTGTTCTGCATCGGGATCGCGGTGCAGGCCCTCTGGGGCCTCTACAATCCCGCGGTCCAGGGGCTGATGACCCGCTGGGTGGGACCGACCGAGCAGGGCCAGCTACAGGGGGCCCTCGGCAGCCTGAGGGGCATCGCCTTCATGATCGGCCCCGGGCTCTTCACGCTGACCTTCGCCCACTTCATCGGCGCGGGAGCCGACTGGCACGCGCCCGGGGCGCCCTTCCTGCTCGCCGCGCTCCTGCTGGCGGCGGCGATGGTCCTGGGCGCGCGGGCCACCCGCCCGCGCTGACCCCGGGCTAGCCTTTCACCGCGCCGGCGGTGAGGCCGGAGACGTAGTAGTCGAGGAAGAGGACGTAGACCACCACGATCGGGATGCTCGCGAGCAGCGCCCCCGCCATGAGCGAGCCCCAGAAGTAGATGTCGCCGCGGATCAGGTCGGAGGTGACGCCCACCACCGCGGTCTTGTGCGCCGACTGCGAGATGAAGGTCAGCGCGTAGGTGAACTCGTTCCAGCACAGCGTGAAGCTGAAAAGCACGGCACAGATGATCCCCGGCAAGGCCATCGGCAGCACGATCTTCAACAGTGTCTGCAAGCGAGTGGCGCCGTCCACGAGCGCGCACTCTTCTACCTCCCGCGGGATGGTCCGGAAGTAGCCCATGAGCAGCCACGTGCAGAACGGGACCAGGAAGGTCGGGTAGGTGACCATGAGCGCGGTGATCGAATCGGCGAGACCGAGCCACACCACGACCTGCGAGAGCGGGAGGAAGAGCAGGGTCGGCGGGACGAGGTACGTGATGAAGATGGCGGTCCCGAAGGAGCCCGCGCCCCGGAAGCGCAGGCGCGCCAGGCTGTAGCCGGCGAGGATCGAGATGATCACGGAGGCGGAGGTCGCCACGGTGGCGACGAGCAGGCT
The DNA here is from genome assembly GCA_041478145.1 of Methylomirabilia bacterium. Classification (GTDB taxonomy): domain Bacteria; phylum Methylomirabilota; class Methylomirabilia; order Rokubacteriales; family CSP1-6; genus CAMLFJ01. The sequence goes on from JBGOVO010000397.1 coordinate 2,795, forward strand.
GTTCTTCATCCAGGTGACGAAGTCGGTCTTCTGGAAGAGGAGAGCGTAGTGATCCGTGATCACCCCGGTCTGGATCCAGAACGGAATGGACTTGAGGTTGTAGAGCTCGGCGTTCGACTTGAACGAGGTCACCACCATGAAGTAGAAGGGGAAGAGGACGAAGAAGACGTACGGCGCGAGGTTCGCGTACGCGAAGATGCTCGATCGGATGCGGGCGTTGCGACTCCGCGCGACCGCCATCGCTATTCCTGGCGGATGTAGCGCAGCTGGAAGAAGACTACCAGCGCGAGCAGCGGGAAGATGAAGAGCGAGATCGCCGCGCCCTGACCCAGGTTTCCGCCCTGGAGGCCGACCTGATAGGCGAGGGTGGCGAAGAGGTGGGTCGTATTGATCGGACCGCCGCGGGTCAGCACCTGGACGATGTTGAAGTCGCCGAACGTGAAGATCGTGGAGAAGAGGATGACCACCGCGAGCACCGGCTTGATCAGGGGCAGGGTGACGTGCCAGAAGCGCCCCCACGAGCCGGCGCCGTCCACCTCGGCGGCCTCGAGGTACTCGCGGGGCACCGCCATCAGCCCCGCGAGCACGGTGATGGCGAAGAAGGGCAGGCCACGCCAGACGTTGACGACGATGACAGCGGCCATGGCGTATGTCGACTGCCCCAGCCAGTTGGGTCCCGGCGCGCTGATGAGGTGCATCCGTATGGCGGTCCAGTTGACGAC
>JBGOVO010000055.1:0-14596 GCA_041478145.1 Methylomirabilia bacterium
CCTCAACCTGTCCGTGAACGCGCGTGACGCCATGCCGCAAGGCGGCCGGCTCGCCCTGGAGACCGTGAACGTCGCCCTCGACGCGGCGGCGGCGCGCCGCGCGCCCGATCTCGCGCCGGGCAGCTACGTGATGCTGTCCGTCACCGACAGCGGCCACGGCATGGACGCGGCGACGCGGGCCCAGATCTTCGAGCCGTTCTTCACCACCAAGGAGGTGGGGAAGGGCACCGGGCTCGGGCTGGCGACGGTCTACGGCATCATCAAGCAGAGCGGCGGCTTCATCGAGGTCGAGAGTGAACCGGGCCGGGGCGCCTCCTTCCGGGTGTACCTGCCGCGGGTGGAGGAGGAGGCGGCCGCCGTCGGGGAGGCCGTCAAGGCGCCCGGCACCCGCCTGCGCGGCTCGGAGACGGTGCTCCTCGTGGAGGACGACGAGAGCCTGCGGACGCTCGCGCGGGAGATCCTGACCGTGCAGGGCTACGCGGTGGTCGAGGCCTCGTCCCCGCGGGAGGCCCTGCGGATCGAGCAGAGCCGGTCGGGCCCGATCCACCTCCTGCTCACCGACGTGGTGATGCCGGAGATGAATGGCCGGCAGCTCGCCGACCAGCTCAGGGTGGTCCGGCCGCAGATGGCGGTGCTGTACATGTCGGGCTATACCGGCGCCGCGCTCACCCAGCGGGGCGGCGTGGAGTTCGCCGGTCAGCTCCTGCCGAAGCCCTTCACCCCGGACGGCCTGAGCCGCCGGGTCCGCGAAGTCCTGGACGGCTAGCCCTTCAGCCCGCTCAGGCGCACGCCCTCGACGATGCGCCGGTTCGCGACCACGAAGACCACCAGCAGCGGCAGCGCGCTGAGCGCCGCCCCCGCCATGATCGGCCCGTAGGACTCCGAGCTGTACGCGCTCCGGAGCAGCGCGAGCGCCACCGGCAGCGGGAACATCTCGGGCTTGTTCACCGCGATCAGCGGCCACAGGAAGTCGTTCCACGCCGAGCGGAAGGCGAAGATCGCGAGCGCGGCGAGGACCGGCTGCGACAGGGGCAGGACGATCCGGGTGAAGACTTGCCAGGGGCCCGCGCCGTCGATGCGGGCGGCGTCCTCCAGCTCGCCGGGCATGGTCAGGAAGAACTGGCGGAGCAGGAAGACGCCGAAGGCGAAGAGCATGGCCGCCTCCGGCACGATCAGGCCCTGATAGGTGCTGAGCCAGCCGAGCCGCTGGGTGAGCACGTACTGCGGCACCAGGAGCACCGCGTTCGGGATCATGAGGCTCCCCACCAGCAGGGCGAAGACGAGGTCGCGCCCCGGGAAGCGCATGCGCGCGAGCGGGTAGGCGGCCATCGCGCTCGTGGCCAGCACGAGCAGCACGCTGCCCGTCGCGACGATCAGGCTGTTGGCGAAGGCGCGGCCGATGCGCGCGGTGCGCGAGCTGCCGAGCAGCACCTCGTAGTAGTGCGCGCCCGTCGCCGGCCACGGGATCCACTCGGGGGGCAGCCGGATGATGTGCTCGCTCGGCTTGAGCGAGGTCACGACCACCCACGCGATCGGGGAGAGCCACAGGACGGCGAGGGCGAGCAGGGCCGCGGTGAGGACCACGCGCGAGCGATCGATGCGTCCGGCGATCCGGGCCACGGCTCAGTACTCGGTGTGGCCGCGCAGGAGCCGGAACTGCAGCACCGAGAAGACGAGGATGACCGCGAAGAGCACCCACGCCATCGCGGAGGCGGCGCCGAACTGGAAGAAGTTCTGGAAGGCGGTCTCGTAGAGGTGCTGGACCACGGTGCGCGTCGCGTCGCCCGGCCCGCCTCCGGTGAGCACGAAGACCTGGCCGAAGAGCTGGAACGAGCCGATCACGTGGGTGACCACCACGAAGAGCAGCACCGGGCGTAGCAGGGGCAGGGTGATCGCCCGGAAGCTCCGCCAGCCGGAGGCGCCGTCGAGGGCGGCCGCCTCGTAGAGGGCGCGCGGGATGTCCTGGAGACCGGCCAGGTAGATGACGAGGTAGTAGCCGGTCACCCACCAGACGGTGGTGGCGATGATGGCCCACATCGCGGTGTAGGGATCCGCGAGCCAGGAGCGCGCGGGCGCCCCGAGGGCGCGCAGGTAGTAGTTGAACGGGCCGACCACCGGATCGAGGAGCCAGAGCCAGGCGAGCCCCACCGTGACGACCGAGAGGGTGAACGGAAAGAAGAAGACGCTGCGGAGCAGGGTGCGCAGCGCCCCCCGGTTCAGCGCCAGGGCCAGCCCGAGCGGCACCGCCAGGATGGGCAGCGTGCTGGCCACCGTGTAGAAGGCGGTGTTCCAGAGGCTCACGTGAAAGCGCGTGTCGTCGACGAGACGCGCGTAGTTGGCCCAGCCTACCCACTGCTCGCTGGCCCGGCCGAGCCGCGCGTTGGTGAAGGACAGGCGCAGGCCTTCGAGCAGCGGATAGAGGCGATAGGCCGCGAAGAGCAGGAGGCCCGGCGCCAGGAAGCCGTACGCCGTGCGCGTCTCGCGCGACACGCTAGTCCGGCAGCGCGTTGATCTGGCGCGCCAGATCCTCCATCGCCGTCTTCGCCGGCTTCTGCCCGGTGTAGACGGACTCGATCACCGGGCGCGTGAGGTTCTCGGCCGCGACCCACTTGGGCGTGGGCTGGCCGACCTGCCAGCTCGGGGCTTGGGCGAGCAGCACGCGGAGGACGGGATCGGCGGTGATGCGCGGGTCGGCGTGGGCCTTGCGGCTGGCCGACACCTGGCCGGCCTTGAGCGTCCACTCGGCCACGTGGTCGGTCATCCAGCGCACGTGGCTCCACGCCGCGTCGCGCTTGGCGCGGTCGGCCGCCTTCGGCTTGGGGAAGGTGTACTGGTGCGGCATCGCCCAGACCACCGCCTGCTTGAAGAGGCGCGGCACCGGCACCGCCGCGAAGTCGACCTTGGCCTCGCGCAGGCCGGTGAAGTTCCAGGAGCCCGCGATCCACATGCCGAGCTTGCCCGCGATGAAGGCGTCGCGGCAGTTGGCGTTCGCGGGCGGGGCGATCTTGTGCTGGCCCGCGAGCGCGCCCCAGAACTCGGCCACCTCGAGCGCGGCCGGGTCGGTCACCCCCGCGCGCTTGAGGTCGCCCGCGTAGACGTTGGCCCCGTTCTGCCACAGCAGGTTGTGGAAGCCCCAGGTGTAGCGGCCGGGGTTCACGGTGCCGATGGCGAAGCCGAAGGTGTCCGCGGTGGTCATGCGCTTGGCCATGGTCACCAGCTCGTCCCGGCTCGCGGGCACCCGCGGGCGGCCGTCGGCCGCGGTGAGCCCGGCGTCCTTCATGACCTTCACGCTCAGGTACAGGATGTGCTGCGGCACGTCGAGCGGCAGCGAGTAGCGCTTCCCCTGGAACGTCCCGCCCTGCCAGGTGGCGGGCAGGTAGTCCTCGCCGCGGAAGCCCTTGGCCGCGAGGGTGGCGTCGTCGATCACCTCGAGCACCCCGTCGCTGGCGAAGTGGGGCACTTCCACCGTGTGGATCAAGGCCAGATTGGGACCCTCGCCGGCCGGCACCGCGACCTGGAGCTTGGCGTAGAGATCCGTCCACGGCAGGCGCTGCTGCTCGACCCGGATCCCGGTCTCGCGGGTGAACTGGTCGATCAGGTCGTCCATCACCTTGCCGTCGGCGCCGGTGAGCCCGTTCCAGTAGGTGATGGTGGCCTTCGGCTGCGCGACGGCCCGGCGGGCCCACGCGGCCACCCCGCCGGTGACGCCGACGGTGGTGGCGCCGGCCACGAACGCCCGGCGGCTCACGCGGGCGCGGTCGCGGCCGCGGTCGACTCCGTTGCTCCCGCTCTCATGCCCGCTCATGGTGTCTCCTCCGGGCGAGACTCTACGTCCGCGCGCGCCGCACTGTCAATTGACAGGTGCGGAGGGCTTTCCTAGACTCAGGCGCCATGACCACGCGCATCGGCATCGATCTGCGACGACGCATCGGCCCGGTGGACCGGCGCATCTTCGGCCAGTTCGTCGAGCACCTGGGGCGCTGCATCTACGGCGGCATCTACGAGGAGGGCTCGCCGCTCAGCGACGGGCGCGGGTTCCGGCGCGACGTCCTCGAGGCGGCGCGGCCGCTCCGCTTCCCAATCCTTCGGTGGCCCGGCGGCAACTTCGCGAGCGGCTATCATTGGCCGGACGGGGTGGGACCGAAGGAGACGCGGCCGCGGCGGAGCGAGCTGGCCTGGTACGCGGAGGAGTCGAACCGCTTCGGGACCAACGAGTTCATCGAGTACTGCCGCGCGATCGGGACCGAGCCGTTCATCTGCGTGAACATGGGCTCGGGCAGCATGGACGAGGCCCAGGCCTGGGTGGAGTACTGTAACGGCACCGGCGACACCTCGTGGGCCAACCTGCGGCGCGCGCACGGCTACCCGGAGCCGCACCGCGTGCGCTACTGGGGGCTCGGCAACGAGATGTACGGCGGCTGGCAGATCGGCAGCCTGGAGGCCCGGGACTACGTCAAGAAGGCGCGCGCCTTCGCGATGGTCATGAAGCGTACCGATCCGTCCGTCCAGCTCGTGGGCTGCGGCCAGAACGGCTGGAGCGAGTGGGACGAGGTCGTCCTGGACGGGCTCGCCGAGCTGATCGACTTCCACTCCATCCACCTCTACACCGGCAGCGCGGACCACTACACGACGGTCATGCAGTCGCACCAGGCGGAGCGGGCGGTGCGCATCTGCGCCGCGCTGATCGAGCGGGTGCGGCACCTGAGGCAGATCGCGCATCCGATCCACATCGCCTTCGACGAGTGGAACGTCTGGTACCGCACGCGGAGCCACGCGGACCGGGTGGGCGGGGTGGAGGAGCGGTACACCCTGACCGACGCCCTGGCGATCGCCTCGTATCTGAACGGCTTCATCCGCCACTGCCGCACCGTGCGGATGGCCAACTTCGCCCAGCTCGTCAACGCGATCGCCCCCATCGTCACGAGCCCCCAGGGGCTGTTCCTCCAGACCATCTACCACCCGCTCCGGCTCTACGCCGAGCACACGCTGGACCTGGCCCTCGACGTGCACGTGGACGGGGAGCGGTACGCCCTCACCCCGGCGCAGGAGACGGATGCGGGCGGGGGCCGCGTGCATCACGTGGCCGACCTGGGACCGTTCTCCCTGATCGACGCCGCCGCCAGCACCGACGAGGCGGGGCGGCAGATCTCGGTCGCCCTCGTCAACCGCGACCGCGATCGGGACCTGGCCGCGACGATCGACGTCGCGGGCGCCGACGTGGCGGGGCCGGTGCGGGGGTGGGAGGTGAACGGGCCCGAGGTGGGCGCGATGAACTCGTTCGAGCACCCGCGCCGGGTGGACGTGCGCGAGACCGGCGCGACCGCGCGGAGCGGCGGGCTCGACTACGTGTGCCCGGCCCACTCCATCACGATCCTGCGCCTGACCGCCCGCTGAGGGCGCTCAGCGCTCGACCGCGACCAGGCGGAAGGTGCGCTCGGTCGCCTCGAGCGTGCGCGTCACGTCGTCCTCGGTGTGGGCCGCCGAGACGAACCAGTTGTGCGCCGGATGAGCGTAGGCGCCGCCCTCCGTGACGAGCGAGCACCAGCGACGGATGCGCCGCCGCTCCGGGTCGTCGGCAAAGCGGATCACCGGCATCGCGGGCTGGCCGGGGGGAAGGAGCGCCACGCCGTGGCGTCGCGCCTGCTCGCCCAGGCCCTCGACGAGCAGCCCGCCGATCCGTCCGATGCGCGTGATGGCATCCGTGCGCTCGAGGACCTCGAGGGTGGCCAGGGCCGCCGCGAAGGCGCCGCTCGCGAAGAAGAACGAGCCGGTGAAGTAGATGCGCTCGGCCGCGCCCCGGAGGGCCTCGCGGGCGAGCCCGGCCGAGAGGGCGTGGCCGTTGGCGATGGCCTTCGAGTAGCAGATCAGGTCGGGAGCGGCGCCGAAGTGCTCGCAGGAGCCGCCCAGGTGGAAGCGGAAGCCGGCGCGGACGTCGTCCATCGCGAAGACGGCCCCGTGGCGGTCGCACAGGGCGCGGATCCCCGCGAAGAAGCCCGGCGCCGGGTTGATCCCGGTGCCGTGATCGAAGGGCGTCGTCATCACCACCGCGATCGCGTCGGGATGGCGCTCGAAGAGCGCCCGCAGCCCGTCGAGGTCGTTCCACGCGAACTCGACCAGATCCTCCCGGTAGTGCGAGGGCACCCCGGGAAGGCGCGGCAGCGCCCACGGGCGCGCGGCGTGGTAGCGCCCGCGACGCGGGCGATGAGCGGCCGGCCGGTGTGAGCGCGCGCCACGTCCACCGCCCAGCTCGTCACGTCGGCGCCGTTCTTGCCGAAGACGACGAGGTCCGCGCGCGGGGTGAGCGCGACCACCCGCTCCGCCAGCTCCACCATGCGCGGGCCGGGCAGCGGCAGGCAGTCGCCGCAGGCCACCTGCTCGGCCACCGCGGCTTCGACCGCGGGATGGCCGTAGCCCAGGATCATCGGGCCGTAGGCGCACATCCAGTCGACGTACTCGTTGCCGTCGACGTCCCAGATGCGCGAGCGCTCGGCTCGCGCCAGGAAGCGCGGGTGGCCGTCACCGAGCGCGGCCCCGTTCTGGTGACCGTAGACCCCGCCCGGCATGACGCGCCGGGCGCGCTGCCAGAGCGCGTGGCTGGCCGCGAGGCGGGGCGGCGGGGGCGTGTGCATGGCGCGCGCATGATAGCACCCGCGGCCGGCCGCCGGTCGCGCGCGGGCTATCGGCCGAGGCCGGGCAGGAGCTGCCGGCTAGAGATGCGGCAGGACGGCGGAGGCGAAGAGCCAGGTGCCCTCGGGGCGGGGCGCGTCGGCGAAGTTGACGGTCAGCCGGTGCGCGCCCTGGGCGATGATCCCGAGCAGCGCCTCGGTGACCTGCGCGGGCGTGCCGACGAGCTGGATGTCGCTGAGCGGGCGGATCCCCGGCGCCGCCTTGAGCCGCTCGACCTCGCGCTCGCTCTCGGCGATCAGGATTCCCACGCGCGCGACCTGCTCGATCGCGTCGTAGTCACGCCCCACGTCGCGGCAGTGGGCCTTGAGCACCTCCTGCTTGTGCGCGTAGGCCTCCGGGCCCTTCCAGACGTAGTTCCACCAGTCGGCGTGCTTGGCCACCACGCGCAGCAGGTACTTCTCCCCGGAGCCGCCCACCATCACCGGAGGGACCGGGTCCGGGCGCGGCTCGCAGTGGGCGCCCGAGATCGCGTAGTGCTCGCCGCGGTACTCGACCGGCCCGCCCGCCCACATGCGGCGGATCAGCTCGATGGCCTCGGCGAGCTGGGCGATGCGGACCTTCGCGGCGGGATAGGGCCAGCCGTAGGCTCGGTACTCTTCCTCGTTCCAGCCCGCGCCGATGCCGAGGATGACGCGGCCGCCCGAGAGTGCCTGGACGGTGGCCGCCATCTTGGCCAGGTGCGCTGGATTGCGGAAGCTATTGCACAGGACCTCGTGGCCCGCGCGCTTGTCGGGGTAGCGGGCCAAAGCCCAGGTCAAGAGCGTCCAGCCCTCCGCGACCTTGTTGGCGCCGTACTGCACGTGATCCGGCATCCACAGGATGTCGAACGGCGCGACGGTCTTGTCGAAGTAGGGGAAGGTGTCCCCGACCAGGCGCGACCAGATATTGAGCCCGACGGGGATGGCCACGATGGGGGCCCGGGGCCTATCCGCGGAAGTGACGCCGGTCGCCGGCGCGGAGCCAGAGGCGCACGAGGTGCCGCCGGCGCCCGGGCGTCTCGTCGTCCTGGTACGGCGTGCGGCCGTGGACGATCACGCGATTGTTCAGCACCTGGATCTCGCCGCGCTCGAGCCAGAGGTCGAGCCGGTGGGCGGGATCGCCGAGGAACTCGTCCATGAGGCGCACCGCCTCCGCGCCGTCGGCGTCGAGCACGCGGCCGGTCTTCCCGTAGCCCCGCACGATGTGGCGCGCGTTGAAGCGGGTGCGCAGCCGGCCGTCCCAGGCGAACACCGGCCGGAAGTTCGTCGCGGCGGCGTCGGCCGCCTGGTACTCCTGGTGATCACGGTAGAAGACGTCGTACAGGCGTGGCAGCAGCCGGGGATGGTCGGTCAGGAAGTAGTTGTGGGCCGCGGGCGCGCTCGACACGATGCTCATGCCGCCGGCCTGCGCCGGCCGCAGGCAGAAGAGGCTCACGTAGTTCGGCGGCGCCTCGCCCATGCTGCTGTCGGTGTGCATCTCGAGCCCGCCCGGGGTGAGCGCCACCCGGGTGTCGGCGGTGTACTCCTGCCCATCGTGGCGGACGTCGTAGATGACGGTGCCCTTCCACTCCTGGGCCACCGGCGGCTCGAGAAAGCTCATCAGGAGCCAGTAGAGCGCGATGGCCTCGTCGGCGCTCATCGAGTCCACCGGCAGCCGGTCCAGCATCACGAAGCCCGGCCCCTCGTCGAGGCGGCGGCGGACCTCGGCCATCCAGCGCCCCGCCGCGCCGAGCGGGAAGTGCTCGGGCAGCAGCAGAAGGGTTGGCACCGGCCCACGCCGCAGCTCGGCGAGGGCGGCGGCGAGCTCTGCGAGGACCACGTCGGGGATTCGCAGCCGGTACTGCTCGGTCGGGAGCGAGGGGCCGTGCCAGGCCGCCGGCTCGGGGACGGGGCTCCCGAGCATGGGCGGGGCGCCGGATGCCGTTCCGAGGGTCTTCACAGGGCGCCATTCTACCAATAGCCGCACGTCCGGGGGAGGGCCCGCGGCGGGGGGAGGCCCTTTACGAGCCGCCGGCCCCGCGCTAGCATGGCGCCCGCGACAGGAGAAGTGCACCCCGCTGGACCAGGGGAGGATCGCTATGATGCCAGCCTCGATGACGCGGCGGATCGTCTGGCTGATCGTCGTCGTCACCGGCCTCGCGCTCGGCGCGTGGCCGGCCATCGCGCAGCAGACCGGCACGCCGGCGGCCGAGCCGCCGAAACAGGAGGAAGTGCCCTTCTGGGCGATCGGGCGGCCCAACAGCGGCCCGGGCGCGCAGATGGCGCCGGTGCCCGCGTTCCCGATTCCCACCGCGGCAGACAAGCTGCCGATCGCCAAGATGAAGGTGCCGCCCGGCTTCAAGGTCGAGGTGTTCGCGAGCAACGTCTTTGACGCCCGCGGGCTGCGGCAGGGCGACAAGGGCACCATCTTCGTCAGCTCGCTCTTCGGCGCCGGCAAGATCTACGCGGTGGTCGACAAGGGCGGCACGCGGGAAGTGAAGACGATTCTGGAAAAGCTGATGCTGCCCAACGGCATCGAGTTCCACAAGGGCTCGCTCTACGTGGCGACCCCGAAGGCCATCACCCGGTACGACAACATCGAGGACAAGCTCGACAACCCGCCCGCGCCGGTGACCATCTACGACCAGCTTCCCGGCGACATCCCCCACGGCTGGAAGTTCATCAAGATCGGCCCCGACGGCAAGCTCTACGTCCCGGTGGGGGCGCCGTGCAATATCTGTGAGCCGTCGGATCAGTACGCGCAGATCCGCCGCATCAACCTCGACGGGAGCGGCATGGAGGTGGTGGCCCACGGCGTGCGCAACACGGTGGGTTTCGACTTCCACCCGAAGACGGGCGAGCTGTGGTTCACCGACAACCAGCGCGACTGGCTGTCCGAGGACCTGCCCAACGACGAGCTGAACCGCGTCACCAAGGTGGGCCAGCACTTCGGCTTCCCGTTCTGCCACCAGGGCGACTTCGCCGACCCGCAGTTCGGCTGGGGCAAGGCCTGCGAGGACTTCGTGAAGCCGGCGGTGCTGCTGGGGCCCCACTCGGCGCCGCTCGGCATGCGCTTCTACACCGGCAAGATGTTCCCGAGCAAGTACCAGGGCGCGATCTTCATCGCCCGCCACGGGCCGTGGAACCGCACCAAGAAGTACGCGGCCGACGTGGTGGCGGTGTTCCTCAACAGCAACGGCACCGTCCGGGCGGTCGAGCCCTTCCTGACCGGTCTCGTCGAGAACAACGGCTACCTCGGCCGGCCGGTGGACGTGCTGGTCCTCAAGGACGGCTCGCTACTCGTCTCGGACGATCACGCGGGCGCGATCTACCGGGTCAGCTACAGTCGTTGACGGCTCGGTGCGGGCCGGGGGCGGGACGACCGCTCCCGGTCCGCGTCGGTCTCATCGCCGCGCTCGCCGCCGGGGCCCTGCTGCTGTCCGTCGCGCCCGCGCGGTCCCAGTCCGTGGACGAGCGCTTCACGGTATGCCTGGCCTGCCACGGCGCCGACGGGCAGTCGCGCCTCCCGGACACCCCGTCGCTCGGCGGGCAGCCCTCCTTCTTCGCCGTCGCCCAGCTCTTCCTCTTCCGCGAGGGCCGGCGGGACAACGCGGCGATGATCGCGGCGGCCAAAGGGCTCACCAACGACGACCTGCTGGCCTTCGCCGAGCGCATCACCAAGCTCCCGCCGCCGCCGTCCCCGGACGAGGCGGCCGACCCGGCTCGCTTCGCGCGGGGCCGCACGCTGACCCTGCGCCACCCCTGCGGCGTCTGCCACAATCCTGATTTCTCGGGCCGGGAGCAGATGCCCCGGCTGGCCAACCAGCGGGAGGACTACCTGCTGAAGGCCATGCGCGAGTACAAGAGCGGCGCGCGGCTCGGCTACGGTGGGGCCATGGCGCAGGAGCTGGCGGGGCTCACCGACGGAGACCTGATCGACCTCGCCCATTTCCTCGCCCACCAGGCCACAAAGCCATGACATATCACGCTGGGCTGACCACGGCCTGCAGGGCGGCCCAGACGCGCGCCGCCGTCATCGGCAGGTCCAGCTCGCGCACGCCGCGGCTGGCCAGAGCGTCCAGCACCGCGTTCACCGCCGAGGGCAGCGCGCCCGCCACGCCCGACTCGCCCGCGCCCTTCACGCCGAGCGGGTTGGTGGTGCAGGGGACGGCGTGGTGGCCGACGCGCAGGGCGGGCAGATCGTCGGCGCGGGGCAGCATGTAGTCCATGAACGAGGCGGTCAGGAGCTGGCCGTGCTCGTCGTAGATCACGTGCTCGCCCAGCACCTGGCCCAGGCCCTGGGCGATGCCGCCGTGGATCTGCCCCTCCACGATGGTCTCGTGCACGATGCGGCCCACGTCGTCCACCGCCGCGTAGCCGACCACGCTCACCGCCCCGGTCTCGGGATCGATCTCGACCTCGGTGACGTGGCAGCCGTTGGGGAAGCTCATCTGGGGCGAGACGAACTTGGCCGTGCTGTCGAGCCCGCCGGCCAGCTCGGGCGGGACGTTCGGCAGCGTGCGGGCGCGAGCGGCCAGGTCGAGCAACCCGATGGCGCGATCGGTGCCCTTCACCCGGAAGCGGCCGGCCGCGAAGTCCACGTCTTCGGCGCCCGCTTCAAAGTAATGCGCCGCTACGCGGCGCCCGTTCTCGATCGCCGTGTCGCAGGCCATCGAGGCGGCGCTGCCTGCCATCATCATGGACCGTGAGGCCACGCTGGGCGTGCCGGCCGGCACCAGATCGCTGTCGCCCTGGACGAGCTTCACCGCGCTCGGGTCGATGCCGAGGCGCGCGGCGATGAGCGGCGGGAAGGTCGACAGATGGCCCTGGCCCATGGGCTGGGCCCCGGTGTGGAGCGCCACCGTGCCGTCGGCGCCGAAGCGCAGCTCCACCGTCTCGTCGAGGATGCCGCCCGCCACCTCCAGGAAGCAGCCGAGCCCGATACCGCGGAGCCGCCCGGCTCGCTCCGAGGCGGCCCGCCGCGCCGGGAACCCCTTCCAGCCGGCGAGGGCCATCGCCTGGTCCATGATCGTCTCGAACTCGCCGCTGTCGTAGATGGGCCCGTTCGGCGTCCGGTACGGCATGGCGCCGGGCGGAACGAGATTGCGCCGGCGCAGCGCCACGCGATCGATACGCAGCCCGGTGGCCGCCTGATCGATCAACCGCTCGATCAGATAGAGCGCCTCCGGCCGCCCGGCGCCGCGATAGGGACCGAGCGGGGCCGCGTTGGTGAAGGTGAGCGTGACGTCGATGCAGATGGCGGGGATGGCGTAGACGCTCGAGAGGCAGTTCTTGGTGTTGTTGGTCCCGAACACCGCCGCGAACGCGGTGACGTAGGCCCCGATGCCGACCCGCGTGCGGACGCGGAGAGCCAGGAAGCGGCCGGCCGCATCCAGCGCCAGCTCGCCCTCGAGCACGCCGTCGCGGCCGTGGGTGTCGGCGAGGAAGCTCTCGATGCGCGTGGCCTGCCACTTCACCGGGCGCCCGACCCGGCGCGCGGCGAAGAGCAGCGCCGCGTATTCCGGGTAGGCCTGCACCTTCATGCCGAAGCCGCCGCCCACGTCGGGGGTGATCACGCGGAGCTGTTGCGGCGGGATCTTGAAGACGCCCTCCGCGAGGAGCCGGCGCACCACCGCCACGCCCTGGGTGGAGGCGATCAGGGTGTAGCGCTCCGCGGCCGCGTCCCACTGCCCGATCGCGGCGCGGGGCTCCAGGGCGGAGGGCGCCAGCCGGGTGTCGTGCAAGCGCACCCGCGCCACGTGCGCGGCCCGGCGGAAGGCCGCCTCGACCGCGGCGGCGTCGCCGTCCGTCCAGTCGAAGGCGACGTTGCCGGGCGCCTCGGGCCAGAGGGGGTGAGCGCCCGGGGCCAGGGCGCTCTCGACGTCGGAGGCCGCGGGCAGCGCGTCGAGGTCGAGCCCGACCGCGGCCGCCGCGTCCGCGGCCAGCGCCGGCGTCTCGGCGACCGCGATGGCGACCGCCTCGCCCACATAGCGCACGCGGTCGACGGCCAGCGGCGGGATGGGCGCGGAGGCCAGCGGCCGGCCGGCGCGGCCCGGGAACGACGCGGCGGGCGGGATGGCGCCGAGTCCGGCGGCCTGCAGGTCGCGCCCGGTGAGGACGGCGAGCACGCCGGGGATGGCGAGCGCCGGCCGGACGTCCACGCCGCGGATCACCGCGTGGGCGACCGGGGAGCGCGTGAAGGCGGCGTGGGCCTGGCCGGGCAGAGAAAGGTCGTCGGTGAAGCGCCCGCGCCCGGTGAGGAGGGGCCCGTCCTCGCTGCGCCGCCCGGCCGCGGCAGTGCCGAAGCGCAGCGCGTCGTCGGGGCCGCTCAAGTCCGGTAGGACGGGTCCGTTCGATCCAGTCGGCGCAGCAGACCGGGCCACACGAGCCGGCCCTGGCCGCCGACCCGGCGCTGGGCCGCCGCGGCGTTGGCGTAGCCCTTGTCCATCACGTCCTTGGGCACCGGGATCAGCTCGCCGCCGCCCGACTGCGCGCGCGTCTGGATGGCGCAGGAGGCCTCCAGGTAGTACATGGCCACGAAGGCGTCGGCGATCGTCTCGCCCACGGTGAGCAGACCGTGGTTGCGCAGGATGAGGCACCGGTGCTCACCCAGATCCGCGACCAGGCGCGGCTTCTCGTCTTCGTCGAGCGCCGGCCCCTCGAAGTCGTGATAGCCGAGGCTTCCCAGCACGAAGAGCGAGTGCTGCGAGATCGGCAGGAGGCCGGCGCGCTGGGTCGAGACCGCGACGCCGTTGGGGGTGTGGGTGTGGAGCACGCACTTGGCGTCGTGGCGCGCGGCGTGGATCGCGCTGTGGATGATGAAGCCGGCCGCGTTCACGTTGAACTGCGAGTCCTCGAGCTTGTTCCCCTGCTGGTCGATCTTCACGAGGCTCGAGGCGGTGATCTCGTCGAAGAAGAGGCCGTACGGATTGATCAGGAACTGGTCCTCGGTACCCGGCACCCGGGCCGAGATGTGGGTGAAGACCAGATCCTCCCAGCCGTAGCGCGACACCAGGCGATAGGCGGCGGCCAGGTCCACCCGGACGGCCCACTCCTCGTCCGATACCTTCCCCTTGAGCGACGGAATCTCGAGCGCGGTGGCGGTCATGGGGTCCTTTCGCTCAGCGAAGGTTGTAGAGCTTGACCACGTTGTCGTAAGTGATCTTGCGCTGCACGCGCTCGGGCAGGTTGCCGAGGTTCTTCTCGAGATGCCGCCGCGAGTCCGGCCACACGCAGTCCGGATGCGGGTAGTCGGCGCCCCAGATGATGTTGTCCTCGCCCACCAGCGGGATGATCGGCTCGAGGAACATATCTTGTTGATAGGTCACGGAGCCCTGGCGCTTGAAGTAGTCGCTCGGCTTCATCGAGAAGCCCAGGCCGCGGGCGCGGTCCTCGTACTCCGTGTCGAAGCGATCGAACACGTAGGGCAGCCAGGTCACCCCGGACTCGCCCAGGACGAACTTGAAGTCCGGGTACTTCTCGCAGGCGCCCGAGGTGATCAGGGAGACCAGCACCTCCATGGTGTCGAGCTGGAAGAGCGAGGAGCGCACGAGCCGCCACTGCAGCATGTACTGCTGCTCCATTGCGGGGGAGTCGGGGGCGCGCAGGGCCTTGAAGCCGGTGGAGTGGAAGGCGATCGGGAAGTGGCACTCGGCGGCCGCCTCCCACAAGGGGTACCACTCGTGCTGGTAGAGCGGGATGCTCATGCTCTTGAAGCCCAGATCCCCGCCCTTGAGGCCCATCTTGGCGCAGCGGCGCACCTCCGCCGCGGCCACCTGGGGGTCGTTGTTGGGCACGATGGCGAGCGGGTAGATCCGGTTCGGGTCCGACTTGCGGGCGAAGTCGGCGGCCCAGTCGTTGTAGATCGCGTTGGCCCAGGCGCGGCGCTCGCCGCTCGCGATCATGTCGTTGATCATCAGGCAGCCGTAGACCACCTCGGCGTCGAGGCCGTC
>JBGOVO010000123.1:0-9778 GCA_041478145.1 Methylomirabilia bacterium
AGGGCGACCGTCGATCGGCCCGGCCTCGACTCGCAAGGCCGCTCCCCCCTCATCAAGATCCGCCGGGTCCGCAAGGGCGATCTCGCCAAGGTGCGCGACGTCATCGAGCAGGCCTTCGGCGATTTCTTCGAGCGCCAGGTGGGCACGCGGCCGCGCCAGGTCTTCGGCGGGGCGCAGTACGTGCACCATCGGTGGCTCATGGAGCCGTGGGGCTGCTTCGTGGCCGAGGAAGGCGACGGCAAGATCGTGGGCGCCGCCATCGCGGTCATGTGGGGCACGGTGGGGGTCATCGGCCCGGTCGCGGTCCTCACCAACTACCAGAACCAGGACATCGGCCAGCAACTCCTCACCGCCTGCCAGGAGTTCTTCGACGAGAACAAGGCGACCCTGCAGGGGCTCGCGACCTATCCGTACAGCCCCAAGCACCTGATCCTCTACCAGAAGTTCGGCTACAAGCCGAAGGGCCTGGTGGTGGTGACGAGCAAGACGCTCGACCGTCACGAGCTGGCCGGCCCCCGGCCGGCCCCGAAGCCGGGGCTCGCGGTGCGCCGCTACTCGACGCTGGAGGAGGCGCGGAAGAAGCAGGTGATGCAGAAGGTGCGGCGCATCACCAACGCCCTCTGGCGGGGGCTCGACCTGGCCAAGGAGATCGAGATCGTCGACGGGCTCACCCTCGGCGACACGCTCTTGCTGGAGCGGGGGCGCGAGGTGATCGGCTTCGCGGTCTGCCACCTGCCGCCCAACAGCGAAGCGCCCCACGGCAGCGCCTACGTCAAGCTCCTGGCCATCGACAGCCGTCACCGCAAGCCCGAGCACCTGCACGCGCTGCTGGCCGGCGTGGAGGAATTGGCCGCCTCCGCACAGCTCCAGCGCGTCGTGGTGCCCGCGTACACCTACTACTGGGTGGCGTACCAGACCCTGCTCGAGCGCGGCTATCACGTGGACTTCACCATGGTGCGCATGAAGCGGGGCAAGCAGGAGGACTACGAAGACCCCAGCGACCTGGTGCTGGACGACTGGCGCTGATCGGCCGTGATCGGCTCGTCCCGGCCGGCCGCCGCGCCGGCCTTGTTGCTGTGGGTCGGGTTTGTGCTCGCGTCGCCGTCCCCGGTCTCGTCCCACGCGATCGTGCTCGAGTCCTCGCCGGTCCAGGACGCGATCCTCGAGCGCGCCCCCGCGCAGGTGATCCTCCGCTTCAACAGCAAGATCGAGAAGCGCTTCACGCGGGTGACCCTGGCCGCGGCTGACCAGCCGCCCGCGCCGGTCGCGCTGCCCCGGAGCGATGACCCGGACACGCCGGACCGGCTTGTGATCCCGCTGGGGCCGCTCGCGCGGAGCGTCTACGTGCTGCGCTACCGCGTGCTCGCGGTGGACGGCCACATCACCGAGGGCGCGCTGCGCTTCACGGTCGGCGCGCCGCGCTAGGCCATGACGCTGCTCGCGGGCTTCCTCGACGTCCTCCTGCGCGGCTTCGGCGCGGTGGGCTTGTCGGCGGCCGTCGGCGGCCTCGTCTTCCTGCTCCTGGTGCTGCGCCCGTCCGCGGGGGCGGGCGCCTTCGTCGCGATCGCGCGCGGGCGCGCGCTGGCCCTGATCGGCGCGGGCGCGCTCGTGGTGGCGAGCGCCCAGGCCCTGCTCCTGCTGGTGGTGCACCCCTGGGCGCTGGCCGACGACGCCGGCCGCTGGCCGCTCCGGGAGTTCCTCACCACCGAGTTCGGGCTCGCCGGTCTCGGCCGGGTCGTTCTGGCCCTGCTGCTCGTCGTGGCCGTCCGCGGGATCCGGCGCGGCCGGGACACCGCGGGGCGCTGGGCGGTGGCGATCGGCCTGGGCGTGCTCCTGATGGCGAACGCGGCGTGGCTCGCCCACGCGGTGAGCCGGCTCCACGACCGCGCCCCCCTGATGGTCGGGACCGTGCTCCACCAGCTCGGCGCCGCGATCTGGGTCGGCGGCGTCATCCACCTCGTGGGATTCGCGCTGCTCTGGCGCCGGGCCGGCGGCCCGACGGCGGAGCCGCTCGGCGTTCGCGTGCTCGCGCGCTTCTCGGGCGTGGCCGCCGCGGGCGTCGCGCTCGTGGTCGGGCCCGGGATCTACCTGTCCGTCGGCTACGTCGGCGGGTGGGGGGGGCTGGTGGGGACGGGCTACGGCGTCATGGTGCTGACCAAGGTGGCCCTGCTCGGCTGCGCGCTGGTCCTGGGCGGCCTCAATTTCCTCCTCCTTCGCGGGGGCGGGGGCGATCGCGGGACGGCCGTGGTGGCGGCCCGGGTGCCCGCCTTCATCGAGGCCGAGGTGGGGCTCGGCGTCACGCTCTTGCTGGCGGCCGCCTCGCTCACGTCGCTGCCGCCCGCGGTGGACGTGGTGGCCGATCGCGCGACGCCGGCCGAGGTGGCCGCGCGCTTCCGGCCCGCGATGCCGGGGTGGACCTCGCCGCCGGTGTCCGAGCTGCTCGCGGCCGCCGCGCCCATCGACGACACGCTGGCCAAGCGGCAGCCCGAGGAGTATGCCTGGTCCGAGTACAATCACCACGCGGCCGGCTTCTTCGTGTTCTCGATGGGCCTGCTCGCGCGGGTGGATCAGACGGGCCGGGCGCGATGGGCGCGGCACTGGCCGCTCGGCTTCCTGGGCCTGGCCGCCTTTCTCTTCGTGCGCAACGACCCGCGCGCGTGGCCGCTCGGCCCCGCCGGCTTCTGGGAGAGCATGCGCTTGCCCGACGTGCTCCAGCACCGGCTGGTGGTGCTGCTGGTGGTGGCCCTCGCGGTGTTCGAGTGGATGGTGCGGTCGGGCCGGCTCACCCGACCCGGCGGGCGCCTGGTCTTCCCGCTCCTCTGCGCGGCGGGCGGGGCGCTGCTCCTCACGCACTCCCACGCGATGTTCAACCTGAAGTCGGAGTTCCTCGCGGAGGTGTCGCACGCGCCCATGGGACTGCTCGGCGTGGTCATGGCCTGGGGTCGCTGGCTCGAGGTGCGGCTGCCGGCCGCCGATCGCCGGGCTCCCGGCCGGATCTGGGCCGCGTGCATGACGATCATCGGGCTGATCCTACTGGTCTATCGCGAAACGTGATGGCGGGGGACACGACCATGCGAGGCTTTGCGACGGCGGCGGGAACCGCCGGCTACCGGACGCGGCTCGGCGCCCGCGCCTCCGACGGGCACTTCAAGAGCTGGCAGGGGCTGACGCTCTCGTCGCTCGGCCTCGGCACCTATCTCGGCGACGACACCGAGGAGATCGACCGCGCCTACGAGTCGGCGGTGCGGCGGGCGCTCGAGCTGGGCATCAACGTGGTGGACTCGGCGATCAACTACCGACATCAGCGCAGCGAGCGATGCGTCGGGGCCGCGCTCCGCGCCTTGGTGAGCGAGGGGGCGATCGCGCGGGACCAGGTATTCCTCACCACCAAGGGCGGCATCATCCCGTTCGACGGAGCGAAGCCCGCCAACCCCAACGCCTACTTCACCGAGACCTACCTGCGCCCGGGGGTGCTGACCGCGGCCGACGTGGTCGCGGGCTACCACTGCGTGACCCCGCGGTACCTCGCCGATCAGCTCGATCGCAGCCGGGCCAACCTGGGCGTGGAGACCATCGACGTCTACTATGTGCACAGCCCCGAGACCCAGCTCGAGAAGGTGGACCGGCCCACGTTCATGGCCCGCATGCGCGCCGCGTTCGAGTTCCTGGAGGGCGCGGTGCAGGACTCCAAGATCCGCTGGTACGGCACCGCCACGTGGAACGGCTACCGGCAGCTCGAGACGGAGCGCGACTACCTGTCCCTGCCCGATCTGGTGGGCCTGGCGCGCGAGGTGGCCGGCGAACGGCATCACTTCGGCGTGATCCAGCTCCCGTACAACCTCCGCATGACCCAGGCGCTCACGGTGGCCAACCAGCGAATGGGGAAGGCGTCGGTCCCCGTGATCCAGGCCGCCTCGCAGCTCGGCGTCTACGTCATGACCTCGGCGTCCATCCTCCAGGGCCAGCTGGCCCGCGACCTGCCGGCGGCCCTCGGCCAGGTCATGGAAGGGCTTCGCACGGACGCGCAGCGCGCGCTCCAGTTCGTGCGATCGACGCCGGGCGTGGGCACGGCGCTCTGCGGGATGCAGCGCGTGGCCCACGTGGAGGAGAATGCGGTCCTGGTCGGCGTGCCGCCGTCCGACCAGCTCTTCACGCGGGCCTGAGACCGGGGGCGAAAGACCTTGAAAATCCGGGCCTCGTCGGCTAGCGTGATCGACATGACGACGCCATGGTGACGAACATCCATCACGTCGGCATCGCGGTGCGGAGCCTGAAGCAATCGTATCGCTTCTGGCGAGACACGCTCGGCCTGCCCCTCGCGCGCGAGGCCGAAGTGGCCGAGCAAGGGGTGCGCGCCGCGCTCCTGGCCGCGGGCGAGAGCGAGATCGAGCTGCTGGAGCCGCTCGCCCCCGAGACGCCGATCGGCCGCTTCCTGGAGAAGCGCGGGGAGGGGCTGCATCACGTCTGCTTCCAGACCGCCGACGTCACCGGCGATCTGGCCACGCTCCGCGCGAAGAACGTGGGCCTGCTCGACACCACTCCGCGCCGCGGCCTCGCCGGCCGCATCGCCTTCCTCCACCCCAAGGCCTGCCACGGCGTGCTCGTGGAGCTGGCCACGCCCGAGTCGACCGAGACGCTCGCCGAGTCGCCGGTGCGCTTCAAGCGGCTCGTCATCGGCTCGCCGTCTCCGCACGACACGGCCAAGACCTACCAGGACCTCTTTGGCCTGCCCGAGGTCGAGGTCAACGGAGGGCCGCGGACCATGCTCGGGTGGTCCGGCGGGGCCACGCTCCTCATGGTGCCGGCGGGCGAGGCGCGCGGCATGGAAGGCCTGGTGGCGCTTTCCATGGTGGCGCCGGATCTGCCCCCGCTGGTGGAACGCCTCGAGCAGGCGAAGGTGTCGATGCTGCTGGGGGCGGCGGAGCTGACGGTCGAGCCTCGATCCTCCCACGGAGTCCACCTGCACATCTCCCGGTATCACTTCCCCTGATCGCCCGCGGGACGCGCGAGGGACGGAGGCCGTGAAGCTCGCGGGCAAGATCGCGCTGGTCACCGGCGGCGCCACCGGCATCGGGCGTGCGACGGTGCTGGCGCTGGCCCGCGAGGGCGCGGCCGTCGCCATCAACTACTCCAAGTCGGCCGCGGAGGCGAAGGAGACGGCGCGCCTCGCCGAGCAGGCGGGCGTGCGGGCGCTGCCGGTGCAGGCGGACGTGTCGCGCGAGCCGCAGGTCCGGGCCATGATCGAGCAGGTGGCGCGCGAGCTGGGCGGGCTCGACTGCCTGGTGAACAACGCGGGCTGGACCCAGCGGGTCCCGCACCGCCTGCTCGACGACCTCACCGACGAGATCTGGGATCGCGTGTTCGCCACCAATCTGCGCGGGCCCTTCTACTGCGTCCGCGCCGCGGTGCCCCACATGGAGCGTCGCGGGGGCGGGGCCATCGTCAACATCACCTCGGTGGCGGGCTTCACCGGCACCGGCTCGTCGATGGCCTACGCCGCCGCCAAGGCGGGGCTCGACACGCTCACCAAGTCCCTGGCCCGGGCGCTCGCGCCGTCTCGCATCCGGGTCAACGCGGTGGCTCCGAGCCTGCTCGATACCGGCTTCGGCGGTGGCTTCATCACGCCGGACGTCCTCGCCCAGACGGGACGCTTCACCCCGATCGGCCGGCCCGTCACCGTGGAGGAGGTCGCGCAGGCGGTGGTGTTCCTCCTCGGCCACGACGCCACGACCGGCTACACCTCCATCGTGGACGGCGGGCTCACCGCGCTCGGCCCGATGGATCCGGCGCGCTAGACGGCTGCCGGGTCGCGTCCACGCCCCATGAACCCTCGCCGGCCGTTCCGCGGGATCGGCTCGGCGCGGAAGACGCGCCGGACGCTCGAGCGCGGCGGCACCGGGCCGGCGGCCGAGCTCAACCAGACGCTGGGAAACTGGCCGCGGGTCAAGATCACGCCGATGTTCGGGCGCTGGGGCTATTTCGTGGGCGCGCGCCTCTTCGCCTGCTTCCCTCTGCGGGCCAAGGACACGGATCTCTGGATCCGGCTGAGAGCGGAGGATCAGCGCCGCGCGCTGGCCGCCGGCTGCTCGCCGCACCGGCGGATGAGCGCCAGCGGCTGGGTGGAGTGCCAGGTGGAGGCGCCGCGCGACGTGGGCCGCGCCATCCGCTGGCTGCGCCGCGCCTACGAGTCGGCCAGGCAGGTGGTCGAGCGGGAGGAGCGCGAGGGCTCCTGAGCGGCGGGGTGGCCGCGCTCAGGCGGGCGGCACGGTCTCGGCCCGGCGGGCGGCGGCCTGGATGGCGTCGATGGGCACGAGCGGCACCAGCAGCCACGCGGCGGCGGTGAAGGCGGTGGAGATCAGCACGAGCGGGGCGTAGCCCAACAGATCGTAGAGGTGCGCGCCGGTCCATTCCGAGCTGCGCGTCCCCAGGTTGTACACCGACATCAGGAGCGCGAAGAAGGTGGCCTCCGCCCGCCGCGGGCAGGCCTTGGCGGCCAGGTCGAGGAACGCGAGCTGGGTGGCGATGCCGACGGCCCCGAAGAGGAGCGTGATGACGACGGCCGAGGGCTTGCCAAGATAGAAGAAATAGGCGAGCGTGCCGACGACGCTCGCCCCGATCGACCACACGATGATGCGCTTGAGCAAGAAGATCTGCGACAGCGGCGCGTAGACGAGAGCGCCGAGGAGGCCCGCGGCCGCTCCCAGGGAGGCGAGCACGCCGATGAACTGCTGGGAGAAGCCGAGCGTGTCCGTCTCGTAGAAGAAGAAGGCCGGCCCGAAGGACGGGCTGAAGCCGAAGAAGAAGATGAAGCCGGCCACGAGCCACAGGTCGCACCGCCCGAGGGCGCCCCGGATCGCCTCCCACGTCTCCCCGAATCCTTCGAGGTTCGGGCGGGCGGGCGGCTCCTGCACCACGAAGGCGGCCATCAGGAGCGAGATGAGCGGGAAGCACGCCACCAGCGCGAACGCGCCCGCGAGGGCCCGGCGCTCGGCCAGGTAGCCGCCCGCCACTCCCACCAGGATGGAGGCGACGCTGATGGCGCCCCACTGCACGGACTGAAACGCGCCGGTCAGTCCGAGGGGCTTGCCGTTCTCCACCATGAGCGCGTCCGTCAACACGTCGGTGAAGCCCACGCCCAGCCAGACCAGCGTGATCACCGCGGTGAGCAGCCAGTAGGGCCCCTCTGGCATGAGACTCACCGCGAAGGCGGCCGCCGCGGCCAGCGCGGCGGCGATCAGGAAGTAGCTCCGCCGCCGCGTCCCGAAGATCGGCACGAAGTCCGAGAGCAATCCGTAGACCGGCTTGATGAACCACGGCGCGGTGGTGATCCAGGTGAACGTGGAGAGCTCCCCGGCCGTGAAGCCACGCTCCTTGAACACGATGGCCAGGACCTGATCGGGGAGATAGACCATGCCCTGGGCGAAGTACACGATGGCGAAGAGCAGCGCGAGCCGCTTGGCCTCGCGGCTCCGGAATGGGTGCCAGCGCGCGCCCCCGTCGGGCATGGCCGGATCATAGCCCGCTTCCGCGCGCGCCGGGGCGGGAAGCGGCCCCGCGCGGGTGTGATAGTCTAAGCACTCATGCGAGCGATCGTGCCGTCCGTCTGTCCGCACGACTGCCCGTCCCAGTGCGCGCTCGAGGTGACGGTGGAATCGGGGCGCATCACCGACGTCACGGGCGATCGCCGCCATCCGTTCACCCAGGGCGTGATCTGCGGCAAGGTGCACGACTACGCGGAGCGCGTCTACGGGGATACCAGAGTGTTGGCGCCACTGCGTCGAATCGGGCTCAAGGGCGAGGGGCGCTTCGAGCCGATCGGCTGGGACGAGGCGGTGGACGAGATCGCCCATCGGTGGCGGCGAATCGTCGCCCAATGGGGCGGGGAGGCCATCCTGCCGTTCTCGTACGGCGGCACGCTCGGCCTCGTCCAGTACTGGGCGGGTCACCCGCTCTTCCACGCCCTCGGGGCTTCGCGGCTCGACCGCACGATCTGCGTCAGCACCGCTTACGCGGGGTGGCGGGCGACGCTCGGCGCGGTGACCGGCAGCGACGCCGAGCGCCTGGTCGATTCCGAGCTGGTCGTCCTGTGGGGCATCAACGCCTCGCACACGCACATCAACGCGATGACGCTGGTGAAGCGGGCACGCGCGCGGGGCGCCTTCGTGGTCTGCATCGATCCGTACCGGACCGACACCGCCCGGAAGGCCGACTGGCATCTCATGCCGCGCCCGGGGACCGACGGGGCCCTCGCCCTCGGCGTGATGCACGTGCTGATCGGCGAGAGCCGGGTGGACCACGACTACGTCCAGCGCGCGACGCTCGGCTTCGCCGCCCTCGGTCGCCACGTCAAGCAGTACGATCCCGAGCGGGTCGCCCGGATCACCGGCCTGGCCGCGGAGGACATCGTGACCTTCGCCCGCCGCTACGGGGCCACCCGCGCCGCCTTCATCCGCGTGGGCATCGGGCTGTCCCGCCACGACAACGGCGGCATGACGTGCCGCACCATCGCCTGCCTGCCCGCGCTGACCGGCGCCTACGCGCACCCGGCGGGCGGCGCGCTCCTGTCGTCCGCCGGCGCGTTCGGCCTCGGCTATGACGCCCTCGAGCGGGCGGACCTGATGCGGGCGCCTCTGCCGCGGGTGATCAACATGGTCCAGCTCGGCCGCGCGCTGGCCGATCCCGATCTCCGGCCGCCGGTCAAGGCGCTCTACGTCTACAACGCCAACCCCGCCGCCGTCGTGCCCAACCAGGAGCTGGTGCTCCAGGGCCTCCGCCGCGACGACCTCTTCACCGTCGTCCACGAGCAGCACCTGACCGACACCACCGACTACGCCGATCTGGTGCTGCCCGCGACCACCTCGATGGAGCACGTCGATCTCTACAAGTCGTACGGGCACTTCTACGTTCAGCTCGCGCGTCCCGTGATTGCCCCGGAGGGCGAGTCGCGCTCCAACTGGGAGGTGACCCGCCTCCTCGCCCGGGCCATGGGCCTCCGCGATCCCCACTTCGAGAAGAGCGAGGACGATCTGATCCGCGAGGCGCTCGCCTCGGGCGATCCGTCCGTCGCGGGGATCACGCTCGACCGGCTCGCCCGCGAGCGGGCGATGCGTCTCCGCGTGGGGAGTCCGTATCTGCCCTTCGCCGACGGGGCCCCGACGCCGTCCGGCAAGGTCGAGTTCGTGTCGGAGTCGCTGGCGCGGGAGGGGCTCCCGGCGCTGCCCACCTACGAGCCCCTGATCGAGGGGCCGGAGCACGCCGAGCTCCTCAAGCGCTATCCGCTCCAGTGCATCGTGCCGCCCAACCGGTTCTTCCTCAACTCGTCGTTCAGCCAGTCCGAGCGGATGCGCCGGCGCCAGCGCGGGCCCGCGGTGCTGCTCCACCCGTCCGACGGCGCCGATCGCGGCATCCGGAGCGGTGACGCGGTCCTCGTGCGGAGCGCGCGCGGGCAGGCGCGGTTCACCGCCGAGCTGACCGAGGACACCCGGGCCGGCGTGGCGGTGGTCGAGGGGATCTGGTGGAGCAAGCACCAGGCGGGCGGGCGTGGGGTCAACGCGCTCACCGACGACCGCACCGCGGACATGGGCGGCGGGCCCGCGCTGCACTCGAACCTGGTGCAGGTCGAGCGGCTCTGAGGCCATGACCCGGGAGACCGGCGCGCTCACCACCGAGATCGACGCGGCGCTCGACCGCCTCGACACCGCCCGGCTCGAGCAGGAGTACTGGGCGCAGGACGAGTTCCTGTTCATCCCACGGTTCCTGCCCGAGACGGCCGTCGGCG
>JBGOVO010000139.1:0-9077 GCA_041478145.1 Methylomirabilia bacterium
GGCATTCCCGAGCTGCGCGCCGCGGTCTGCCAGAAGTTCAAGCGTGACAACGGCCTCGACTACGCGCCGGACGAGGTGACCGTCTCGTGCGGGGCCAAGCACACCCTCTTCAATATCGTGATGGCGCTCGTGAACCCGGGTGACGAGGTGCTGATCCCGAGCCCCTACTGGGTGTCCTATCCCGAGCAGGTGCGGCTCCTGGGCGGCGTCCCGGTGCCGGTGATCACGCAGGAGGCCACCGGCTTCGACCTCGATCCGGCGGCGCTCCGCCGGGCGGTCACGCCGCGGACGAAGATGATCGTGCTCGACAGCCCGGGCAACCCCACCGGGGCGGTGTTCTCGCCGCAGGCCCTGGCCGAGGTCGCGAAGCTGGCGGTGGAGCGCGATCTCTGGGTGATCTCGGACGAATGCTACGAGTCGCTCACCTACGAGGGCCGCCACGTCTCCATCGCGTCGCTCTCGCCCGAGATCAAGGCGCGCACCCTCGTGGTGAACACGTGCTCGAAGGCCTACGCGATGACCGGCTGGCGGATCGGCTACGCGGCCGGGCCCAAGCCGATCATCCGGGCCATGACCGACGTGCAGAGCCAGGTCACGTCCAACCCCACCTCGGTGGCCCAGTGGGCCGCGGTCGAGGCGCTGGGCGGGCCGCAGGACGAGGTGGCCGAGATGGCGGGCGAGTTCGATCGCCGCCGCCGCGTCATCATCGAGGCGCTGAACGCGATTCCCGGCGTGCGTTGCGTGATGCCGAAGGGCGCCTTCTACGCCTTCCCGAACGTCTCCGGCCTCTTCGGCAAGCGCGGCAAGGGCGGGGTGCTTCGCGGCTCCGCCGACGTCTGCGCGTTCCTGCTCGACGAGGCCCGCATCGCCACCGTGGCGGGGGTGGACTTCGGCTCGGACGCCCACATCCGCCTCTCGTACGCGACGGGGCTCGACACCATCAAGGAAGGGCTGCGGCGGATGGACCGGGCCGTCCGCGCGCTCGAGGGCTGAGACATGAAGATCGAAGGCTCGGCCGATATTCCGGCGGCGCGCGACGCGGTGTGGGCCGCGTTCCTCGATCCCAACGTCCTCGCCCAGGCGCTGCCCGGCTGCGAGAAGCTCGAGGCGATCGGGCCGACCGAATACAAGGCCACCATGAAGGTGGGCGTGGGGGCGATCAAGGGCACCTTCGAGGGCAAGGTGAAGCTGAGCGATCTCGAGCCGCCCGATCGCTATCGCATGGCGGTCGAGGGGAGCGGCGGGCCCGGCTTCGTCCGCGGGGAGGCGGGCATGCAGCTCTCGGACGTGGACGGCGGGACCCGCGTGAGCTACGACGCCGACGTGCAGGTGGGCGGGCTCATCGCGAGCGTGGGGCAGCGCATGCTGGGTGGGGTCACGAAGATGATGCTCGATCAGTTCTTCAGCCGGATGACCGAGCTGCTCACCTCACCGAAGACGTAGGGCTGCTCACGTCGCGTCATCTCCTGCTGGCGGGCCTGATCTCGATCGCGGCCGCCAGTCCGCACCCCGTCGCGGGGGACTGCGCGGGCGCCGGGCCTCTGCAGCCCTCCCGCTGCATCTACCGCTCCGGCTTCCCGAGCACCGGCCTCGTCGTCCGGTGCCGGACCGACCGCGACTGCCTCGTCGGCTACTACTACGGCGATCCCGAGAAGCCGGTCTGGTTCGAGCCGCCGTCCGGGCTCAGCACCCTGCCCAAGCCCGAGGTGATCTGGCACGAAGCCACCTTCGCCGAAGTCAGGTTCGACTGCGGCCCGCCGTGCCGCATCAGCTACTTCTTCGAGGGCAAGCGCCGCCGCCTCTCGCCTCCCCGTCCCCAGGTTCTCGACGTCGACCCGCGCCGCCTCCTGGTCGCGCAAGCCGACGGCCGAGTGCTGGCCGTCCGCCAGATCTTCTCCGGCCGCGACGTGGCCCGCATCGAGCGCGACTGGTCCCCCGGCCCATCGCTCGAATCAGCGCTGACCACCGTCCACTTCGACCCCGACTGCCGCCTATCATTCACCTGGCTCCGAGGACCGGACCGCACTCCGGTCAGCGAACGGATATCAGTCCCGAGCATCCCACCACGGTAGGCGCGAGGCGGGGCGGGGGGGAGGGGGCCGAACTGACCCGTTCCTGCCAACCAAAAGAACGGCGCAAGCCTCCCAGATTGGGAACTCCTAGCGAGCAGCCGAAGAACAGCGCCTCGTGGTCAGTCGGCCCCCTCCCCCCCGCCCCGCCTCGCGCCGGGCCAGCTACGCAGAGTGAGGCGCGACGACGGAAGCCGGCTGCCGGAGCGGGAGCGTGAAGGGCAGCGTGAGGAAGACGACGAGGCCGACGACGGTCAGCGTGACCCGCACGCCGCCCCAGTCGCTGAGCAGCCCGTAGGCGAAGGGCGACAGGGCGGAGGCGCCGACGCCGAGCGTGTAGAAGATCGCGTAGCTCCGCGCGCGCCGGTCGCTCGAGACGAGATCCGCCACGGAGCCGTAGAGCACCGACGACGTGCCGTTCAGCGCGATACCGAGCGGCGGCAGGGCGAACAGGCACGCGCCGAGTGGCAGGGTCAGCAGCAGCAGGATGCCGACACCGGTGGCCGCCTCGGTGATCACCACCGTGCGGATGACCCCGACCCGGTCGGCGAGGGCCCCGCACGCGAACTTCCCGATCGCGCCGCCGATGAAGACCAGCATGAGCGCCAGGCCCACCGACTGCACCGTCGCGCCCTTGGCGATCAGCAGGAAGGGCAGGAAGGTGAGGAAGCCGGTGCGGGTGGAGTTGTCGATGACGTGGATGGCGGAGAGCGCGCTATAGGCGCGCGGGTCCCGGATGCCCCATCCGGCCGCCCGGGACGGCGCCGCGCCGGCCGGCGGTAGCGGCTCGCTCCGCCCCGCGCCCAGCCGGCCGAGCAAGAGGAGGATCGTGGCGGCGGCCAGGAGTCCGATCATCGCGTAGACTTCCACGGCGCGGCGCCAGCCGATCCAGGGCAGCGCGAGCGCCACCGCCGCGGGCACCGCGACCTTGCCCAGATCGCCGGAGAAGTTGTAGGTGCCGAGCGCGGTGCGCCGCGCCCCCGCCTCGTAGGCCTTCGCGACGAGCGACGAGGAGAGCGGGTGCTGGCAGCCCGAGCCGAGGCCGCCCACGACCAGACAGGCGAGCAGGGCGACGAAGCCGCCGATGAGCCCGGCGGCCAGGAAGCCGAGCGCGGTCACCGCGGTGCCCGCGGCGAGCAGGCGGGCTTCGCCGCGGCGCTCCGCGAGGAGGCCGGCGGGCACCTGGAAGCTCGCCATGCCGCCGGTGTAGAGCGTCTTGAGCAGGCCCACCTGGGCGAACGTCAGGCCGAACTCGGAGGCCCACACCGGGAGCAGCACGTAGAGGATGTCCGAGAAGCCGTCGTGGATGAAGTGCGCCCCGCAGGCGGTGGCGAGGATGGCGCGGGCGCGGCGGCTCATCGCCCGCGATTGTTTCATATCCGTGACGGCCCGGGCAATGCCGGGCGCCCGCGGTCAGCGGGGATGGCGGATCAGCATGCGGAAGATCATGACGTGGGAGATCGCCAGGGCCGGGACCACGACGGAGGGGATGTAGTACGCGGCGCCGAGCTCCACCTGGGCGGAGATCCCCTGGTAGAACGCGTTGATCAGATCCAGTAGCCCGAGCACGTTGAACAGCCAGACCGTCGCGATGGCGATGGGCCACCGGCCGCGGAGCGCCACGAGCGCGGCCAGGGCGAGCAGGCCGGCGAGAAGATCGCCGTAGGCGGCCGGGACCGCGAAGCTCGCGGGCACCGACGGGCCGACGACGGTGGGCACGAGGAAGACCATGCCCACGTGGCGGAAGGCGTGGAGCACCAGCAAGGGCTGCAGCGCGCTCGCGAGCGGGAGGGCGGCCAGGCGGGGCGCCACGTACCATGCCGCGACCACGCCCCACACCACGAAGCTCAGCGCCACCTGGAGCCCGAAGATCTGCAGGCTGGTCATGTCGTTCTCCTTTCGGTCGCGCGCCACGCGCCGAGCCGGATCGCCGCGACGTTGATGATCCCGAAGATCACGAGGGCCACCGCCATGGCCCCGAACAGTCCGGAGAGGCCGCCGCCGAGCCAGCGCGTGGCGAGCCAGCCGCCCGCGCCGGCGACGACGAGACGGGTGAATCCGGCCAGGAGCGGCCAGAGGAGTCGGCCCGCGCCCTGGGACGCGAAGTAGAGGGCGAGCCCCGCGCCGAAGAAGCCGTAGCACGGTCCCACGATGCCGAGGTAGCGAGTGCCCGCGGCGACCACCGCCGGATCGCGGGTGAAGAGACCCAGCCAAGCGTGCGGAAACAGCGCGGCCAGGATCCCGATCGCCCCGGTGATGCCCGCGGCCATGGCGGCGCCCACCCAGGTCACGCGCAGGGCGCGCGCGCGATCGCCGGCGCCGACGCTGGTGCCGACCATGGTGACGAGCCCCGCGCCCAGGCCGAAGACGATCGGGATCTGCAGGTACTCGAGCCGGGCGCCCATGCCGTAGCCTGCCAGCGCCGGCGCGCCGAAGGGCCCGACCAGGGAGGTGAGGAGCACGATCGTCAGGTTCGTGAGGACGGTGTTGAGCGAGCCGGGGGCGCCGACCCGCAGGATCTCCCAGAAGAGCGCGCGCCGGAGGCGCAGGCCTCGCACGGTCGGCGTCACCAGGCTCCGTCCCGAGAAGAGGAAGGCGAGGAGCGTGAGGCTGCCGAGGCTGAAGGCGGTGACGCTGGCCGCCGCGGCGCCCGCGATGCCGAGCCGCGGGAACGGCCCCCAGCCGAGGATCAGGGCGGGGGAGAGCACCAGGTAGAGCAGGCCGGTCGCCACCATCACCGACGCGGGGGTGGCCATGTTCCCGGTGCCCCGGATCGCGCTGCCCAGCGTGTTGAAGAGCCAGTAGGCGAGGGCGCCGCCGAAGAGCACGCGCGAGTAGCAGACGGCGGACGCGAGGACGTCGTCCGTGCCGCCCATGACGTGATAGAGAACGGGCCCGCCCAGCTCGAGCGCGAGGGTGAAGGCGGCGGCCATGACGAGCGAGATGAGGAGGGCGTGCCCCACGAGCGCGTCGGCGTCGGCGCGTCGACCCGCGCCGAGCGCGCGCGCCACCGCGGAGGCCACCCCGCCTCCCATGCCGCCCGCGGACATGGTCTGCATCAGCATGACGAGCGGAAAGACCAGCGACACCCCCGCGAGGGCGTCCGAGCCCAGCCACCCGACGAAGACCGCGTCGAGCGTGCTCACCGCGGCTTGCAGGACCATGACGAGCACGTTGGGCGCGGCCAGGCGGAGCAACGTCCGCGCCACCGGTCCTTCGAGCAGGAGCCGGGTGCGCGGGGAGAGCGCGACCGCGCTCGCGGCGGCCAGGGACTCGGTGGCGGCGTGGCTCACCTAGCGCCCCACCGCCTGCTCGCCCCGGAGGATCATGCAGGTGCTGGACGCCCGCGCGACCAGCCGCTCCTTGTCGTCCACGACGTCGCACTCGACGAGGCCGACCGAGCGGCCGCCCTTGACCACGCGGCCCGTGGCGACGAGCCGGCCCGTTCGCACCGGCTTGAGGAAGTTGATCTTGAGCTCCAGGGTGGTGAAGGTCTCGCCCTCGTCCAGGGTCGCCGCGAAGGCCATGCCCATGGCCGCGTCCGCGATGTCGCACAGCACGCCGCCGTGCAGGGTGCCCATGGGGTTGGCGTGGCGGCCGTCGGCGTCGAAGGCGATCACCGCCCGCCCCGGCTCCACCTCGGTCAGGGTGAACCCGATCAGGCGGGCGATCGGGGGCGGCGGGGCCTCCCCCCGCTGGACCATCCGGATGAGATCGAGCGCTTTCGGCATCGGGCCCTCCTTGGGCGTCCGCCAGTCACTAGTAAAATAATAGTGACTTGCTCCGCTGTCAAGAGGGCGTCTATACTGCCTCCATGCCGACCCGCTACAACCAGCCCTGCCCGGTGGCCAAGACCCTCGAGGTGATCGGCGATCGCTGGACGCTCCTCGTGGTCCGCGACCTGCTGTCCGGCACGAAGCGCTTCCAGGATCTGCTGACCACGCTGCCCGGCATCGCGCCCAACATCCTGTCCGCGCGGCTCAAGCTCATGGAGGAGCACGGGCTGATCGCGCGGCACCTCTACTCCGACCATCCGCCGCGGGCGGAATACGCGCTCAGCGCCAAGGGTCGCGAGCTGGGCATGGTGGTGGGCGCGCTGGCCGCGTGGGGCGGCCGTCACGTGCACAAGCAGACCCGGCTGGTGCACGCCGGGTGCGGGCATCCGGTGTCGGTCGGCTACTACTGCCCGGACTGCGGGGAAGGCGTCCGCGGGGCGGAGGTCACCCTCACGCGGGGTCGAGCTCGTCGAGGAAGTCCAAGATCGCGCGGTTGAAGGCCTCCGGCTGATCGCGGTTGCCGAAGTGGCCGGCGGGCGAGAGCAGCACGAAGCGTGACTGCTTGACCTTCTTCTCCATCACGCGCATCGGCTGGAGCGACGGGTCCTCGTCGCCGCACACCAGCAGCGTGGGCACCGAGATCTCGGGCAGCCGCTCCGTGATGTAGTCCATCTGGAGCAGCGCGCGCAGCGCATTGGCGTAGCCGATGGGGGTCAGCATCCGGTAGTAGTCGAACACCTCCTGGCGGGCCCCCGGGTCGAGCTTGAGCCGCCCGGCCACGTTCGGGTTGGAGGTGATGGCGAACTCGGCCATGGCGTCCATCCCGCCCTTGAGCGTCACCTCGATCGAGCGGGCGCGCATCACGAGGTTCTCCACCGAGAGCGGGAGCCCCACCGCGGAGGACGAATCCACCACGATCAGGGCCCGGACGCGCTCGGGGTGCGCCAGCGTGAAGCGGGTGGCGATGCCGCCGCCCAGCGAGAGACCGCCCACCACCGCGTGGGTCAGCCCCAGGTGCCCCATCAGGTCGCGCAGGTCGAGCACCCAGTGGTCGAAGGTGACCCGGGTGGGGTCGGCCGGGCTCTCGGAGCGAGCGTGGCCCCGGGGCTCCCAGAGGATGAGCCGGTGCCGGGCGGAGAGGGCGTGGATGTTCGGCTGCCACATCCCCGCATTGCCCCCGATCCCGTAGGCGAGCAGGACGGAATCGCCGGTGCCGCGGGACTCGTAGTAGATGCGGACGCCGTCGGTAGTCGTGAAGTGCGCCACGGGACCCTCCCTCGCCACGGGGACCCTCCCCCGCCACGGGCCCTCCCTCGGAGGTTATGGTACAAGAGGGTCCTATGGAACGGTCGTTCGCGGAAGAAGTCAAGCAGCTCGCCCTGGGAGACGGGCAGGTGCTCCGGGGCGAGGGAATCCTCGCCATCACCAAGGCCCTGCTGCAGGCGGGCGTCTCCTACGTCGGCGGCTACCCGGGCGCGCCCGTCTCGCACCTGCTCGACGTGCTGGCCGACGCCAACGAGTCGCTGTTGAAGCCGATGGGCGTCTATCTGGACGCCTCCGCCAACGAGGCGGCGGCGGCCGCGCTCCTCGGCGCGTCCATCAACTATCCGATGCGCGGCGC
This sequence comes from Methylomirabilia bacterium, assembly GCA_041478145.1. Classification (GTDB taxonomy): domain Bacteria; phylum Methylomirabilota; class Methylomirabilia; order Rokubacteriales; family CSP1-6; genus CAMLFJ01. The sequence continues at coordinate 7,467 of JBGOVO010000139.1, forward strand.
GGTGACCTGGAAGTCGATCGTGGGCACCAACGTGGCGGCGGACGCGCTGTCGAACCTCGCCTCGGCCGGGGTCATCGGCGGGGCCCTGATCGTGGTGGGGGAGGACTACGGGGCGGGGGCCAGCGTCATCCAGGAGCGCACCCACGCCTTCGCGCTGAAGTCGTCGCTGCTCCTGATCGACCCGCGCCCGACGCTGCAGAACCTGGCCCGCATGGTGGAGGAGGGCTTCGCCATGTCGGAGGCCTCCAGCCTCCCGGCGGTGATCAGCCTGCGGATCCGGGCCGCGCACATGCGCGGGAGCCTGGTCTGCCGCGACAATGTCCGCCCGGCCGTCAGCATGAACACGCCGCTCGAGCGCCACTCCTTCGACTACGGCCGGCTGAGCCATCCGCCGTCCACCTACGCGCAGGAGGCGCAGAAGTTCGAGCGCCGGCTGCCCGCGGCCCAGCGCTACATCGTGGAGCACGGGCTCAACGAGGTGCGCCCCGGCGAGGACAAGGCACTCGGCATCATCCTGCAGGGCGGCCTCACCCCGACCGCCCTCCGCGCGCTCGAGCTGCTGGGTCACGCCGACCCGTTCGGGCAGAGCCGCGTCCCGCTGCTCGTGCTGAACGTGATCCATCCGCTCGTGCCCGATCAGCTCCTCGCCTTTCTCGAGGGCAAGCAGCGCGTGCTCGTGCTCGAGGAAGGCCGGCCCAATTTCATCGAGCAGGAGCTGAAGGCGCTGGCCTACGAGCACGGGCTCACCGTGCGCATCCACGGCAAGGACGTGGTGGCCGCCCAGGGGGAGTACGTGCCCGAGGTCGTGCTCGCCGCGCTCGCCCGCTTCCTGGGCGGCGACGCGGAGCGACGCCGGCAGGCGCTCACCGAGCACGCGGGCCGGGGACGGACGCTCCTGCGGGCGCCGCTGCCCAAGCGGCCGCCCGCCTTCTGCACGGGCTGCCCGGAGCGGCCGGTCTTCAGCGCGCTCAAGATCGCCCAGCGGGAGCTGGGCGAGACCCACGTGGCCGCCGACATCGGCTGCCACGCCTTCGCCACCCTGCCGCCGTTCAACCAGGGCAACACCATCCTCGGCTACGGCATGAGCCTCGCCTCCGCGAGCGCGGTGGCCCCCAATTTCAGGCGGCGCGTGATCTCCATCCTGGGCGACGGCGGCTTCTGGCACTCCGGGCTCACCGCGGGCGTGGCCAACGCGGTCTTCAACAAGCAGGACTCGATCCTGGTCATCCTCGAGAACTTCTACACGTCCGCCACCGGTCAGCAGGCCAATCCCTCGTCGGGCAAGAACCCGCGCGGGGACCTGGTGAAGATGTCCATCGCCGAGACCATCCGGAGCCTCGGCGTGTCCTGGATGCGTATGGCTGCTCTCCCGGCTGCGCCGGCTGCGGCCGGTGTCGCTGCGCCGCCAGCGCGAGTTCGCGCTGATGAGCCGCTGGGAGGAGACGGTGCTCGCGGCCGCGGCGCTGGACAGGAGCCTTGCCTGCGAGGTGGCCGAGCTGGCGGCGGTGGTCCGAGGCTACGGTGACGTGAGGCGGCGGCTCTCCGCCGCGACCGCGCGCTTCCTCGACGACGTGGTGTGTCCCGCCATCGAGGCTGACCGTCGCGCCGGCC
>JBGOVO010000431.1:0-3093 GCA_041478145.1 Methylomirabilia bacterium
GTTGGCCAGGGCGATGTCGAGCAGCGACCCGGGCCGGCCGTGATCGGCCAGCGGGTACTTGCCGTCGTCGACCTCGACCGTTCGGTTGAGGGGCAGGAAGGTCACCTTGTACACGGCCATCTATGAATTCTCCAGGAGCATGTCGGCCCGCTTGGAGGTGACCGCGTCCTTGATGGCCGCCTCCATCATCCGGTCCGCCAGCGGCGCGGTGGCCTGATTGAGCGCGATCGTGCACTCGCGGATCGCGTCCCGGCTCGTGCCCGTCCGCACGACGCGCAGCTCGGCCAGCGCTTTCTCGATGGCCGCGCGCTCGGCCGCGGTGGCGATAGTACCCGCCTGGCGGAGCGCACGCTCCACGTGGTTGACCACCGTGTCGGCCTCGGTCTGCGTCTCGATCAGGAGCCGCGCGTTGACGTCGGCCTCCGCGTACGTGAACGAGTCCTCCACCATCTGCGCCACCTGGCTCTCGGTGAGGCCGTAGGTGGGCTTGACCTCGATGCTCGCCGCCTTGCCGGTGCGCAGCTCGCGGGCCTGCACCTGCAGGATGCCGTTGGCGTCGATGAGGAAGGTGACCTCGATCTTCGGCATCCCCGCCGGCATCGGGTCCACCCCGGCCAGGTCGAAGCGCGCGAGCGAGCGATTGTCCTTGGCCAGCTCGCGCTCGCCCTGGAGCACGTGGAGATCCACGGTGGTCTGCCCGACCACCGACGTGGTGAAGTACTCCTTGGCCAGGGTCGGGATCGTGGTGTTGCGGGGGATCAGCACGCTCACGATGCCGCCCAGCGTCTCGATCCCGAGCGACAGCGGCGTCACGTCCAGCAGCAGCATGTCCGTGATACCGCCGGCCAGGATCTGCGCCTGCACCGCGGCCCCGAGCGCCACCACCTCGTCCGGATTCATCCGGCTATGGGGCGTCCGCCCGAACAGCTCCTCGACCCGGCGCTTCACCAGCGGCATGCGGGTGGAGCCGCCCACCAGCACGACCTCGTCCACCTGGTCGGCCCGGAGGGACGCGTCGACCAGAGCCTGCCGGCAGGGGCCCAGGGTGGCCGCCACCAGCGGCTCGGCCAGGCCTTCCAGCTCGGCACGGGTGATCTCGCGGCGGTAGGTGAAGTGCTCGAAGGGGATGGTCAGCACGGTGCGCTCGTCGAACGAGAGCCGGCACTTCGCCGCCTCGGCCCCGAGCCGAATTTCCTGCACCGCCTCGGCGTCCGCGGAGAGATCGGCGCGATGGCGCGTCTTGATGTCGGCGAGCAGCCAGTCGACCATCGCGCGGTCGAGGTCGTCGCCGCCCAGATGGGTGTTGCCGTTGGTGGCGAGCACCTCGAAGACCCCGTCCTTGACGCGGAGGATGGAGATGTCGAAGGTGCCGCCGCCCAGATCGTAGACCGCGATGATGCCCTGGGCGAGCTTCTGCAGCCCGTAGGCCAGCGAGGCCGCGGTGGGCTCGTTGACGATGCGTAGGACCTCGAGCCCCGCGATGCGCCCCGCGTCCTTGGTGGCCTGGCGCTGGGCGTCGTTGAAGTAGGCGGGCACCGTGATCACCGCCTGCTCGACCGGCTCGCCGAAGTGGGCCTCCGCCCGCTGCTTGAGCGCGCGCAGCACGTGGGCCGAGACCTCGGGCGGGGTGACCTCCCGGTCGCCGATGCGGATGCTCACCACCTCCGCGTTCGGCGTCACCGGGAAGGGCAGGCGCGATAGCTCGTCCTTCACGTCCTCGTAGCCGCGGCCCATGAGCCGCTTGACCGAATACACGGTGCGCGCCGCGTTGCGGGCGAGCTGACGTCGGGCCGCCTCGCCCACCACCACCCCGTCGCGCGTCCACGCGACGATGGAGGGCAGCAGGGCGCGCCCCTCCGCGTCCGGGATCACCCGCGGGATGCCACCCTCCACGTGGGCGACCAGGCTGTTGGTCGTCCCTAGATCAATGCCGACGATGCGAGACATGGGTGTCGTCACGCTCTCCCAGCGCGTCGCTCAGGTCGTCGATCACGGTGCGCAGGTAGGCGCGGGTCGCGAGGCGCTGCTTGAACCACTCGAGCAACGGCCGGCGATCTCCGCCCTCGTCCACGAGCCGATCCCAGTCGGCCGCTCGCGCCACGATAGCGTCGGCCTCCGCTCCGGAGCGCGTCTCGAGCCGCGCCCGCTCCGCGAGGAGCCGCGAGGCCGCGTCCCCGCCGAGCCCCTCCGCCTTCGCCTCTTCGAGGGCCTCCTGCACTTCGAGCATCTCCTGCAGCAGCTCGCGCGGCGCCTTCGGCTTGTCGGGCGCGCCCTCCCGCACCTCGCGGCCTTCCTCGAGGGCGATCAGATACTCCACCCGGGCGAGCGGCTCGCGCAGGGCGCGGTAGGCGCGGTTGACCAGCGCGGAGGAGGCCAGCGCCTCCGCCTGCCGCGCCGCGCCCGCCCCCTGGTGGAAGTCGGGATGGTGCTGGCGTGACAGCTCATAGAACCGTCGCCGCAACGCTTCCCCGTCCACCCCGAGCTTGCGGGGCAGCCCGAACACCGTGAAATAGTCGCTCACTGGTCCCTTCATCCTCTAAGAGCAGCAACCGGTTCTAAAAACAACAACGGGCCCGTCCGGGCCCGTCTGCGTGTCTCGCGAGCCGGGCCTCAGGCCGAGAACGATGTCCCGCACCCACAGCTCGATTTCGCCTGGGGATTGACGAAGGTAAAGCCGCCCGTCAGCCCCTGGGTGACGTAGTCGAGCGTGGTGCCGTTGAGGTAGAGATAGCTCTTGGCGTCGCACACGACCTGCACCCCGTCGATGTCGAACTTCTTGTCGTGGGGTCCCGTCTCGTTGTCGAACTCGAGCGAGTACGAGAGGCCCGAGCAGCCGCCCCCCTTGACCCCCATTCTCAGATACACGCTCTGGAGATTCTGGCTCTCCATGAGCTGCTTCACCTGCTTCACCGCCGTCTCGGTCAGCGCCACCGCCATGGCGTGGGTCTCCTTGCCGTCCTTAGGACGCGTCCCGGCCCGCCGGGGCTTCGGTCTTGCTCCACTTCTCCTGGTAGTCCTGCAGGGCGGCCTTGATCGCGTCCTCGGCCAGCACCGAGCAGTGGATCTTGACCGGCGGCAGCTTCAGCTCGTTCA
>JBGOVO010000160.1:0-8100 GCA_041478145.1 Methylomirabilia bacterium
GACGGGCCCACCGAGCCCACCCGCTGCAAGGCGGTGTTCCCGGCGGCCCGCGCCTACTGGGGGAAGCTGTAGCGGCTAGCGCTGGCCGAGCGCGCGGTTGGCCACTTCCACCGTCTTCTTCTCGACGTCGAAGCGGTGGGTCTCCTTGGTCTCGACGTCACCGCCGGTGACGCGGATGAAGAAGGTGTCGTCGCCGAACTCGATGGAGTGGATGTCGCCGACCGCGAAGGCGGCCGCCTGCCCGGGCTCGTTGAGGAACTCGCGCTGCAGCGTGAGGTCCGCGTGGCCGGGCCGGCTGCCGTCGTCCAGGCGGCGCCAGCGGCGCATCCGCGTGGCGTTCTGGTAGTTGCCGTAGACGACCCAGCACGGCCCGTGGTCGTGCACCGAGGACTTCGCCGCCTTCGGCCGTCCGTGGACGAGCACGTGCACGTCGGTCTCCGGGTCGCGGCCGATCGTGGTGCGCTCGACGTAGGGCACCGGATCGCCCAGGTGCTTCTTCAGCAGCTCGGGATTGCGCAGCAGCCGCTCCAGGTGGTCGCGGATCTCGGCGAGGCCGGCCGGGATCCCCTTGGTCTTGATGGTCGTGCGGGTGTCGGCGAGGAACTGATCCAGCGAGTAGGTCGTGTCGGTGCCCATGGCCCGCCTCCTTTGTCAGCCCCCGATGATAGCAGAAACGGCTCATGGCAGAAACGGCCGTCCGGAGCCGCCGCGGGCTTGACAGCCAGGTTATCGTCGCTCAACCCCTATCGAGAGAGGAGCGTCCATGAAGCGAGCCATCGCCGCGTTCGGCGCCGTGCTCACCCTGAGCCTGGGCCTGCCCGCGCTGGCCGCGGCGGAGACCTGGGTCATCGACCCCGCCCACACCGTCTCCGGCTTCACGGTCAAGCACATGATGATCACCAACGTCACCGGCGTCTTCGAGGTGACGAAGGGCGTGATCGAGTACAAGCCGGGCGAGCCCGGCTCGATCAAGGCGGACATCACCATCGAGACCAAGAGCGTCAACACCCGCATCGGCCGCCGTGACGACGACCTGCGCAGCGACAACTTCTTCAGCGCCGAGAAGTTCCCGACCCTCGTCTTCAAGTCGAAGCGGATCCAGAACGTGCGAGCCGACGGCTTCGATCTGGTGGGCGACCTCACCATCCGGGACGTCACGCGCGAGGTGGTCCTCAAGGTGGACGGCCCGACCGCCCCGGTCCGCGACCCGCAGGGCAACCGCCGCGTGGGCGCCAACGCGTCGACGACCATCAGCCGGAAGGACTTCGGCATCACCTGGCATCGGGCCATCGAGGCGGGCGGGGTCGTGGTCGGCGACGAGGTGAAGATCAACATCGACGTCGAGGCGGTCGAGAAGAAGAGCTAGGCGCGGCGGCCCGGGCCTCGTGGTGTAGACTAGGGTCCTGTGCCCGATCCGCCCGCGCCCGATCCGCCCGCGCCCGATCCGATAGTCCGGTCCAGCCTCCGTCACGACGCTCGGGTCATCGGTCTCATCGCGGCGGCCCACTTCTTCAGCCACTTCTTCCAGCTCGCGCTGCCGCCGCTCTTTCCGCTGCTGAAGGCCGTCTTCGGCGTGCCGTACCTGGCCCTCGGGCTGGTCATGAGCGTGTTCTACGGCGCCTCCGGCATCGGCCAGACGCTCTCCGGCTTCCTGGTGGACCGCGTGGGCGCTCCCCGCGTGCTCCTGGGCGGCATGGCGCTCTTCGCCTCCGCCATCGCCATGGCCGGTCTGGTGCCGTCGTACTGGATGCTGCTGCCGGTGGCGCTCGTGGCCGGGCTCGGCAACAGCGTGTTCCACCCGGCTGACTACTCGATCCTCAACGCGTCGGTGGACCCGCGGCGGATCGGGCGCGGCTACAGCGTGCACTCGATCTCGGGCAATCTCGGGTGGGCGGCGGCGCCGACGGTGGTCGGGGGGCTCACCGCCCACTTCGGCTGGCGCGCGGCGCTGGTGACGGTGGGCGCGCTCGGGTTGACCGTCGTCCTCGTGCTGGCCACCCAGCGCGGCGCCTTCGGGGGCTTGCGCGTCTCCGGGCGGCCGCGGAGCACCATGGCCCACGACGTGCGCATGCTGCTGACCGCGCCGATCCTGGCCGCCTTCGCCTACTTCGCCCTGATCGCCACCGCCCTGATCGGGGTGCAGACCTTCGGCGTCACGACGCTCGTGCGGGTCTACGACACCCCGCTGGCGCTCGCGACCGCGGCGCTGACCGCGTTCCTCGTGGGCGGCGCGGCGGGCATCCTGGCCGGGGGCCTCCTGGCCGACCGGGTGCGCCGCCACGACATCGTGGCCGCGGCGGGGCTGGTGTGTGCCGCCGGCTTCATGATGCTGCTGGCCACCGGGGCGGTCGCGCCGTCGCTGCTCCCGGTGATCCTCGCCGTGACCGGCTTCTGCCACGGCGCCACCGCACCTTCGCGCGACATGCTGGTGCGCGCGGCCACGCCCCCCGGCGCCTCCGGCAAGGTGTTCGGCTTCGTCTACTCCGGGCTCGATCTCGGCTCCTGCCTCACCCCGCTCGCCTTCGGCTGGCTCCTCGACCACGGGGATCCGCGCATGCTCTTCGTGGCGGTGGGCGTGCTGATGCTCTGCACCATCGGGACCGTCGTTCAGGTCCGTCGCAGCGCCCAGCCCGCTCCCGTCAACGCCTGATCCGGCCGCCGCCCGCGGGACGAGCCGGGCCGCGAATATCCGTGGCGTCGCGCGTCGCGGTCGGGCAGACTCGGGGCGTGAAGGACTGCTGCGAGGTGCGGACCGACATCCCGGCGCGACAGCGTCGGCTGCTGTGGACCGTCCTGTGGATCAACGCGGGGATGTTCCTGGCCGAGAGCCTCGGGGGTATCCTCGCCAACTCGACGGCGCTCCTCGCGGATTCCGCGGACATGCTGGGCGACGCCATCGTCTACGGCGTGAGCCTCTGGGTGGTCGCCCGGGGAGCGGCCTGGCAGGCCCGGGCCGCGCTCCTGAAGGGGCTCATCATGGCCGCGTTCGCGGGGGCCGTGCTCGTCCAGGTGGCGGTGAAGCTCGTCCACGGGCTGGAGCCGAGCGCCCCGGTGATGGGCGGCGTCGGAGTCCTGGCGCTCGCCGCGAACGGCGTGTGCCTGGCGCTGCTATGGCGTCGTCGGAGCGATGACCTCAACATGCGATCGTCGTGGGTCTGCTCGCTCAACGACGTGGCGGGCAACGCCGCGGTCCTGGTCGCGGCGGGGGCGGTGGCGCTCACGGGGTCGGGCTGGCCCGACCTCGTCGTGGGCCTGCTGATCGGCGCGATGTTCGGCACGTCCGCGGTGACCGTCATCCGGTCGGCGACTCGGGCGCTGCGCGCCCGGGAACCGGCCCGCGCCTAGAACCACTTCGCCTTCTCGACCACGTTGCGGAGCGGCTGGCCGGCCAGGAAGCGGCGGCAGTTGTCGAGCAGGATCGCGCCGCGGCGATCGTCGAGATAGGGGCCGTGGCCGGCGGTGTGCGGGGTGATCAGCACGCCCGGGGTCGTCCAGAGCGGGTGATCGGCGGGCAGCGGCTCCTGCTCGAAGACGTCGAGGCCCGCGCCCGCGATCTCGCCGGCCCGGAGCGCGGCCACCAGGTCGTCGAGCCGCGTCGTCCGGCCCCGCCCGATATTGATGAAGTAGGCGCTGCGCTTCATCCGCTGGAAGCGCGCCCGATGCATGAAGCCTTCCGTCTCGGGCGTGTGCGGCACCGTCAAGATGACGAAGTCGGCCTCGGGCAGGAGCGCGTCGAGCGCGTCCGGGCCGTCGAGCTTGGAGACGCCGGGCGGCGCGTCCCGGCGCCGCGCATCGATGCCGATCACGCGCATGCCGAAGGCTTCCGCCAGGCGCGCCGCCTCGCTGCCGATGCCGCCCACGCCCACGATCAGCGCGGTCGCCTCGGGGAGATGGACCACGCCGGTGTCCTGGGGCGCCGGCTTCCACTCGCGGCGGAGCTGGAGGGGCAGGTAGTAGTGTAGGCCGCGGGCGAAGGCGAGCACGAAGGCCATGATGTGCGCGCCGATGTGGTCGTTGTAGATCTCCCGGAAGTTGGTGATGACGACCGGGTGCGCGATCAGCTCGTCGTAGTAGAAGCCGGCGGGCGGCGCGGCCTGGGGCGCTTGCAGCCAGCGGAGCCGCCCCGCCTGACGCAGCAGCGCGGGCGACAGGGTGCCGAAGGCGGCCTCGGCACGGCCGATCTCGCGCGCGGCGTGGGCGTCGTCCTCCGCGACCACCACGGAGAGGGCGGGCAGCGCGGCGACCACGCGGGCGGCCCACTCGCGCGTGGTGGCGGTCTGGGGCGGCAGCATCAGGATGGTAGTCATGGCCCCACACCATACCATCGCGGCATGATTTGGTGGCGGGCGCCCCGGGGCGCTAGGATCGAAGCAGCATGGCGAGCCGGGTCGGGGTGCTGGGCTGGATCGCGGGCGTGCTCTCGGCGGGGCTGGGCGCGCTCGCCTTCGGAGCGGTGCTCTGCCTGTGGTTCCCCGCCGTGCTCACCACCCCCGCGCTGCGCGACGTCTATCCGATGGAGGTCGTCCGGGCCACGATCAAGGTGACGCTCGGGGTCGCATTCGTCCTGGGCGTCGCGAGCGCGTTCCTGAAGCGGCGCAAGGCGCTCGGCCTCACCGGCGCGGGGCTGGCGCTCCTGGCCACGCTGATGGGTGGCTCCGAGGTGGCGGTGGCCACGCCGGTGGCGCGCTCGAACCACGTCGGGCTCGACTGGTTCCTGCTGGACCTGTTCCTGCTCTCCGCGATCTTCGTGCCAATCGAGCTGCTCTTCGGCCGGCTGCGCGAGCAGCCGGTCTTCCGGGCCGAGTGGCGCACGGACCTGGGCCACTTCGGGGTGAGCCACCTGCTGGTGCAGCTGACCGTGTTCCTGACCATGGCGCCGGCCGCGCTCTTCTTCCGCTGGGCCGTCGCGCCCGAGCTGCAGGCCGCGGTGACCGCGCAGCCGGTGCTCCTGCAGTTCGTGGAGGTCCTGCTGGTCGCGGATCTGACCCAGTACACGGTGCACCGCCTCTTCCACGCGGTGCCCTGGCTCTGGCGCTTCCACGAGATCCACCACTCGAGCCGGCAGATGGACTGGCTGGCCGGCTCCCGCCTGCACCTGGTGGACATCGTGGTGACGCGCGGGCTCTCCTTCGTGCCGCTCTACGTGCTGGGCTTCGCCCCGGGCGCGGTCTTCGCCTACGTGCTCTTCGTGTCCTTCCAGGCCGTGCTCATCCACGCCAACGTGAGCTGGCGCTTCGGCCCGCTGCGCTGGCTCCTGGCCACGCCGCAGTACCACCACTGGCATCACGCGGTCGAGCCGGTGGACGTGAACTTCGCGGTGCACCTGCCCGTGATCGACGCGATCTTCGGGACCCAGTACTTGCCGCGCGACCGCTGGCCGGCGGTGTACGGAGTGGCCGGCAACCCGGTGCCGGACGGCTACTGGGCCCAGCTCACCTTCCCGTTCCGCTCCGCCCGCTGACGGCCCGGCCCGGCGGCCTAGATGGTGAAGCGGGGGCGGAAGACCCGGCGGATCAGGTAGGGGTTGGCCCCGAGCTCGTAGAGGCGGCCGATGTCGCCCGCGCGGAGGGCGGCGCGCTCCGGCTCGCTCAGCTCGTGGCCGGTCATGTCGTCGTCGCTCAGCCCCTCCCGCATCTGGTGCTGGCGCGCGATGGCGGTCAGCAGCTTGTTGAGCGCGTAGGAGACCGGGATCACGGGTGCACCCACGCGGTGGCGCAGCCGGTGATCCACTCGTCCACCGGCTCGTAGGCGAGCACCTCGCCCTTCCAGCCGGGCACCGCGCCGAGCAGGGCGATCCAGTTCCGGATCTCCTGGCCGCCGTTGCCGCCGTCGCGCTCGATCTCGCCCCAGGTCAGCCGCGTCAGAGGCTCGATGTCGCCTCGCGTCACGCAGTCGAGCACGTAGTGGTCCCAGTCGGGATTGATGCGGCCGGTCTCGGGCGTGCCCACCCAGTGCGAGAGCCCTCCGGTGGCGACGAGGGCCACCCGCCCGGCGCCCGCGCGCGACCGGATGAAGTCGCCCACGAAAGCCCCCACCTCGCGGCAGCGACGCGGGGCGGGCAGGGGCGGCGCCGCGCAGTTCGTGTAGACGGTCACGATGGGGATCCCGCCGTCCGGCATCAGGAAGGAGAGCGGCACCGACAGCTCGTCCCAGCTCTCGATCTCGTAGGAGTAGGCGAAGTCGATGCCGGCCTCGAGCCCGGCCTCCAGCAGCGCCAGCGCCCACTCGGGGTTGCCGCGCACCGTCCGGGGCTGGAGGCGCATCAGCCGGGCCCCGCCCTCGCTCGGACACTGGTAGCTCGGCGCGAGGCCGACGCAGAAGGCGGGGAGGTTGTTGTAGGCGAAGTTCTGGAGGTGATCGTTGACGAACATCACGAGGAGGTCCGGCCGCGCCGCCTGCAGCCGCCGCCGCAATTCGTGGAAGCCGGCGTACAGCCGGTCCCGCTGCGCAGGCTTCGCCACCTCGGGCTTGCCGGTGATGAGGGGCGCGTGGGCTGTCAATGCCGCCGCGACGATCTCCGCCATGGTCCACCTCCGTGGGATCCGGGTCCGGGCGCGTGGCGCCGCGCCCCCTATCGTAGTCCAGCCGCCCCGCGTTTAGAAGCGGCCTGCGCGGTACGTCTCGGGCGCGAAGCGGGCGAAGAGCAGCGCCACCCCGACCAGCAAGACCGCGGCGCCCCCCAGCGCCGCGTCGGCCCCCGCGAGGTCGGCGACCAGGCCGAGCGCGATCGGGCCGATCACGTAGCCCAGGTCCGCGAGCATCCGATAGCTGCTGAGCGCGGCCGCGTTCATTCCCGGCGGCGCGGTGTCGGCCGCGTAGGCGGCGGGGGCCGCGCCGCTGATGCCCATGGCCACGCTCCACGCCGCGCAGGCGGCGAGGAACCAGCCGTAGGTCGGCGCGAGCAGGAAGAGGATGAGCGAGAGGCCCGACAGGATCGTCGCGGGGACGATGACGATCTTGCGCCCGTGGCGGTCCACGAGCACGCCGGTCGGATAGGCCACGACCAGGCCGACGATGCTCGCCAGGGCCAGGCCGAAGCCGATACGGTCGGGGTGAAGCGCCAGCCGATCGCGGGCCAGGATCGGGATGATGGTGAAGAGCGCGCCGGTGCGGGCCACCGCGTTGACGAAGGCGATCAAGCTCACCAGCATGAAGCCCCGATGGGCGGTGAGCAGGCGGAGCTGAGCCCGGTAGGGCACCTCCTCCGGCGCGGGCTCGTCGGCGCGCCGGGCCGCCCTCGTCTCGGGAATCGCGAGCCAGGCCACCGCGGAGGCCACGAGCGACGTGACCGCGTAGGCGACGAAGGGGGCGGCGAGGCCCCAGTGGCTCGCGAGCAGGCCGCCCGGCAGGGGTCCGATGCCCACCGCGAAGATGAACACGCCCTGGTAGGCCGACATCATGCGGCCGCGATTGGCGGGCGTGGAGATGTCCGCGATCACGATCAGGCCGGTGGTGAGCACCAGAGCCGCGCCCGCGCCCGCCACGAAGCGCGCGCCGACGAAGGCGGGATAGCTCGGCGCGAGCGCGCAGAGCAGGTTGCCGACGGCGGAGAGGAGCCCGCCCATCGCGAGCGTGCTCCGCCGTCCGAGCCGGTCCGCGAGCTGGCCCGCCGGCACCGCGACCAGGAAGCGGGCGAGCCCGTACACCGCGATGGCGAGGCCGATGGCGGACTGGGTGACGTCGAAGGAGCGCGCGTAGAGAGCCAGCGCGGGGACGATGCTGCCGAAGCCGAGCTGGTTGACGGCGATGAGCACGCACATCCAGACGAGGATGCGCATGCCCGCCGGCTCTCGCATGACCGCTCGGGTGTATCCCGTAATGCGGTGGAGCGCAAGCTCGGCGGGGCGTATGATCGGCCCCACCACACGAACAGGAGGCCGTCATGGCGACCGGCACGGCAAAGGGGTTCGCGGTATTCGCGGGCGTGTCACCGGAGATCATCCGCGCCTCGGCCTGCGAGGCCGAAGCGCTCGGCTACCGCTCGTTCTGGGTGAACCATCCCGGCCCGGTCGACGGCCTGGGATCGCTTGCGCTCGCGGCGGCGGACACCCGTCGCCTGGATCTGGGCGTGGGCGTCATCCCGCTGCACACGCGCGGGCC
>JBGOVO010000184.1:0-7500 GCA_041478145.1 Methylomirabilia bacterium
GTCCCGTCCCGCAACGCCCCCGTCGCCGAGAAGCTGATCCGGGCCGGCGCGATCGTGCTCGGCAAGACCAACATGCACGAGCTGGCCTTCGGCATCACGAGCAACAACGCGGCCTTCGGCCCGGCGCGCAACGCCTACGACTCCACCCGCATCGCGGGCGGCTCCTCCGGCGGCACCGGCAACGCGATCGCCGCGCGCATGGCGGCGGCCGGCCTCGGCTCCGACACCGGGGGCTCGGTGCGCATCCCGGCCGCGCTCAACGGCATCAGCGGGCTCCGGCCGACGCTCGGGCGCTACCCGCAGGACGGCATCACCCCGATCGCCCACACCCGCGATACCGCGGGGCCGATGGCGCGCCAGGTGGCCGATCTGGTGCTGCTCGATACCATCATCACCGGCGCCCGGGACAAGGTGACTGCGGCCCCGCTCAAGGGCGTGCGCCTCGGGGTGTACCGCGCCCTGTTCTTCCGGGACCTGGATACCGAGACCGAGCAGGTGACGCAGGCGGCGCTCGACCGGCTCCAGGAGGCCGGCGTCGAGATCGTCCCGGTGGACATGCCCGGGCTCGTCGATCTCAACGGCAAGGTGAGCTTCCCCGTCGCGCTCTACGAGGCCGGCGTGGACCTCGCGAAGTACCTCACGCGCTACCGCATCGGGCTCGACGTGAAGGGCCTGGCCGAGCGCATCGCCAGCCCCGACGTGAAGGGGCTCTTCGCCTCGAGCATCGTCCCCGGCGCGAAGGACGCGATCCCGCAGAAGGTCTACCTCGACGCGCTCGCGGCGCGGCCGGCGCTCCAGCAGCTCTACGCCGATACGTTCAAGAAGTACAACATCGCCGCGCTCGCGTTTCCCACCACGCCGCTGCCCGCCGCGCCCATCGGCGACGACGAGAAGACCAAGCTCAACGGCGCCGACGTCCCGACCTTCTTCACCTTCATCCAGAACACCGATCCGGGCAGCAACGCGGGGATTCCCGGGCTGACCGTTCCCGCCGGCCGCACGTCCGCCGGGCTGCCGATCGGCCTCGCGCTGGACGGTCCGGCGGGGAGCGACCGGCGTCTGCTCGCCCTCGGCCTGGCCCTCGAAGCGCTCTTCGGCCGCCTGCCCGCACCCTGAGGTCACCATGAGGCTGCTCAGCCCGGCCGAGATGGATCGGCTCCTCCCCGCCGAGACGCACGCCTTCCGCGGGCCCGTGCCCACCCAGATCGTATCGAGCGAGGAGTACTTCCCGTCGCCGCAGACCCCGCAGCAGCGGGAGGTCGAGGCGCGGGTGAAGGCGCTGGGAGATGAGCTCGGCCGGCGCCGGGGCCTGAGCCGCCGCGGGTTCTTCCGGACCGCGGCGGGCATGGCGGCGGCCTACGTGGCGATGAACGAGGTGTACGGGCCGCTCTTCGCGGCCTCGCGCGCGGAGGCCGCCGACAAGGACATGGCGGCGGACCGGGCGGAGGGGCTGGCCGGGCAGTTCGTGATGGACACGCACACCCACTTCCTCAAGGACGACACGCGCCTCACCGGGTTCGTCCGCATGCGCGAGGCGGTGGGCAAGGCGGGATGGAATCCCGGGCTCGCGGGCAAGCCGCAGACCATCGAGGATCTGAAGTTCGGCAACTACTTCAAGGAGATCTTCCTCGACAGCGACACGAAGGTCGCGCTCATCAGCAGCGCCCCGTCCGAGGTGGCGGAGGACTGGTTCCTCACCAACGAGATGATGGCGAAGGCGCGCGCCACCGTGAACGCGCGGCTCGGCGGGCGCCGGCTGCTGAGCCACGCCATCTTCACCCCGGGCCAGCCCGGCTGGATGGAGGCGCTGGAGCGCGCCATCGTGGACCTCAAGCCGGACTCGATGAAGGGCTACACGATCGGCGACAACACCAACAAGGATCTGGGCCGGCATCCGTGGCGGATGGACGACGAAGCGCTCCTCTACCCGGCCTACGAGAAGATGGCCAGGGCCGGGATCGTCAACGTCTGCGTGCACAAGGGCCTCTTCCCGCCCTCGCTCGACCAGAAGTATCCGAACCTCAGGCCCTACTGCGACGTGCGCGACGTGGGCAAGGCGGCCCGGGACTGGCCGCAGCTCAACTTCATCATCTACCACGGCGCCTACCGCTTCCCCGGCGGCGGCGATCCGGCCGACGCGCTGGCTCAGTTCGACCGCACCGGCCGCGTGGACTGGGTGACGGATCTGGCCGAGATCCCCGCGAAGGACGGCGTCTCCAACGTCTACGCCGACCTCGGCCAGCTCTTCGCGCTGACCACCGTGGCCCAGCCGCGACTCACCGCCGCGATGATGGGCACGCTCGTCCGGGGCATGGGCACCGACCACGTGATCTGGGGGACGGACGCGGTGTGGACGGGCGCGCCCCAGTGGCAGATCGAGGGGCTGCGCCGGCTCGAGATCCCCGAGGACATGCAGAAGAAGCACGGCTTCGGGCCGCTCGGTCCCGCCGACGGGCCCGTGAAGAACGCGATCTTCGGCGAGAACGTCGCGCGCCTGTACCGGTACGACCGGCACGCGGAGCTGGCCGGCCCCAACCGGCTGGCGGAGTTGAAGGGCGAGTACGAGCGCCGCGGCCCGGGCCGGAGCAACCGCCGCTACGGCTACGTCGTGAAGGTCTGAGCCGGGCGCCGCCGCCCGCTCAGCGAGCCGGCGCCGCGCCCACCCACACCCACGTGTAGGGGTACTCGGCCCCGTTGCCGTGACGCTCCCAGCGACCCGTCGCCAGCGTGATCTCGGGCGCCGGCTCGGGCCGCGCCGGCGGCACATAGAGGAGGGTCGGCGGCGACGGCACCACGTAGAGGACCGAGGGCACCACGATCACCGGGGGCGGTGGCGGGGGCGTCACGTACGGGAAGCCCAGGCAGCACCCGAAGACCGGAAACGGCCGATGGATGAAGGGCGGGCCGGGACGGGAATGCGGCCGATGGGCCGGTGTCGCGCCCGGGGAGCCCATGCCCGGCCAGACCGGCTGCGCCCACGCGCTCGCGGGCGACAGCGCCGCGATCAGCACCAGCCCGAGGGCCGCCACGAGGCGCTTCATGGGCGCAGTGTACCCGGCCCCCACGCGGGCCGCCACCTCATGCCGCGCTGCCGCTTGACAACGGGCACCGCCGGCGGTTTGCTGGAGCGCGACGGGAGGTGAGGCGCCCCCGCCCGTCGTGTGGTTCACCCCAAAAAGGAGATCAGGATGGAGAACACGCCACCCGGCCAGCATGGCGCGTCATCGGGCGTGGGTCCGGCCTGATGACGCGCGAAGAACGCTAGGCGCACGACAAGATCCCGGCACATCGTCGGGACATGCCGCAGGACGATGATCCTGCGCGCGAGAAACCGAGGCCCGGCAGGCGGTTCACCGGTTCCGCCGCCGGGCCGTTTTTCTCACGGGCACTGGAAGGAGGAGGCGCGGCATGCCGCAGTGGGACCGAATCGAAGTCGATGGCTCCCCGATGCGTCTGTACGTGGGCACCCCCAGCCTCGGCCGGGCCTTTCCCGCCGTGATCGTCATCCAGCACGGACCCGGCGTGGACAAGTTCATCGAGGACCGGGTCGAGAACCTCACCCAGCACGGCTACCTGGCGATCGCCCCCGATCTCTACCATCGGCAGACCGAAGAGGGCGACATGATGACGCGCATCGGCCGTTTGCGCGACGTCGAGGTGGTGAGCGACGTCAACGCCGCCGTCAACTACGCGCGCCGCCTCAAGGACACCCAGCTCGGCGACGTCGGCATCATCGGCTTCTGCATGGGCGGCCGCGTGGCGTACCTGATGGCGGCGTCCAAGCCGGTGTTCAAGGCGGCCGGCGTCTTCTACGGGGGCAACATCATGAAGGCGTGGGGCGAGGGCCCGACGCCCTTCGACCTCACGCCCTACGTCCACTGTCCGATCGCCGGCTTCTTCGGGCTCGACGACACCAACCCGTCACCGGCCGACGTGGACAAGATCTCGGCCCAGCTCGACAAGTACCGCAAGCCGCACGAGTTCCACCGCTACCCGGGCGCGGGTCATGCCTTCCTGAACTTCACGAACCCGGCCACGTTCCGGGAAGGACCGGCCCGGGAGGCGTGGGAGGAGATGATCCCGTTCCTGCGGCGGCACCTGCACACGAGCCGGCAGCTACGGCAGCGGCTGGCCTAGTCGCGGCGCCGTCTCAGGGCGATATCGACAGGCTCGGCGCCCGACCCGGAGCGGGGCGGGCGGGCACGGGGACCAGCGGGAAGCCCTGGAGCACCTCGTAGAACACCTGGCACCAGGGGCAGTCCACTCCGCCGTCCATCGTCGCGCAGGTGCATCGGCCTTCGAACTGGTTGGCGATCGCTGCGGCCTTGTCGCGAGCATTCATGACCGGCCTCCGTTGACGGAACGGTAGTGCCGGCCCGCGACCGTGTGATGGCAGCCGCGTGAAGACTACGTGACGACGACTTACCCGGTGGCGGCGCTCCGGAACGCGGCGTGCTCGGCGGTCCAGCGCTTCAGCAGCCCGGCGTCCGGCTCCTGGGCGATGCCCGGCACCCGCGAGGTGGCCACCTCCCCGGGGCCGCTCAGGACGATCTCGGGCTTGCCGAGGTCGTCGGCGTAGAAGTAGGACGAGGGGAAGATGTCCCCGGGATAGGTGAAGTTCGGCAGGGTGGCCAGCTCGGCGCAGATCGCGCCCCCGATCGCGCTCTCCAGCATGCCGCCGATCCAGCAGGGGATCCCGTGCTCGGCGCACAGGGCCTGGATCTCGCGCGACTCCGTCAGCCCGCCCACGCGCGCCATCTTGACGTTCACCACCCGGCAGCTCTGGAGCCGGATGGCCGCCTGCACGTGGGCGAGGCTCTGGACGCTCTCGTCCAGACACACCGGCGTCCCGATGCGCCGCTGGAGATCAGCGTGGTTGACCAGGCTCATGCCGTCGTCGGCCAGCGGCTGCTCGATCATGGCGAGCCCGAAGCGGTCGAGCGCGCGGAACAGCTCGGTGTCGGCGGGGGTGTACGCGGCGTTGCAGTCGACGTGGAAGGTGAAGTGCGGGAAGGTCGACCGCACCGCTTCCACCATGAACAGGTCCCAGCCGGGCCGGAACTTCAGCTTGACGCGTGGGGAGCCCGCGTCGATGGCCCCCTGGATCTTCTCCATGAGGATGTCGAGCGAGTCCTGGATCCCGAAGTCGGCGCCCACCGTGACGTGGTCGGCGGTGCCGCCCAGGGCCCGGTGCAGCGGCAGGCCCCGCCGCTTGGCGTCCAGCACCCACCACGCGATGTCGAGCGCGGCCCGCGCGAACTGGTTGCCCTTGATGAAGGCCAGACGGTCCAGGAGGTCCCGCGCCGTCTCGATGTCCTGGCCGATGATGCGCGGGGCCATGTGCTCGCGCAGGGTGTGGAAGGTGGCGAGCGTGTGCTCCGCGGAGTAGGCCGGGATGTAGACGGGGCAGCTCTCGCCCCACGCGTGGTGCCCACCGCCCTCCATGCGCACGAGGATGGTGTCGGTGAAGCGCTGATCGGCATAGGAGGTGCGCCAGACGAAGGCCAGGGGTAGCTTCATCCAGTAGATATCGATCGCGTCGATCTTCACGACCGGCTCGTCTCAGCGCGCGCGGGCGACGATGAACAGGCGCCGGAACGGGAAGAGGGTGTGCCCGTCCTCGCGCCGCGGATACGCGCGGGCCACCCGCTCCGCGTAGCGCGCCTCGAACTGGCCCCGCGCCGGCTCCTCGAGCGCGTCCAGCAGCGGCTTGAGCCAGGTGCCCTTGGTCCACTCCTTGACCGGATCGGCCCCCTCGAGCACCTGAAGATATTCCGTCTCCCAGATGTCGAGCGTCGCCACGTGGGGAGCGAGGACGCCATAGTAGAAGTCCGGATCGGCCACCGGCGCCGGACGCAGCAAGGGCTCGAGACGGGCGCGCCAGGGCCCGCTCAGCGCGGCCTCCGAGATCGCGGTGTGGGACGGCGCCCCGAAATTGCGCGGCATCTGCACCGCCAGCACGCCGCCCGACGCGAGGCCCGCCAGCAGCGCGGGGAACAGCCGGTCGTGGCCGCCCAGCCAGTGGAGCGCGGCATTGGAGTAGACGAGGTCGGCGGGCCGCGCCGGGCTCCACGTGGCCAGGTCGGCCTGCTGCCACGCGATCGCGGGGGCGGTGGCCGCCGCCTTGGCCAGCATGGCCTGCGAGTCATCCACCCCGGTGACGTGCGCGTCGGGCCATCGCTCCTTGATCAGCCGGGTGACGTTGCCGGCGCCCGCGCCCAGGTCGTAGATCTCGTCCGGGTGGTCCAGGTCGACACGGTTCAGGAGATCGATCGCCGGCCGGAGCCGGTGGTCGGCGAACTTCAGATACTGAGCGGGGTCCCAGGCCACCCGCCAAGGATACACTGCGGTTCCAGCGTCGGGATCCGATCGCCCCTTGACGGTGCGTGCTCAGCTTGGTATACAATCGACCACCTTTGAGCCAGGATGCTGAGTCGCGTATTCGTTTCACCGACCCGGGTCTGATCCGAGACCGGGTCGTCGACGCCCTCCGGGACGCCATCATCGCGGGCCGACTGAAACCGGGGGAGCGCATCCGGGAGCGGGAGCTGGTGTCGCTGCTCGGGGTGAGCCGCTCGCCGCTGCGGGAGGCCATCCGGATCCTCGAGACGGAAGGCCTGCTCACGTCGCTGGCCCATCGCGGGGCGCGAGTGAGCGAGCTGAGCGTCTCGGATCTGCGCGACATGCTGCACGTGCGGATCATGCTCGAGACCTTCGCGGCCCGGCTGGCCATCGAGCGGCTCGACGCCACGACCCTCCAGGCGATGGAGGAGCAGGTGGCCCGGGCGCGCGCGGCCGGCGTGCAGGTCGATCTCCGGTCGAACTTCGATCTGGGGCTCGAGTTCCACGACCTGCTGGTCGCGGCCTGCGGCAATCGCAAGGTGGTCCAGCTCCACGAGAACCTGAAGCGCCATCAGCGGCGCTACCAGCACTTCGCCTTCGCGCGCCTCGGCCGGGACGTGCGCGCGCTCGACGAGCACGCCGAGATCGTGGGCGCGCTGCGGCGGCGGGACCTGGCCGCGGTCCAGCAGGGGCTGCACGCCCACCTGATGCGCTTCTGCGGCGAGATCACGCCGTTCCTGCCGGTGGAATCGACGCCCGACCCGGAGCCGCGATGAGCCACGAGCTGGTCGTGCGGGGGGGGACGGTGGTCACCGCCGCCGACTTCTTCCGCGCCGACGTCGGCATCGACGCGGGCCGTGTCGCGGCCATCGCGCCGTCGCTCCCCCCGGGCCGGCGGGAGATCGACGCGGCCGGGCTGCTCGTCCTCCCCGGCGGCGTGGACGTGCACACGCATCTCGACGCCGAGGTGGGCGGCATGCGGAGCGTCGACGATTTCGAGTCGGGCACCGCCGCGGCGGCCTGCGGGGGCGTGACGACCATCTGCGACTACGCCTGGCAGACGCGCGGCCGGTCGCTCACCTCCGCGGTCGAGACCTGGAAGGCCAAGGCGGTGGGGCGGGCCTACGTCGACTACGGCTTCCACGTCATCGTCGCGGA
>JBGOVO010000398.1:0-3516 GCA_041478145.1 Methylomirabilia bacterium
CCCCGACGTGGTCCGCGGGATCCACCGGGGCTACTTCGACGCGGGCTCGCATCTCGTCGAGACCAACACCTTCGGGGGCACCGCGCTGAAGTTCCGCGAGTACGACGAGCGCTACGGGCAGGACATGGGCTCGCGCACCCGCGAGCTGAACGACAAGGGCGCGCGGCTGGCGCGGGCCGCCTGTCCGCCCGGCGGGTACGTGGCCGGCTCCATCGGGCCGACCAGCTACCTGCCGGTCGACTACGGCGTCGGCAAGAACGTGGCCACCGACGAGGAGTACTTCGAGACCTTCAAGGAACAGGCCGAAGCGCTCGCGGCCGCCGGGGTGGACTGCTTCGCGGTGGAGACGATGATGTTCCCGCAGGAGGCCGCGGGCGCGGTGCGGGCCTGCAAGGTGGTGGCGGACCTCCCGGTCATGGCCACCATGTTCTTCCAGTACGAGGAGCTGCACGACCGGGACCGGACCATGTGGGGCGAGAGCCCGGCCGACGTCGCCCGGCAGCTGCTGGCCGCCGGGGCCGACATCGTGGGGATGAACTGTGGCCGCGGCCCCGACCGCGCCATCGTGATCATCCGGGAGATGCGCCAGGTCACCGACGCGCCCCTCATCGCCTACCCGAACGCGGGGCTGCCGATCACGACCGGCGGCCGGACGACCTACGAGCTCGGGCCCGACGAGATGGCGAAGGACTACCCGGCGCTGCTCGACGCCGGCTGCAATATCGTGGGCGCGTGCTGCGGCTCGAACCCCGCGCATATCCGGCTCATCGCCGACGTGGTCCGCTCCCGCCGCGCGCGGTGACGGCGGCGCTCTCCGTCCTCGCTCCCACGCCCGTCGTCCTCGAGGGGCTGCCGCTCTCGATCGACCGGGACGAGGTCCTGCGCTTCCAGGGCTACCGGAAGGACGTGGACGTCCCCACCGCCGAGGTGCTGGCGATCTTCGCGGAGGCGCTCGCGCTGGGGGAGCGGCTGATGGCGCCCCGCCTCGTCTATCGCGCCGCCGCCGTCACGGACCGGGCCGCGGACCTGCTCGAGGCGGGTGGCGAGCGGCTCCACATCCCGCAGATCGGCCGGCTGTGGGGCGCGATCGAGGCGGTGGGCGCGGGCATCTGCACGGTGGGCGAGGCCATCGAGGCGCGGGTCCGGACCCTCTTCGACGCGCGCGAGTTCCCGCTGGCCGTGATGCTGGACAGCGTGGGCTCCGCCGCGGTGGAGAGCCTGGCGGAATATGCCAACGACCTCCTCTGTCAGGCCGGCCTCCCGGCGGGCCTCCGGGTCACCAACCGGATCAGTCCGGGCTACGCGGGCTGGGACACCGCCGAGCAGGCGCGGCTCTTCCGGCTTTGCCCGGGAAGCCCGATCGGCGTGAGCCTCAACGAGGCGTGCTTCATGACCCCGGGGAAGAGCATCAGCTGGCTCGTCGGGCTCGGGAGCGCGGCGCGGGTGGACCACTACTTCACCCAGTGCCGCCGCTGCTGGATGCGGGAGTGCGCCTACCGCCGGGCGCCCGCCGCGACGACCGTGCACGCCGGGTGAGGGGCTGGGGTGATAGGCTGAGGGTCTGATGAGCGGCAACGTGATCCTGGTGGGCTTCATGGGGGCGGGCAAATCGTCGGTGGGGCGGCTCCTGGCTCGGCGTCTCGGCCGGTGCTTCGTCGAGACCGACGACATGATCACCGCCCGCGAGGGCCGCTCCATTCCCGAGATCTTCGCCGAGCGGGGCGAGGCGTACTTCCGCGGGCTCGAGGAAGAGATGGTGCGGCTTCTCGCCCTCAAGTCCGGTGACGTGATCGCCACCGGCGGCGGCCTGTTCTGCCGGGAGGGCCGCCCCGAGGCGCTGAAGGCGCTCGGCACCGTGGTGTGGCTGGCCGGAGACTTCGACGTGCTCTACGAGCGCGCCCGGCGCGCGGGCGAGCGGCCGATGCTGGCCGGCCGGGGCCGCGACGAGGTCGAGGCGCTCCATCGCGCCCGCGAGCCCTTCTACCGCCAGGCCGACCTCACGGTGGACACCACCGGCATCGGACCCGACCAGGTCGCGGCCCAGATCCTCCTCGCGCTGCGGGAAATCCCTTCCCCTCTGGGGAGAGGGCCGCAGGGCGAGCCGCCGCCGGAGGCGAGGCGAGCGCATCAGAGAGAGGGGCGACCCTAGCGATGTCCTCGCCCCTCCTCACCCGCCTCGCCGACCGCCCGATGCTCTGCGACGGCGCCATGGGCACCATGCTCTACGCCCGCGGCGTGCCCCTGGACGCCTGCTTCGACGTGCTGAACCTGAACGAGCCGAACGTCGTGCAATCCATCCACGCCGAGTACATCGCGGCGGGCTGTGACGCCATCGAGACCAACACCTTCGGCGCCAACCGCTTCAAGCTGAGCGTCCACGGGTTGCAGGCGCGCGCGCGCGAGATCAACCGGCGCGGAGCCAAGCTGGCGCGCGACGTGCGCGAGAGCATGGGGCGCGACGTCCTCGTCCTGGGCTCGATCGGTCCGCTTGGCAAGTACCTCGCCCCGCTGGGCAGCATCGAGCCGGCGGACGCGCGCGCGGCCTTCCACGAGCAGGCCGAGGGGCTTCTGGAGGGCGGGATCGACGCCTTCGTGATCGAGACCTTTTCGGACCTCACCGAGGTGCGGATGGCGGTGGAGGCGGTGCGCGCCCTCACCGATCTGCCGATCCTCGCCCAGGTGGCCTTCACCGACGACGGGGTGACCTTCACCGGCCGCACCGCGGCCGAAGTCGTCCGCGCGCTCCGGGAGCTGCCGATCCAGGCGGTGGGCGCGAACTGCTCGGTGGGATCGAGCGTGCTCTACGACATCCTGGAGCAGATGCTGCCGGAGGCGGGCGGGCTCCACGTGGCCATCCAGCCCAACGCGGGCCTGCCGAGCCGCGTGGGGGAGCGGCTGATGTACCTCTCCTCCCCGGCCTACATGGCGGACTACGCGGCGCGGATGATCGGGAGCGGCGCGCGTCTGGTCGGCGGCTGCTGCGGGACGACCCCTCAGCACATCCGGGCCATGCGGGAGGCCCTGGATCGCCTCGCGCCCCAGCGGAGCGCGGCGCGGGTCGAGCCCGCGCGCCGGGCGCGGGTGGAGACGGCCGAGCCCTCGGGCCTCGCCACGAGCGCCCCGCCCACGCTCCTCCAGCGGAGGCTCGACGCCCGCGAGTTCCTCGTCACCGTCGAGCTCGATCCGCCCCGCGGCCACAACATCGAGAAGCTCGTGCAGGGGGCCAAGCTCCTCAAGGAGCGCGGCGTGGAGATCGTGGACATCAACGACGGGTCGCTCGGCCGCGTGCGGATGTCGGTGCTGCCGACCGCCATGCTCGTCCGCGACGCGAGCGGGCTCGATATCAACATGCACTTCACGTGTCGGGACCGCAACCTGATGGGCATCCAGGCGGATCTGCTCGGCGCCCACGCGATGGACATCCGCAACATCCTGGCCATGACCGGCGATCCCCCGCGCGCCGGCGACTACGTCAACGCCACCGCGGTGTTCGACGTGGACGCGATCGGCCTCATC
>JBGOVO010000180.1:0-7598 GCA_041478145.1 Methylomirabilia bacterium
ACCGCATGGACTTCGAGTGGGAGGACCGCTTCCGGGACCTGGGCTTGACGATGAAGCCGAGCGACTACTGGCGCCGGCAGTGCAAGGCGACCTTCCAGTTCGATCGAATCGGCACCCAGATGATCCACGAGATCGGCGAGGACACGCTCATGTGGGGCTCCGACTACCCGCACGGCGACGGGGTGTGGCCGGAGTCCTCCAAGTACATCGAGGAGCAGTTCGGCCACCTGCCCGCCGCGACCGTGCGCAAGATCGTCTGCGAGAACGCGGGGAAGTTCTACGGCTTGATCACGTAGTCAGCCGATCACGGGAGGAATCCATGCGGCTAGCCGCAGTCGTGCTGGGCGTCGTGACCGCTCTCACTTCCACCCTCGCCTCGGCCGACACGCTGTCCGTCACCGAGGTCGGCAGCTTCCACGTCGGTGGCCGCGCCGTCTCGCTCACCGGCCTGCCCACCAAGGACGTCGTGTTCACCGCGGGCTCGCAGCCGATCAAGGTCGATCCCAACGGCGACTTCGAGATCGAGCAGATGTACGTGCAGTACGTCAAGCTCACTCAGCCGAAGGCGCGCTATCCCTTGCTGCTCTGGCACGGCGGCGGCCTCACCGGCGTCACCTGGGAGACCAAGCCGGACGGCAAGCCGGGCTGGCAGATGTTCTTCCTGGGCGCCGGGCACGACGTCTACGTCTCCGACGCGGTCGAGCGAGGCCGGGCTTCGTGGGCTCGGTATCCCGAGATCTTCGCCACCGAGCCCCTGTTCCGGACGAAGAAGCAGGCCTGGGAGGACTTCCGCATCGGGGCGGTCGGGAGCTACAAGCTCAACCCCGCGGAGCGGGTCGCCCTACCCGGCCAGCGCTTCCCGATCGAGGCGTTCGACCAGTTCTTCAAGCAGGGGGTGCCGCGCTGGGCGTCGACGGACGCCCAGATCCAGGCCGCCTACAATCAGCTGGTGCAGAAGGTCTGCCCGTGCGTGATCCTCGTGCACAGCCAGGGCGGGAACTTCGGCTTCAACGCCGCGCTCACCGCGCCGGACAAGGTGAAGGCCCTGATCGCGATCGAGCCGTCGGGGGCGCCCAAGCCGGAGGCGGCCGCCGGCGGCACGCTCAAGACGGTGCCGCATCTCGTCGTCTGGGGCGACCACATCGCGCAGAGCGCGCTCTGGACGCGCTTCGTCCCGGCTTCCCAGCGCTATGCCGACGCGCTGCGCGCGGCGGGCGGCGTCGCCGACTGGTGGGAGCTGCCGAAGCTCGGCGTCGCGGGCAACGGTCACATGCTGATGATGGACAAGAACTCCGACCAGATCGCCCAGATGATCCAGAAGTGGCTGGGCGAGCAGGGGCTCATGCGGTAGGGGATTCGAGGCGGAGCTGCGCGCCCTCCATCGCGAGGAGGCGCGCCTTGGTGGTGGAGCCGCCGCGGGCCGAAAAGCCGCCCAGCTTGCCGCCCGCCGCGAGCACGCGGTGGCAGGGGACCACGATCGCGAACGGGTTCTGCCCGAGCGCTCGCCCCACGTCCCGCGCCGCCTCGGGGGCGCCGAGTCGCCTCGCGATGTCGCCGTACGAGAGCGTCCCGCCCGGCGGGATGGTACGCGCGACTTCGTAGACGCGGCGGTGGAACGCCGGCACCTGCTCCATGTCGAGCTCGACGTCGGAGAGATCGCGGACCTCGCCGCCCAGCAGGGCCACGATGCCGTCGATGGCGCGCTGCACGTCGGGCGACGGCGGCCCTTCACGCGCGTCGGGGAACCGCCGCAGCAGCCGGGTCCGCGTCGCGGGCGCGCTGGCCTCCGGGAGCTGCACCCCGACGACCCCCCGCTCGCCCCACGCGATCCCGCATGGGCCGATCGGCGTGTCGAAGAGGGCGAAGCCGCGGGCGGTCATGGGGTCGGGCGCTGGCGCCACTGGCGGATCTGCTCGGCGTGCTCGCGGTAGTGACCGGGCGCGATGCCATCCACCAGCCCGGACGCCGGCTTGCCCTCGCCGAAGTGCTCGTCGGAGAGGTGGGCGGCGGTGCGCAGCAGGTCGTGGTGGGAGGTTTCCATCTCCTGCAGGATCTCGCTCGCCTTCCGACCCTTGCGGGCCTCCACGAACCGGGCATTCCAGGTGTCGAAATCGTCGTAGGCGCCGTCGGGGTACGCGGCCTCCCCCCGGCCCAGCCGCTCCAGCGCCGGGATCATCTCCCGATGCCAGCCCGTGATGTGGGCTGCGATCTCGCGCACGCCCCAGGTTCCCAGCCATACCTGGCCCATCTGGGTCTCGTCGAGCCCCTTGATGGCCGCCTTGAGCCCGTCGTACTCCTGCTCGGCCTGCTGCAGTAGCGCCTGCTTGGCTCCCATGGTGGCTCCCCTCTCGAGAGTGTAGGTCTATCCGGCACCCCCTGAGACACCGGACCCGCCAGGTTGTGAGAAGAGCTGGGTCGCCGGATCTGCTACAATTCGCCCGGCCGGCGGTCGTGTCCAGGACGCGCCACTCGACGACAGGGGAAGCGCATGGCGGAAATTGCCCTCGGTATCGGCACCTCCCACAGCCCGATGCTGAGCACGCCCTACGAGGCGTTCGCCGGGCTCGCCGAGATCGACCGGGCTCGCCTGCCTGAGTTCGGCGAGAAGGCGCGGGAGAACGGGGCCCGGATCGGCCGCGAGCTCCGCGCGGACGTGACCCGGGCGCGCCACGACGCCACCCAGACCGCCATCCAGCGCCTGTCACGCATCCTGGCGGAGCAGGCGCCCGATGTGCTCGTCGTGATCGGGGACGACCAGGGCGAGTGGTTCGGCCCCGACAATCAGCCCGCCCTCTGCATCTACTGGGGTGAGTCGGTCGAGAACCGCCCGCCGTCGCCCGAGGGCCTGCTGCCGCTACGCCGGCTGTCCTACTGGGGTTATTACGGCGACGGCACGAATCGGACCTTCCCCGTCGACGCCGGGCTCGGCCGGTACCTGGTCGAGACCCTGACTCGCGAGCACGAGTTCGACGTCGCCCACCTGCGCGTCCAGCCGCGCCACGGGCCCTTCGGGCACGCGTGGGGGTTCGTCCACCAGCGGCTGATGGGCGCGCACGTCATCCCGATCGTGCCGGTGCTGCTGAACACGTACTTTCCCCCGAACCAGCCGACGCCCCGGCGCTGCTATCAGCTCGGCCAGGCGATCCGCCGGGCGGTCGAGGCCTGGCCGACGCCGAAGCGGGTGGGGATCGTCGCCTCGGGCGGGCTCAGCCATTTCTTCGTCGACGAGGAGCTGGACCGGCACGTGCTACAGATTCTCGCCAAGCGGGACGTCGACGCGGTCGCCGCCCTTCCGGCCGCGAAGCTCGACTCCGGCAGCTCCGAGATTCGTAACTGGCTCGCCACCGCCGGCGCGGTCGAGCACCTGGACATGCAGGTCGTGGACTACGTGCCCTGCTACCGGTCCGAGGCGGGGACCGGCGTCGGGATGGCCTTCGCGGTCTGGCAGTAGGCGGCGCGGCGAAGAGGAGGGACGACGCGATGCTCTCGCGGGAGGACAACGAGCTACTGTGCCGGGTCGGCCGCGGGACCCCGATGGGCGAGCTGCTGCGCCACTACTGGATGCCGTGCCTGCCCTCGTCGGAGCTGCCCGCGCCGGACTGCCCGCCGAAGAAGGTCCGGCTGCTCGGCGAGGACCTGGTGGCCTTCCGCGATACCCGGGGGGAGGTCGGCTTGCTCGCGGCCAACTGTCCCCATCGCGGCGCGTCGCTCTTCTTCGGAACGCAACGAGGAGTGCGGGCTGCGCTGCTCCTACCACGGCTGGAAGTACGACGTCCGCGGCCGCTGCGTGGACATGCCGAACGAGCCGGAAGAGAGCAGCTTCAAGGACAAGATTCGCGCGCGGGCGTATCCCTGTCGGGACGTCAACGGGGTGATCTGGACCTACCTGGGGCCGCGGGAGACGTCGCCCGCGCTGCCCGCGTTCGAGATCAACACGGTGCCCGCCGAGTACGTCTATCCGCCCCTCATGATGCTGGAGGAGTGCAACTGGGTGCAGGCGCTGGAAGGCGACATCGACTCCTCCCACATCGACTTCGTGCACGCCAAGCGGAGCCCGGACAGCGCGCAGCGCGGGACCCACCATCGCGACACGCGGCCCCGGCTCGAGGTGCTGCCCACCGACTACGGGGCGTGCTATTCCGCCCGGCGGCGCGCGGATACCGACGGACTCTACTGACACCGCATCACCCAGTTCATCCTGCCGTTCTTCTCCATGATCGCGGCCAGTGACCCCCACATCGTCTCGGCCCGGGCGTGGGTGCCCCTCGACGACCACCACAACCTGCAGTTCGTCATGCGCGCGCGCCTGGACCGCCCGGTGACGGAGCAGGAGCGACGGCACGTCCGGGATCCGTTCGCGGCGTGGGGTGGCTACGTCGAGCCGGGCAGCGAGCCGCGACGCCGCTTCTACACGAAGGCCAATATCCACAACGACTACCTGGTCGATTACGAGCTCCAGAAGGAGCTGACGATCGGCATCCCGTTCCTCGGCAACCTGCAGGATCGGGCCATGACGGAGACGATGGGGCCGATCTACGACCGGACCCAGGAGCACCTCGGCACCACCGACGCGATGGTGATCCAGATGAGGCGGCGCCTGATCGACGCGGCCCGGACGCTTCGCGATCAGGGCGCGGTGCCCCCGAACGTCGACGACGCGCAGCTCTGTCGGGTGCGGCCGGCGTCGGTGGTGCTGCCCGAGGGTGAGAGCTGGATCACCGCGACCGAGAAAGCGCGCCAGGCGGACGCGGGCGTGCCGATCGCCTGGGTGCCCTTCGTGTGATGAGCCCGCCCGCGCCGGAGGATGGAGCGCCTCGCGGCTTCGACCACTACGAGGCGGTTCCGTACCTGCTCGTGATCGAGTCGGTCGAGCGCGCGGGACAATAGGTCCGCCGGGCCGAGTACCCGGAGCTTCCCGGCTGCGTCGCCGAGGCCCCTTCCGCGGTGGAGGCGCTCGACCTGCTCGAGCGGGAGCGGCGTCGCGTGCTGCGGCGGCTCTGGGATGGCGGCGTGTCGATCCCGGTCCCGCGCCCGCCGCTTCGGCGGCCCCGGCCGCCGCGGGCGCCCGGGTAACCCCGGGGCGTCACGCGCCCGCGATGCCCTCGACCAGGTGCAGGTCCTCGCGGGAGAGCTCGAAGTCGTAGCTCTGGAGATCCTCGCGCATGTGCGCCGCGCTGGTCGTGCCGGTGAGGGGCAGCATGCCGACCTGCCGGGCGAAGCAGAAGACCACCTGCGCCGGGGTCCTGCCCACCCGTCTCACCAGTTGCTCGAACGCGGGATGGCGTAGCTCCCCCTGATTGGCGGTGAGCAGCGAGAAGCCCTGGTAGACGATGCCCCGCGGGCGGCAGAAGGCGCGGATCTCCCGGTCCCATCCGTTGCGCGCGAAGCAGCGGTTCTGCACGAAGGCGGGCGGCGTCGTGGCCCGCGCGCAGAGCGCCTCGAGCTGGTCGAGGCCGACGTTGCTGATGCCGAGGAGCCGCGTGCGGCCCGCCGCGTGCAGCTCCTCCATGGTCCGCCATACCTCGAGGTCGGACGGGCTCAGGCCGAAGCGTTGCGAGGGCCCGTGCAGGACGTACGAATCGAGCGTGTCGATCTGCAGGTGCTCGAGCGAGCTGGCGAAGGACTGACGGACCTGGGTGGCGTCGTCCGCGGCCGGGTCGTAGGGCAGGCGCCGGTCCTGGCCGCCCAGCGACGTGAACTTGGTCTGCAGGAACAGCTCGTCGCGCCGCACGAGGCCGGCGGCCAGTGCCCGCGCGACCGCGGCGCCGACGCCGGCCTCGTGGTAGTGACGCCGCTGGTTCGCGGTGTCGATGCCGCGAAAGCCCGCCTCGAGAGCCTGGAGCGTCAGGCGCTCCGTGTTGCCTTCCTTCCACGCGGTGCCGTAGACGAAGCTGGGCACATGGTGGCCCTTGACCAGGAGATGGCGGGAGAGCGTGTCGGGATCGGTCAATGGAGCCCTACGGGTGCCGGACCTCGCGCACCGTGCCCGGGAGGCCGGTGGTGCCGGTGTTGACGCCGGCCTTCTTCAGCATCCGGCTATTGGGGTCGTGACCGAACAGGTCCGGGCCCTGAGCGGTCAGCCCGCCGTCGACGACGATGACCTGACCGGTGATGAAGCGCGAGTCCTCGCTGGCCAGGAAGAGCGCGGTATCCGCGATGTGCTGGGGCATGCCCGGCTCCGGCCAGGGCTGCTTGTCCTGCACCAGGCGATCCAGCACGTCCGCCCGGCGGCCGATCGCGAGAGGTGTCTTGATCAGGCCCGGGGCGATCGCGTTGACTCGGATGCGGTGGCTCGCGAGCTCCGCCGACACGGAACGGCTCAGGTTGATGACGGCGGCCTTCGCGGCGGAATAGGCATGCGGGCCGGCACCACCCGCGATGCCCGCGACCGATGCAGTGTTGATGACGCTGCCGCCCCGGCCCTGAGCCTTCATGCGGGCGGAGGCGTGCTTCACGCCCAGGAACACGCTCCGCACCAGCACCGCGAAGGTGAAGTCCCACTCCTCGAGGGTGGTCTCGCCGATCGGCCCGAATGCGCCCCCGACCCCGGCGTTGTTGAAGATGCAGTCGAGACCCCCGAACCGGTCGACCGCGAGCCCGACGAGGCCCGCCACGTCCCGCTCCATCGAGACGTCGACCCGGAGCGAGGCCATCCGGTCCGCGCCACCCTGGGCGCGGGCGAGGGCGGCGGTCTCGCCGAGGCTGGCTTCGTTCAGGTCGCCGACCACGACCCGGGCGCCTTCGCGCAGGAACGTGAGCGCGCTGGCGCGCCCGATGCCGCTCGCGCCACCGGTGATGATGGCGACCTTGCCGTCGAGCCGTCCGCTCATGCGCTCGCGGCTAGCGCGGCTTGACCCAGGTCTCGGACCACGCGAGGGTGGCGCTGCTGCCCTGCCGGTCCCCGCGCATCTCCGGCCACACGCTGCCGGTGGCCACCTTGCCATTGACTTCGAGCTGGGCCGAGCGGGCGGGGAAGAACGTGCTGAACACGCCGATCGGCCGGTTGTTGAAGCCAGGCGGGGCGTTGAGCACGAAGGGCTCGATGCAGTCGTACCAGGAGAGCACGACGCGGGCGTCCACCGCCATGACCGATTCGGTGGCGGTGGACCAGGGCCCGCCCTGCCGCTCGAAGCGCGCGGCGATGACGGGCAGCGCGGTGTCGGCGAAGGCGGGGAAGAGCAGGGTCTCGATCGTCTTCTGGAGCCACCGCGCCACCGCGATGTTGTCGCTGTAGACGCGGACGCGCCCGTCCGTGAGCGTGCTCTGGAGGAACAGCGCGTGGCCCGCCCCCGCCGGGCACCAGAGCACGCGCCAGTGGCTCGCCCGGTCGGACAGGGTCGTGCCGCCGTCCGGGCTCAGCCGGATGAAGGAGTTCTCGCCGGTCATCAGGACTTGGTTCGGGTCAACTGGCGGCATCGGTCGTCTCCCTTGAGAGTGTGGGGGCGCGGCAAGTCCGGCCCGAGTGAAGATACGAGGGAAGCCCGCGCGGCGCAAGCGGAGTCGCGGGGGAATGTGAGATAGTGCTGCGCCGGGAGGAGACAACGATGAGCGCACGCTACCTGTACCTGGTCCGGATGGACGTGGCCCACGATCACGAG
>JBGOVO010000051.1:0-14989 GCA_041478145.1 Methylomirabilia bacterium
CCGACCGCAAGCGCCTCGAGGTCGCGCGGGGGCTTGCCACCGAGCCGCGGCTGCTGTTGCTGGATGAAGTCATGTCCGGGCTTAACCCCACCGAGGTCGAGGCCATCATCGGCCTGATCCGCCGCATCCACGCGCGGGGGGTGAGCCTCCTGATCATCGAGCACGTGATGCGGGCGATCCTGGCGCTTTCGCACCGGCTGGTGGTCCTGCACCACGGCGAGAAGATCGCCGACGGCGCCCCCGCGGCGGTGGCGCGGGATCCGCGCGTGGTGGAGGCGTACCTGGGGGTGGAGGAGGCGCGGCCGTGAGCCTGCTCGCGCTCCGCGGCGTCGACGTCGCCTACGGCGATCTGCCCGCGCTCACGGGAGTCGACCTCGTCATCGAGCCGGGCGAGATCCTCTCGGTGGTCGGCGCCAACGGCGCCGGCAAGACCACGATGCTGCGCGCC
The DNA here is from genome assembly GCA_041478145.1 of Methylomirabilia bacterium. GTDB lineage: Bacteria > Methylomirabilota > Methylomirabilia > Rokubacteriales > CSP1-6 > CAMLFJ01. Next base: position 449 of record JBGOVO010000051.1, read on the forward strand.
ATCTCGGGCCTGCTGCGGCCGCGGGCGGGGGAGATCGTGCTGGACGGTGCGCGGCTCGACCGGCTGCCGAGCCACGCGGTGGTGGAGCACGGGGTCGTCCAGGTGCCGGAGGGCCGCAAGATCTTCCCGAGCCTCACCGTGCTCGAGAACCTCGAGCTCGGCTCCTACACGCGGGCGGCCCGGCCCCATCGCCGCGAGAGCCTCGAGCGTGTGCTCGCGCTGTTTCCGATCCTGGCCGAGCGCCGGCGCCAGGCCGCGGGCACGATGTCGGGCGGCCAGCAGCAGATGCTGGCCATCGGCCGCGCGCTGATGGCGCGGCCGCGGCTCCTGATGCTCGACGAGCCCTCGCTCGGGCTCGCGCCCAAGATCGTGCAGGAGATCTTCCGCATCATCGGCGAGATCAATCGCGCGGGGACCACGGTGCTGCTGGTCGAGCAGAACACGCGGCAGGCGCTGGCCCTGGCCGGGCGCGGGTACGTGCTCGAGAACGGCCGCGTCGTGCTCTCGGGCCTCGGCCGCGATCTGCTCGGCAACGAGCACGTGCAGCGCGCCTACCTGGGAATGTGAGGGGAGCCCGCCATGCCGGATCTCGACCGGACCGATCCGACGTCGTCGACGCTCACGGACCTGGCCCAGGCCATCCACGGCGGCAAGGTCTCGCCGGTGGAGCTGACGCGCGCGTATCTGGACCGCATCGGGCGGCTCGACCCCACGCTGCGCGCCTACATCACGGTGGACGGAGAAGGCGCGCTGGCCGCCGCCGCCGGGCTGGAGCGCGAGGCGGCGGCGGGAGCCTGGCGCGGGCCGCTCCACGGCGTCCCGCTCGCCCACAAGGACCTCTGCCTGATCCCGGGCCTGCCGACCTCGTGCGGCACGGCCACGAGTGACTACTTCGTGGGCGCGCCGCCCTGCACCGCGGTGGCGCGATTGGTGGCGGCGGGGGCGCTCACGCTCGGCAAGCTCAACATGACCGAGCTGGCCCTCGGCCCCTTCGGCGACAATGCGCATCACGGCGACGTGCAGAACCCGTGGCGCCTCGGTCACGTCTCCGGCGGCTCGAGCAGCGGCTCCGGCGCGGCGGTGGCGGCGGGGCTGGCCGCGGGCGCGCTCGGCACCGACACCGGCGGCTCGATCCGGCTGCCCGCGGCCTGCTGCGGGGTGGTCGGGCTCAAGCCGACGTACGGGCGCGTGAGCCGCGCGGGGGTGATGCCGCTCTCCTGGTCCTACGATCACGTGGGCCCGCTCGCGCGCACCGTGCGCGACGCCGCGCTCCTGCTCGGGGTGATCGCCGGACATGATCCGCTCGACGCCACGTCGAGCCGCCAGCCGGTGCCGGACTACGTGGCCGCGCTCGGGGGCGGCGTCCGGGGCCTGCGCGTCGGGGTGGCCGGCGGCTTCTACGCGGAAGGCCTCGACGCTGAGGTGTCGCGCGCGCTCGTCGAGGCGGTGGCGGCGCTGAAGGCGCTCGGGGCGACCGTCGACCCGGTGGCGGTTCCCGATCCCGGTCCCATGGTGGCGGCCTGCAGCAACGTGATGGTGCGCGCTGAGAGCGCGGCCATCCACTCGCGCATCCTCAAGGAGCGGCCGGGCGAGCTGCAGCCGTCGGTGCGCGAGCGGCTGGCGCCGGGGCTCACCGTCACCGCCTACGAGTATCTTCAGGGCCAGCGCCTGCGCGCCCGCTTCACCCGCGAGTTCATCGAGACCGTGTTCGCGCGGCTCGACGTGCTCGTGACGCCCACCATTCCCGAGCCGGCTCCCGCGCTCGCCGAGGTCAAGGCGGGCACCGCCGCCGACGTCATCGGCTGCATGGGCCGGTTCTCGCGGCTCACACGGCCGTTCAATGCCCTCGGCCTCCCGGTGCTGTCGGTGCCCTGCGGCACGGCGGCTGATGGCCGCCCGCTCGCGATGCAGCTCGTCGGGCGGCCGTTCGACGAGGCCACGCTGCTGCGCCTGGGTCACGCCTACGAGAGCGCGACGCCGTGGCATCGGCGCCGGCCCGCGCTGCCGTGACCGCGCCGCGGCCGGTCGTTGACGGCCCGCGGGACCTGGGCTAGGCTCCGTCCGTGCTCGATCTCGTGATCCGGAACGGCCAGGTCATCACGCCGCAGGGTGTCGGGGTGTGGGACGTGGGCGTGCGGGGCGAGCAGATCGCGGTGGTCGCCGCGCCCGGCACGCTGCCCGCCGACAGCGCCCGCGTGATCGACGCCACCGGGCAGATCGTCTCGCCGGGCGGCGTCGAGCCCCACGCGCACCTGGCCCACGGGATCATGTCGCACCCCGAGGAGCCGGCGATCACCCTCGGCCCCGAGGAAGACACCAAGGGCATGGCGTGCGGTGGCACCACCACCCACATCGACTTCGCCTACGTGCGCCCCGGCAACGACGTGCAGCCGGTGATCGAGCAGCGGGCCTCGCGCTGGAAGGGCAACTCCTACGTGGACTACGCCTTCCACCTCACGCTGGCGGGGGCGCTGCCGATTCGCGTCTTCGATCAGATCGGGGAGGCGATCCAGGCCGGCCACCCGAGCTTCAAGGTCTTCACCACCAACGTGCTGCCGCCGCATCCGAAGCGGGCGGGCAACCGCATCGACTTCGGCCGCATCCACTTCGCGATGGAGAAGGTGGCGAAGGCGGGCGGCATCATGGTCGTGCACGGCGAGGACGAGGATCTCGTCCAGTTCAACTACGAGCGCTTCCGCGAGGAAGGGCGGATGGACGGGAGCAACCTCCATCTGGTGCACACCAAGCTCTCCGAATTGCTGGCCTTTCGACGGACAATTGCGCTGGCCAAGGCGAGCGGCGCCGGCGTGTACTTCGTGCACGTCTCGGCGCGCGAGGGGGTGGAGACGGTGGCGGAGGCGCGCGCGCAGGGGCTGCCGATCTACGGGGAGACCCTGCACCAGTACGCGTGCTTCAACGCCGAGTACTACAAGACGCCGCGCGGCTTCTGCTCGCACACCTATCCGTCGCTCAAGTTCCCGGAGGACCAGCAGGCCCTCTGGGACGGCCTCGTGCGGGACGGGCTCTCGACCCTCGCCACCGACGAGTACCCGACGAGCCTCGCGCTCAAGCTCAAAGGCCGCACCATCGAGGACGTGACCGGCGGCAACGTGGGGGCGGAGGCGCGCATCGGCATCGGTTTCACCGAGGGCGTGGTCAAGCGCGGCATGTCGCTCACCCGCTTCGCCGACGTCACCGCCACCAACGCGGCCCGGATCCTCGGCCTCTACCCGAAGAAAGGCGTCATCGCCCCTGGAAGCGACGCCGATTTCGTGCTCATCGACCCGGCGATTCGCAAGACGCTCACGAGGGACGACTTCCACGTGACGGATTACAGTCCGTGGGAAGGCTGGGCGGTGTCGGGCTGGCCCGTCATGACCCTCCTGCGCGGCAAGATCATCGCCGATCGGGGCCGGCTGCTCGGCAGCCCCGGCGACGGCCAGTGGGTGTCCCGGCGGATCGACCCCGCCGTGCTCCGCCGTCCGGCCTGCTAGACTGGGCGTCGGTCAATCTCCCAAGGAGCCGCTCATGGATGAGTGCCGCATTCTTTCGCCGCTCGGCATGCTGGGCTATGGCTTCCCGCAGGCGTCGCTGGACGCCGGCCTGGCCCGACGGCCGCACCTGATCGGCGCCGACGCCGGCTCCACCGACGGCGGTCCACACAAGCTGGGCGCGGGCGTCGGCATCGTGAGCCGGGCCGCGACCAAGAAGGACCTGGGCGCCCTGCTCCGGGGTGCGCGCGCGGTGGGCGCGCCCCTGGTCGTCGGGTCGGCGGGCGGCTCCGGTGCCGACGTGCACCTGCAGTGGACGCGCGAGATCCTGGAGGAGCTGATCCGCGAGGAGGGCGGCCGCCCGCGGGTGGCCTACGTGCGGGCGGAGCTCGACAAGAACTTCGTGAAGGAGCAGCTCGCGGCGGGGCGCATCGCCCCCCTCCGCAACGTGCCCCCGCTCACCGACAAGGCCATCGACAGCGCCACGCGCATCGTGGCCCAGATGGGTGCCGAGCCGATCGTGGACGCGCTCGCCGCGGGCGCCGACGTCGTCATCGCCGGCCGCGCCTACGATCCGGCCTGCTTCGCGGCCTACGCCATCTGGAAGGGCTTTCCGGCCGGCCTCGCCTGGCATCTCGGCAAGATCCTGGAGTGCGGCGCCCTCTGTGCGGAGCCCGGCTCGGCGGGCGACGCCATGTGGGGCGTGCTGCGCCACGATTCCTTCACGCTGGAGCCGCTCAACCCGGCGCGCGCGTGCACCGAGACCTCGGTGGCCGCGCATACCCTCTACGAGAAGTCGCATCCGTCGCTCTTGCCGGGGCCGGGGGGCACGCTCGATCTCTCGCGCTGCACGTTCCGGCAGGTCACCGACCGCGCGGTGGAGGTGCGGGGCAGCGAGTTCATCGCCGCGCGGCCCTACACCGTGAAGCTCGAGGGCGCGGAGCTGGTGGCCTTCCGCACCGTGCTCATGTGCGGGGTGCGCGATCCCGTGATGATCACGGAGCTGGAGCCGACCGAGCGGGCGGTGGTGGAGCGGACCCGGGACTACTTCGACCGCATCCCGGCCTCCGACTACCAGATACTCTTCCATCACTACGGCCTCGACGCCGTCATGGGGGCGAGCGAGCCGCGGCGCGGCGCGGCGCCCCCGCACGAGATCGGGCTCGTGATGGAGGTGGTGGCGCCGACCCAGGAGATGGCCGACGCCATCTGCGCCTTTGCCCGCGCGACCCTGATGCACTACCACTATCCGAATCGCAAGGCCACCGCGGGCAACCTGGCGCTGCCCTTCGCGCCGAGTGACGTGCCTCTCGGCCCGGTGTACCGCTTCAACGTCTACCACGTGCTGGAGGTCGAGGATCCGCGCGCGCCGTTCCCGGTGGAGCTGGTGGAGTACTGAGATGGCCACGCGCCCGCTCGCGGAGCTGGCCCGCGTCGTCCGCTCGAAGAACGCGGGGCCGTTCGAGGTCACTCTGGATCTGATCTTCCCCGACCGCGACACCTACGAGCGCGTCAAGGCCACCGGCTACTTCACCCGCGAGAACATGGCCGCCCTCTACCGCGTGCCGCCGGAGCGCGTGTACGACGTCGTGTTCTTCGATCCGGCGCTCGCCCTCAAGATCACGATGGCGCGGGCGCGACCGCAGGGCAGTGTGGGGGAGAGCGACACCTACGGGGCACAGCAGCACGCGCCGCTGCTGGGGGTGATGCTGGATCTCGACGGCCCCTCACCCCGGCCCTCTCCCCCGGGGGGAGAGGGGGTCCGTGACTACGCGCACCAGTTCAATCCCGGGTTTCGGCTGGAGGCGGGGCGGGCGGCGCTGGTGGTGGTGGACATGCAGTACGCGAGCGGCTCGCGTCACGAGGGCCTCGGCCGGCTGCTGAAGGACCAGGGCCGCGAGGCGCAGGGGACGGAGCGCTTCGACCGCATCGAGACGGTGGTGGTGCCGACCATCCAGCGCCTGCTCGAGGTGTTCCGGGCGCGCGGCCTGCGGGTCGTGTTCCTCACCGTCGGCTCCGAGCTGCCGGACTTCAGCGATCTCCCGCCCCACATGCGCCCGATGGCGGAGGCGGTGGGCAATACGCGCGGCCGGCGCGAGCACGAGATCCTGGACGCGCTCGCGCCGCGCCCGGACGAGCCGGTGCTCAACAAGACCACCATGAGCGCCTTCCACTCCTCCGGCTTCGAGCGGCTGCTGCGAGCGTGGGGGGTGGACCAGCTCGTCTTCACCGGGGTGTCCACCAACTCGTGCGTGGAGGGGACGGCGCGGGACGCGGCCGACCGCGGGTTCCGGTGCGTGCTCGTCGAGGACGGCTGCGGCGCGGCGAGCCGGCGGCTCCACGAGGCCGCGTGCGAGAACTTCGGGCGGCTGCTCGGGCGCGTGGACGGGAGCGCCCGGGTGATCGCGGAGCTGGGCGGGGCGCGCGGCGCGGCGCGCTGAGCCGCCCCCGCGCGCAGCCGGAGGAGGCGACCGATGGCGGGCAAGCTGTTCGAGGAGCTCGAGCCGGGCCAGACGTTCCGGCATCAGCCCGGGCGCACCATCACCGAGTCGGACAACGTGTTCTTCACCTGCCTCACCATGAACCCGCAGCCGCTCCACCTCGACTTCCACGCCGCCCAGAAGGCGGAGTTCGGCAAGCCGCTCGTCAACAGCCTGCTCACCCTCGGGATCGCGGTGGGGCTGAGCGTGGGCGAGACCACGCTGGGGACGACCGTCGGCAACCTGGGCTTCGAGAAGGTGGAGTTCCCCAAGCCGGTGTTCCACGGCGACACGATCTACTCCGAGACCGAGGTCGTGGAGAAGCGCGAGTCGAAATCGCGCCCGCAGTGGGGCATCGTGATCTTCGAGCACCGGGCCCGCAATCAGCACGGCGACGTGGTCATGGTCTGCCGCCGTGCCGCCATGATGCGGCGCCGCGCCGCCTGAGGGCCGGGAGCGAGCATGCGCCGGTCGCTGCACTTCGTCCCGGGCGGGAACGAAAAGATGATCCAGAAGGCGCTCACCCTGCCCGCGGACGGCCTGATCCTGGATCTGGAGGACGCGGTGACGCCCGACCGGAAGGCGGCCACGCGGCCCATCGTGCGGCGCTGGCTCGAGACGCTCGATTTCGGCGGGCGCGAGCGCTGGGTCCGGATGAATCCGGTCTTCACCGACCACGCAGAGGCCGATCTCGCGGAGACGATCGCGGGGCGGCCCGACGGCTACGTGGTGCCCAAGCCCCGGCGCGCCGAGGACGTCCGCCGGGTCGCGGCCCTGCTGGACGGGCTCGAGCAGCGGCACGGCTTGGCCTTCGGCTCGACACGCCTGGTGTTGATCGCCACCGAGACCCCCGAGGGCCTGCTCAATATCAGGGAGATCGCCGCGGCCAGCCCCCGCGTCGCCGCCCTCTCGTGGGGCATCGAGGACCTGTCGGCCGCCATGGGTCTGCCGCGGACCCGCGACGAGGCCGGCCGCTATCTCGACATCCCGCGCTACGCGCGCGTCATGTGCGCGGTCGCCGCCGCCGCGGCCGGGGTGGAGGCGCTCGACACGGTCTACACCGACATCCCCGATCTGGACGGGCTCCGCCGCGAGTGCCGGGAAGGCGTGGCGATGGGCTTCAGCGGCAAGATCTCCATTCATCCGGGGCAGATCGAGGTCATCAACGCCGAGTTCACGCCGTCCAAGGAAGACGCGGCGGAGGCGGTCGCGCTGATCGCCGCGTTCGAGGAGCAGGCCCGGCGGGGCGCCGGCGCCTTCGCCTGGAAGGGGCAGATGATGGACATGCCGCACCTGACGCGGGCCCGCAAGATCGCCGAGCGGGCGCGGCGGGCGGGGATGCTCTGAGCCGCGGCGCCGCGGCGGCGCTGATCGCGCTGCTGGCGGTGTCGGCCCTCGTGGTGTGGAGCCTGCCGGTCGGCCGGCGGCCGCTCGCGAACCAGGACGAGGCCCGCTTCGCGCTGCTCGCGCGGGAAGGGGTCGAGCACGGCCACTGGCTCCTCCCCCGCGTGCGCGGCGTGATCTATCTCAACAAGCCGCCGCTCTACTTCTGGACCGTCGGCCTGCTCGCGCTGCCCTTCGGCGTGGTGACCGACGCGACGGCGCCGCTGGCCTCCATCCTCTGCGCCCTCGCGGCGCTCCTCGCGATCGTCGCGCTCGGCCGCCGGCTGTGGAGCCTGGGGGTGGGCCTCACCGCGGGCCTCGTCCTCGCCACCGCGCCCTACTTCTACTTCATGTCGCATCAGGTCCTCTCCGACATGATGCTGACCGCCTGGCTCGCGTGGTCGCTCTACTTCCTGCTGACCGCGCGGCTCGGGCCGGAGCCGGGCCGGGCGCTGATCGGCTTCTACCTCTGCGTGGCGGGCGCGCTCGCCACCAAGGGACCCCCCGCCCTCATGGCGCTGCTCGCCGCGCTCGCGGTGGTGGTTCCGGAGGACGGCTGGCGGCGCGGCCTGCGGTGGATGCGGCTGCCGCTCGGGCTGGGCCTGCTCGCGCTCTCGACGCTGCCCTGGGTCCTGCCCTATCTGCTCCGAGGGATGGACCTATCCGCCGCGCTTCGCCGCGCGATCGAACATCCGCGGGTTCACCGCGGCGATGGCCGCGCGGCTGCCCGCCGCCGCGCGGGTGCTGGCGTATCCCGACGCGGGGCTGTCCTATGATTTCTATCTGCGCCGGCCGGTCCGCGAGCTGGCCGGGCCGGCCGATGTCGAGGCGGTGCTGTCGGCGCCCCGACCGGGCGACGTGCTGCTGATGCGCGAGCAAGCCTGGGCCGCGGTGCGCCCGCGCGCCGAAGCCCGATGGCAGGTGCTGCTCGCCGATCACGTCGGCCGTAGCCAGGTGGTGCTGCTGAGCCCGCGGCCGTGAGCGCGCCGGCCCCGGAGCTGTCGGTGCTGCTGCCCGCCTTCAACGAGGCGGAGAGCCTGCCCCAGGTGTGGTCCGAGCTGGGCGGGGTGCTCGACGCGATGGCGCGCCCGGCCGAGGTCATCTTCGTGGACGACGGCAGCGTCGACGCCACCCCCCAGATCGTGCGAGGCATCCGGACCGCGGATGCGCGGGTGCGGATGGTCCGCCTGGCCGCCAACGCGGGGCTGTCGGCGGCGCTGGACGCCGGCTTCGGGCGGGCGCGCGGCCGGATCGTCGTCACGATGGACAGCGATCTGCAGAACGATCCGCGCGACATCCCGCGCATGCTCGCGGCGCTCGAGGGCTACGATGCGGTGACCGGATGGCGGCAGCGGCGCGCCGACCCCTGGCTCAAGCGCGCCTCCTCACGGGTCGCCAACGCGGTGCGGAACGCGATCACGCGCGAGCACGTGCGGGACAGCGCGTGCACGCTGCGCGTGTTCCGGCGCGGCTGTTTGCCCTGCCTGCCGCGCTTCCGCGGCTTCCATCGCTTCGTGCCCACCCTGCTGCGGCTGGCCGGCTGTCGCGTGCTCGAGCTGCCGGTCAACCATCGCGCGCGCCGCTTCGGGGTCTCGCACTACGGCATTCGTAACCGCGCCGTCGTCGCGTTCGAAGACCTGCTCGCGGTCCGCTGGATGCAGGACCGCTGGCTCCGCTACGACGCCTCCGAGGAGCCCTAGTCCGCGCGCGGTTCGGGCGGGGCCGGCGGGGGCGCTCCCGGGGACCGTGTCTTCTGCGCGCAGTCGAAGCCAACGAGACCCGATCTCGCGGCTCGATCGCGCCGGCAAGCCGCGCTGCGAGTCAGCGTGTCCCCGGGAGCGCCCCCCGCCGGCCCCGCCCGAACGTATGACGCCGAGTGAGCCCTCGGGAGGCGTCGTGCGAGCTTAGGGGGGGAGTTTCTTGCTGGGGGGGAGGCCGCTCAGGTGGGCGATCACGTCGAAGACCACGGCAAAATCGTACTTGGCGAGGCCCAGGCCGCGGGCCGCGGTGAGCATCTCGTGGGTGAGGGCCACGGTGGGAAGCGTGACGCCCGAGGCGTGCGCCATGTCCAGCGCGAGCCGCAGATCCTTCTGGATCATGTCCACGTCGAACCAGGCCTCCGCGGGCATGCCCAGGACGAACGGGCCGCGGTACTTCACCATCGGCGAGGCCACCACGCTCTTGAGCAGCACCTCCACCGCCCGCTCCCGGTCGATGCCGGCCTTCTCGGCCAGCAGCACCGCCTCCGAGAAGGCGAGCATCTGGACGGCGAGGCCCTGATTGACCGCGATCTTCATGCTCTTGGCGAGCCCGGCGGGGCCGACGTGGGTGATGGTGGGGCCGATGGCCAAGAGGAACGGCCGGGCGCGATCGAGCACGGCCGGGTCGCCCCCGACCATGAACGAGAGCTGGCCCGCCTCGAGCGTGGCCGGGCTGCCCGAGACGGGCGCGTCGAGCAGCGCCGCGCCGCGCGCGGTCACCTCGGCGGCGAGCCGGTGGATCACGGCCGGGCTCACCGTGCTCATCTCGATCAGGATGGCGCCGGGCCGGAGCCCGGCGAGGATGCCCTGGGGCGCGCGGGTCACCGCCTCGAGCGCGGCGTCGTCGGTGACCATGGTGAAGACGGCCTCGGCACGCTCGGCGACCTCTCGCGGCGAGGCGGCGAGCGTCATGCCCGCCTTCACCAGATCGGCGGCCTTGGCGGCGGTGCGGTTGTAGCCGTGGAGCGTGAAGCCGGCGTCGAGCAGCCGGCGGGCCATGCGCCCGCCCATGGCGCCGAGGCCGATGAAGCCCAAGGTCGTCACCGGCGGCGCTTCCGGCGACGTTTGCGGGGACTTGTTCGAGAACGTTTGTCCGCGGTCGGGGGAGTGCGGAGGCCATTTCCGGGCCCCCGCATCTGGACATCCGCGATGGCGATCACGCTGATCTCGATCTTGCAGCTGGCGTGGGTGGCGAGACGGGAGACTTCCACCGTCGTCGTGGTGGGCCGGTGAGTGCCCAGGTAGGAGGCCCAGACCGCGTTCAGGTCGTCCTGCTCGGCGACGTCGGTGAGGTAGCGCGTGGCCGACACCACGTCGGACAGCGCGCAGCCGGCCGCGGCCAGCGTCGTCTTGAGGTGCTCCATCACCAGCACCGCCTGCTCCCGCATGCGGGGCGGCAGGTCGAACTCCTCTTCGCGATGGGGATGGCTGTGGTAGACCGGAGCCGCGGTGAGACCGGAGAGGAAGAGCAGGCTGCCGCGCCGCACCAGGAGGGCCGGCGCATAGGGCATCTCCACGTGCCGCTTGTCGGGGTGATGCACCGCCCGCACGTCCTTGGCCATGACAGGGATGATTGACGCTCGCCCGTCCCGCGTCAAGCGGCTCCCGCCCCGGAACCTTGACACCCCGGGGCATGTTTGCTAAAAGAAAGGCCCATTCCAGCCACGCTCTATCCGCTCGACGCTGCCCGAGGAGGATACCCGTATGACGACGACGTCGTGGAAGCTCCTGGGTGTCGCCGCCCTGGCCGCGATTGCGACCGCGACGGTGGCGATGCCGACCGCTGCGCAGGCGCCCATCAAGATCGGCGCCTCGCTGTCTCTCACCGGGACCTACGCTCAGCCCGGGGCGTACCAGAAGGAAGGGTACGAGCTGTGCGCGGACCACTTGAATGCGAAGGGTGGCCTGCTCGGACGCAAGGTCGAGTTCGTCTTCTACGACGATCAGTCGACGCCGGGCACCGGCGTGCGGCTGTACGAGAAGCTCATCACCGAGGACAAGGTCGACGCGGTCATGGGGCCGTACTCCTCCCCGATCACGGAGGCCGTCGCCAGCGTCAGCGAGAAGTACCAGAAGGTCCTCGTCTCGCCGCTGGCCGCCACGACCTCGATCTTCAAGCAGGGGCGGAAGTACATCTTCATGGTCATCTCGCCCGCCGAGGGGTACCTGGAGGGGCTCGTCGACATGGCGGCGAAGCGGGGACTCAAGACGATCGCCGTTCTCAACGAGGACACGCTCTTCACGAAGGCCTCGGCCACCGGTGTCGTCGAGCTGGCCAAGAAGAAGGGGATGCAGGTGGTCTTCCGGGAGGCCTACCCGAAGGGCAACACCGACTTCTCGGCGATGCTGACCAAGGTCAAGGCGGCGAATCCTGACGTGGTCGCGGCGTCCACCTACTTCGACGACGCGGTCGCCATCACGCGCCAGATGAGGGAGCTCAACGTCAATCCGAAGATGTACGGCGTGACGGTGGGCGGCGATCTCCCGAAGTTCTACGACCTGCTCAAGCAGAATGCCGAGTACGTCTACGGCGCCACCCAGTGGGAGCCGACCCTGCCCTATCCGGGCCAGAAGGAGTTCTCGGAGTCCTATCAGAAGAAGTTCGGGCGGGAGCCGGTGTATCACTCCGCCGCCGGCTACGCGGGCTGCCAGATCTACGCCGAGGGCGTCCGGCGGGCGGGCACGCTCGACTCGGACAAGGTGCGGGAGCAGCTTCTGAAGCTGGAGACGAGGACGTTCTTCGGCGACTACAAGGTGGAGGCGGACGGCTTCCAGGTCGCCCACAAGATGGTTTTGTTCCAGTGGCAGGATGGCAAGAAGGTCACGGTGTGGCCGGACGAGCTGGCCAACGGCAAGGCGCGCTTCCCGAGCCCGCCCTGGAGCCAGCGTTGATCGCCGGGAGCCAGCGTTGATCGCCGGGAGCCAGCGTTGATCGGATGATGGAGTGATCCGCATCAGGCAGGGCGCCCGCCGGACCTCCGGCGGGCGCCGGCGCGTCCGGACCCCGTCGACTCGCGAGGGCGCATGACCCCCGTCATCACCCCGACCATGGTCGGGCAGGTCGTCATCTCCGGGCTCCTGGCCGGATCGCTGTACGCGATGGTGGCCTTGGGTCTCGGGCTCATCTTCGGGGTGATGCGCGTGCTCAACGTCGCCCACGGGCCGCTGCTCATGCTCGGCGCCTATACGACCTTCTGGCTCTTCAACTGGCTGGGGCTGAGCCCGTACCTCTCGCTCCTGGTGTCCATGCCGGTGCTGTTCGTGGTGGGCGTGCTCCTGCAGCGCCTGCTGATCCGGCGGGTGGTGGACGCCCCCGAGCTGTCCTCGCTGCTGCTCACGTTCGGCGTGTCCATCGCCATCGTCAACCTGGCCCAGCTCACCTTCACCTCGGATCTCCGGTCGGTGGAATACCTCACCGGGTCGTTCATTCTCGGACCGTTCGCCTTCTCCAAGTCGCGGGTCATCGCCTGCGCGTTCGCCATCCTGATCACCGGCGGGGCCTTCTGGTTCCTGCAGAAGACCCGGCTCGGCAAGGCCCTCCGCGCGGTCTCCCAGAGTCGGGAGGTCGCCCAGGTGTGCGGCATCGACGTGCAGCGGATCCACATGCTCGCCTTCGGCGTCGCCTCGGCCCTGGCCGCCGCGGGGGGCTCCCTGGTCGCGGTGATGTTCGCCATCCAGCCCGAGATGGGGCAGGTCTACACCTTCAAGTCGTTCCTGGTGATCGTGCTGGGCGGCGCCGGCAACTACCCGGGCGCGCTGCTCGGCGGTCTGCTGCTCGGCCTCGTCGAGCAGCTCTCCTCCCTCTTCCTGACCACCCAGGTCAACGAGGCGGTGGCCTACATCCTGCTCGTCCTGGTGCTGCTGCTGCGTCCCACCGGCCTGCTCAAGGGGCGCGCCTCGTGAAGCGCGGGCTGCTCGTCGGGCTCGCGGTGGTGCTCCTCGTCCTCGCGTTCTACCCGACGCGGGGGACGGGCTACGGCATCCGCACCATGCTGCAGCTCTTCATGTGGATCACGCTCGCGCAGTCCTGGAATCTCATCTCGGGGCTCACCGGGTACGTCTCGTTCGGGCACGTGGCCTTCTTCGGGATGGGGGCCTACACCGCGGGAATTCTGATCGCCAAGCTCGGCTGGCCGTGGCTGGTCGCGTGCCTCGCGGGCGGGGTCATGGCCATGGTGCTGGCGCTCGCCATCGGCTGGCCGTGTCTCCGGCTCAAGGGGCCGTACTTCGCCATCTCCATGCTGGGGCTCAACGAGGTCCTGCGGGTGATCGTCTCCTACTACGAGGGTCTCACCGGCGGCGGCAACGGCCTCTCCCTGCCCACGCTCCACGTGAGCGTGCCGATCTACTATGCGATGGGGCTGGTGGCGGCCGGCGTGACCGCGCTGACCTATTGGATCGTCACCTCGCGCTTCGGCCTCCGGCTCATGACCATCCGCGAGGACGAGGTGGCGGCGGAGGCGATGGGGATCGACACGCTCCGCTACAAGCTCTATGCCTTCATGCTCTCCGCGGTGGGCCCCGGGATCGTGGGCGGGCTCTCCGCGCGGGACCAGGGCTATATCGAGCCCATCTCGGTGTTCCCCTTGATCATGACCATCACCATGATCGTGATGGCCCTCTTCGGGGGGAAGGGCACCATCTGGGGGCCGGTGCTCGGCGCGACTGTGCTGTTCGCCTTCCAGGAGGTGGTCTGGGCGCGCTTCATCTATCTCCACCAGCTCCTCTTCGGGGCCATCATCGTGACGGTCGTGCTCATGATGCCGCGCGGGATCCTGGGCGTGCTCCAGCAGAAGTACAACCTGCCCCGGACGATCTAGCCGGCCATGCCCCCGATCCTCGAGGTCCGCCGCCTGGTCAAGCGCTTCGGCGGCGTCGCCGCGGTCAACTCGGTGTCGCTTCAGCTCGAGCCCGGGCGTATCTACGGGCTCATCGGGCCCAACGGCTCGGGCAAGACCACGCTCTTCAACTGCATCACCGGCGTGGATCAGGCGGACGAGGGCGAGATCCGGTTCAAGGGCCAGCGCATCGACCGGCTCAAGCCGCACCAGATCTTCCACCTGGGCATCGGCCGCACGTTTCAGGTGATCCGCGTCTTCCCCGAGCTGACCGCGCTCGAGAACCTGCTGGTGGTGACGACCACCGGCTACGCGGAGGCGCGGCGGCGGGCGCAGGAGCTGCTGGCGCTCGTGAAGCTCGAGCGGCTCGCCGAGGAGTTCGCGGGCAATCTCTCCTACGGTCAGCAGAAGCTGGTGGAGTTCATCCGCGTGCTCATGACGGATCCCGAGATGATCCTGCTCGACGCCGTGCGCCGTCTTCGCGACCAGGGCAAGACCGTGCTCCTCGTCGAGCACGACATGAAGGTCGTCATGGGGCTCTGCGAGACGGTGTTCGTGCTCGATCACGGCGAGAAGATCGCCGAGGGGC
>JBGOVO010000360.1:0-4144 GCA_041478145.1 Methylomirabilia bacterium
CCCTTTTTTGGGGGGGTTGGGGGGGGCGGGGGGGCCGGGGGGGGGGGGGGGGCCGACGGACCACGAGGCGCTCCCCTCCGGTGGGCGGCCGGGGAGTTCCCAATCCGGGTACGCGGCGGCTCCGTGGTGCGTGGCGGGAACGGGTCCGCTGGCCCCCCTCCCCCGGCTGCCCCCCGGCCCCGCCGTGTCAGGCCTCGCTCAGAGTCGTCTCGAGCAGCGCCAGCATCTGGTCGATCTCGTCGCGCGTGACGTTCAATGCTGGCATGAAGCGTAGGGTGTCGGCCCGCGGCGCGTTGATCAGGAGGCCACGATCCATCGCGGCTCTCGAGACCTTGGCCGCGTCCTTGCCCTTCAGCTCGAGTGCGATCAGGAGGCCGCGGCCGCGCACCTCGCCGTGACCAAGCCTGCTCGAGAGATCGCGGAGCCGCTGCATCAGATATTCCCCGTTCTCCACGACCATCGCTAGGAAGTCGGGGCGGCGCACGGTCTCCACTACCGCGTTGCCGATGGCGGCCATCAGCGGGGAGCCGTTGAAGGTGCCGCCCTGGTCGCCGTATTCGAAGCAGCACGCGTGCTCGGCGGCCACCAGAGCGGCGAGGGGAACGCCGCCGCCGAGCCCCTTGCCGAGCGTCATGATGTCGGGCTCGACGCCCGCGTGCTCGAAGCCGAAGAGGCGTCCGGTGCGCCCGATCCCGGTCTGGACCTCGTCGAGGATCAGCAGCAGCCCCTCGTCCCGGGTGAGCGCCCGCAGGGCGCGGAGGAAGTCGTCGCCCGCCATGTAGACGCCGGCCTCGCCCTGGATGGGCTCGAGCATGACCGCCACCGTCATCGGGGTGATCGCGCGCTTCACCGCGTCCAGGTCGCCGAGCGGCACCTTGGTGAAGCCCGGGACCTTGGGCTCGAAGAGTGACTCCCACGCGGGCTTGCCGGAGGCGGCCATGGTCGCGAGCGTGCGGCCGTGGAAGCCGTGGTCCATGGTGATGATGTGGTGCGCGCCGCCACGCTGCCGCGCGCCCCACTTGCGCGCCAGCTTGATCGCGCCCTCGTTGGCCTCGGCGCCGCTATTGCAGAAGAACACCTGATCGAGCCCGGAGCTGTCCGCCAGGCGCCGGGCGAGCCGCGCCATCTCGGCGTTGTAATACGCGGGGCTGCAGTTGATGAGCCGCCCGGCCTGGAAGGCGATCGTCTCCGCGATGATCTCCGGGGAGTGCCCCAGGCAGTTCACGGCCCAGCCCTGGACGAAATCGAGATAGCGCTTGCCGTCCTCGTCCTGCAACCAGGCGCCGTGGCCTTCCACCATGACCACGGGGGGCCGGTCCGTGATCTTCATGACCGCTGCCACATCGGTGCTCATGCCGTCCTCTCTTTCGGGTGGCCGGACCCGCTCATGGCGTAGGGGCGCTCGGCGCGCCGCTCCATGAGCCGGTCCGGGTAGCGCGCTTCGCGGAATCCGTGCTGGCGGTAGAGCCCGTGGGCATCCCGCGTGAACAGGGTCCACAAACGCAGGTTCTGCAGCTCGGGGTGGCTCGTGATACAGGCCATGATCCGCTTGGCGATGCCCCGGCCGCGATGGCTGTCCAGCACGAAGACGTCGGCGACGTAGGCGAAGGTCGCGCGGTCGCTGATGACCCGGGCGAACCCCACCTGGCGGCCGCCGTCGAAGGCGCCGAAGCAGATCGAGTGGTGGATGGAGCGCTCCACGACCTCGCGCGGAATGCCCTGGGCCCAGTAGGATCCGGCGAGGAAGCGGTGCACCGCTGCGAGATCGAGGCGCGCCGGATCCGTGGTGACCAGGATGTCGCCGTCGTGCTGCTCGTGGAACATGGCTCTCGCTCCTTTCCCCCAGGATCAGGCGCGGCCGCGCCCGCCCGCCCGGGCGGGGGCCAGGGGGACCCGCAGCCGCCGCTCGAGAAGCCGGGCGCCCGCGGGCCCGGTGGCGGCCACGAAGACGGTGTCGTCGCCCGCGATGGTCCCCACCACGTCGGGCAGATCGGCCTCGTCGAGCGCGCGGGCCAGGGGATGGGCGCCCGCGGGCGGGGTGCGCACGACCACGAGCGAGGCGGCCGCGCGCACGGACAGCACAAACTCGCTCACCGCCCGATCGAGCGCGTCGAGCCGGGTGTCGGCGGGGACGAAGGCGCCCCCGGGCGCGGCCACGTAGCCGGTCGGAGTCTTGGCGAGCCCGAGCGTCTTGAGATCGCGCGAGAGCGTCGGCTGCGCCACCGCGATGCCGCGGCGCCGCAGCCGGCGCTGCAGCTCCTCCTGCGAGCGCACGCCGCCCTCGCCGACGAGGGCGAGGATCTCCCGCCGCCGCCGCCCCCCCTCGCCGCTCCCGGGTGAATATATATTTGTCATGGTGAATATAAATACATCAGGACGGCCGCCCCTGTCAAGCGGTCCGCTCCCCGGGCTCCGGTTGCGTCCGCGCCGGCGGCTGCGGTAGCGTGGCGGGGATGTCGAGACGCGCGTGGGCGTGGGGCGTGCCGTCGGCGGTCCTCGTGCTGGTTGCCCTCGGCGGCCTCTACGCGACGACGACCCCGCGCTACGCGCTCTACCGCCTCGGCGTGGCCATACAGCAGCACAACGTGGCGACGGCCGAGCGCTACTTCGACGTCGAGCGGATCGCCGACGCCGCCACCGAGGTGATCGTGGCCGATTACCTCGCGCGCCAGCCCGTGCCGACCACCGCGGCCGAGGCCTTCGGCCGCGAGATCGCCGCCAACATGGCCAAGCGGCGCGTGCGGCCCCAGGCGCTCGCGCGGGTGCGCGCGGAGATCCGCCGCAGCGTGGAGCGGGCGGGCATCCAGCCGACCGCGCTCGTCCTGCCCGCCGGCCTCATCGCGGTCCTCATGGCCTTCGAGGTCTCCCCGGAGGGGCCGGACGCCTGGGTGACCTACCGCGATCCCGTGCAGGGCCCCGTCCGGTTCCGGATGAGCCGCCAGCCGGATCGATCCTGGAAGATCAGCGGGTTCGATCCCGAATGGATCCGCCGCCGGGCCCAGGAGGGGCAGACCCGCATCCGCTAGCCCCGAATGGCTTGACTCGCTGCGCGGGCCTGTGTTACTCCATGCTCCGGGCCGTTGTAACTCCTCCCAATCCGGTCCCCACGAGGTCACCATGGCGCAAGTCGTTGGATTCATTGGCCTTGGAATCATGGGCCGTCCCATGGCCAAGAACTTGCTCAAGGCCGGCTATCCACTGATTGTCCACAGCCGGAGCCAGGGGCCGGTGCAGGAGCTGGTGGGGGCGGGCGCCAAGGCGGCCTCCACCCCGAAGGACGTGGCGGCTCAGTCCGACGTGCTGATCACCATGTTGCCGAACTCGCCCGACGTGGAGCTGGTGGCGCTCGGCAAGGACGGCCTCATCGAAGGCGTCAAGCGGGGTCAGCTCTTCGCCGACATGTCCACGATCTCGCCCCTCGTCTCCCAGAGGGTCGGCAAGGCGCTCGCGGCCAAGGGCGCGCGCATGCTCGACGCTCCGGTATCGGGCGGCGAGAAGGGCGCCGTCGACGCCGCGCTGTCCATCATGGTGGGCGGCGACAAGGCCGACTTCGACGCGGCGCTGCCCGTGTTCCAGGCCCTCGGCAAGACCATCACCCATCTGGGGCCGCTCGGCGCCGGCGGGTTCACCAAGCTCGCCAACCAGATCATCGTGGCGGTGAACCTCACCGCGCTGGGCGAGGCGCTCACGCTCGCGCGCAAGGCGGGCCTCGACCGCGCGCTCACCCTGAAGGCCCTCGGGGGCGGGCTGGCCGGGTCGAAGTGCCTCGAGCAGAAGACGCCGAACTACGTGGCGGGCACGTACAACCCGGGGTTCAAGATCGACCTGCACTTCAAGGACCTGGGCCTCATCATGGAGTCCTCCCGCGCGCTCGGCGTCCCCCTGCCGTGCACCGCGGTGGTGCAGGAGCTGTTCAACGCCATGCGCGTGAAGGGCAGGGGCGGGCTCGACCACTCCGGCGTGATCACGCTGCTCGAGGAGCTGGCGGGCGTGCCGGAGAAATCATGAGGGCGACCGTCGATCGGCCCGGCCTCGACTCGCAAGGCCGCTCCCCCCTCATCAAGATCCGCCGGGTCCGCAAGGGCGATCTCGCCAAGGTGCGCGACGTCATCGAGCAGGCCTTCGGCGATTTCTTCGAGCGCCA
>JBGOVO010000427.1:0-3116 GCA_041478145.1 Methylomirabilia bacterium
AAGGGCACCGGCGAGCTGACGATCTTCTGCGGGGCGCTGGTGGGCGCGGCGCTGGGCTTCCTCTGGTTCAACAGCTACCCGGCGCAGGTCTTCATGGGCGACGTGGGCTCGCTGGCGCTGGGCGGGGCGCTCGGCACCCTCGCGGTGGTGACCAAGTCGGAGCTCCTGCTGCCGCTCATCGGCGGCATCTACGTGGTGGAGGCGGCGTCGGTCATCATCCAGGTGGCCTCCTTCAAGATGACGGGCCGGCGCGTCTTCCGAATGGCGCCCCTGCACCATCACTACGAGATCAAGGGTTGGGCGGAGCCCAAGATCATCGTGCGCTTCTGGATCGTGTCGATCATGTTGGCGCTCCTGGCCTTGACCACACTCAAGCTCCGCTAGGGTGAAATGCGATGGCGACGACGGTCACAGTGCGGCGCGATGCCTTGTACCAGACGGGAATCTTCGTGAGCGGTGACGGGACGCGGGGCGTGCCCTACCGCGAGTCGCTGGCCGGCAAGACGACCGCGGTCGTCGGCCTCGCCAAGAGCGGCGTCGCGGCGGCGCGGCTGCTGCGCCGGCTGGGGGCCCGCGTGCTCGCCTCCGACTCGAGCCCGCTCGAGGCCCTCACCGCGGAGGCCCGCGCGCTCGATCGCGAGGGCTGCGCGCTCTGGGCGGGCGGCCATCCCGACGCCGCGTTCGTGGGCGCGGATCTGGTCGTCGTGAGCCCGGGGGTGCCGCTCGAGCTGCCCGCGCTGGCCGCGGTGCGCGCCCGCGGCGTGCCCATCATCGGCGAGCTGGAGCTGGCCTGGCGGGTGATGGAGGCCGACGTCATCGCCATCACCGGCACCAACGGCAAGACCACGACCACCGCGCTCACCGGCGAGCTGCTGCGCACCCAGGTACGCCCGGTGCTGGTGGGCGGCAATATCGGGACCCCGCTGGCCGAGCACGCGCTCGAGTTCCCGGGCGACGGCCTCGTGGTGGCGGAGACGTCCAGCTTCCAGCTCGACACCACCGACCGGTTCCGCCCGCGGGTCGGCGCGATCCTGAACATCACGCCGGACCACCTGGACCGGCACGGGACGTTCGAGCGCTACGTGGACGCCAAGGCGCGGATCTTCGCCAACCAGACCCCGACCGACTGCGCGGTGCTGAACGCGGACGATCCGGTCACCGCCGGGCTGGGGAGCCGGGCGCGCGGCCGCGTGATCTGGTTCAGCCGGCTCACCACGCTGACCCACGGCGTCTTCATCTACGACGGCTGGATCGTGGCCAAGCTCAACGGCTCCACCGAGCGCATCTGTCCGGTGGGGGAGATCACCCTGCGGGGCCAGCACAACGTGGAGAACGTGCTGGCCGCCACCGCGTGCGCGCTCTGGACCGGCATGGCGCCCTCCGCCATCCGCCGCGGCATCGGCGCCTTCCGCGGCGTCGCCCACCGCATCGAGCGGGTGCACGACGACCGCGGGGTCGTCTACTACAACGACTCCAAGGGCACCAACGTGGCCTCCACCGTCAAGGCGCTGGAGAGCTTCGCGGAGCCGGTGGTGCTGATCGCGGGCGGCAAGGGTAAGGGACAGGATTTCGGGCCGCTCGCCGAGGCGGCCCGCGGGCGCGTGCGCCGCGCCGTCCTGATCGGCCAGGACCGCGACAAGATCCGGGCCGCGCTCGAGACCGCCTCCATCCCGGTGGAGGACGCCGAGTCGATGGACGACGCGGTCCGCCGCGCCCGCGAGGCGGCCCGGGTGGGCGACGTGGTGCTGCTCTCGCCCGCCTGCGCCTCGTTCGACATGTTCCGCAACTTCGAGCATCGCGGCGACGTGTTCAAGGCCGTGGTGCGGGCCCTGGTGGGCTGATGCCGCGCAAGCTCACGCCCGACCTGCCGCTCTTCGGGGTGGTGGTGTCCCTCGTGTGCGTGGGCGTGGTGATGGTCTACTCGGCGAGCGCCATCGTGGCGGCCGACCGCTTCCACGATCCGTTCTTCTTCCTGAAGAAGCAGCTCTTCTGGGCGGTGCTCGGGCTCGGCTGCCTCTGGGGCGGCATGCTGCTCGACTACCGGAGCCTGGAGCGGCTGATGATGCCGCTGCTCGTCGGCTCCTTCGTGCTCCTCGCGCTGGTCCTCGTGCCGCCCTTCGGCCAGTCGATCAACGGCACCCGGCGCTGGTTCCACGTGGGCCCGGTCTCCTTCCAGCCGGTGGAGCTCGCGAAGTTCTCGCTGGTGCTCTACCTGGCCTCGTTCCTGTCGCGCCGGCAGGAGGTCATCGCCCGCTTCACCGAGGGCCTCCTGCCGATCCTGCTGGTGGCGGGTGGGATGGCCGCGCTCACCCTGCTCCAGCCCGATCTGGGCAACAGCCTCGCCCTCGTCATCCTGACGCTGGCCCTCGCGTACATGGCGGGGGCCCGCGTGCAGCACATGGCGGCGATCGCGGGCGCCGCGCTGCCGGTGGTCGTGGCGCTCGTCGCGCTCAAGCCGTACCGGTGGCGCCGGATGGTGGCCTTCATGAATCCCTGGGACGATCCGCAGGGCAGCGGCTTCCAGATCATCCAGTCGTTCCTGGCCCTGGGCTCGGGCGGCTGGCTCGGCGTCGGGCTCGGCGACTCCAAGCAGAAGCTCTTCTACCTGCCCGAGCCCTACACCGACTTCATCTTCGCCATCATCGGGGAGGAGCTGGGGATGATCGGCACCACCGCCATCGTCGCGCTCTTCGCGCTGCTCATCTGGCGCGGCCTCCGCATCGGGCTTCGCGCGCCGGACACCTTCGGCGCCTACCTGGGCCTGGGCCTCACCATCATGCTGGCGACCCAGACCATCGTGAACCTGGGGGTGGTGACGGGCGCGCTGCCCACGAAAGGCCTGCCGCTGCCGTTCATCTCCTTCGGGGGCTCCGCGCTCCTCATGACCATGTTCTCGGCGGGCGTGCTCCTCAATATTTCGCAGCACGGAACCGGCAACCGAGAGGGGTTCATGGGAAAGCTCGCCTGATGTTCAAGAAATACCAGCACATCCACTTCGTGGGCATCGGCGGCGTCGGCATGAGCGGCATCGCGGAGGTGCTGCTCACCCTCGGCTACCGCGTCACCGGCTCCGACGCCCGGCGCAGCGAGACGGTGGAGCGTCTCGAGCGCCTGGG
>JBGOVO010000019.1:0-22189 GCA_041478145.1 Methylomirabilia bacterium
CCCCGCCGTAAATCACCCGCCTAAACCTCGGCTGAGCCCGGTGGGGCGGCGGCGCGGGGTGGGGGGGGCCGTGGGGTAGGAGCGGCGCCGCTCCCCCCCAGTAGGGACGACATCACATGAATCCGTCGCGGATCTTCATCGAGCGTCCGGTGGCCACCTCGCTGTTGATGGTCGCCGTGCTCATGGTGGGGATCGTCGCCTACCAGTTCCTGCCGCTCGCCGCGCTGCCCGAAGTGGACTACCCGACCATCCAGGTCCAGACCCTCTACCCGGGCGCCAGCCCGGAAGTCATGACCTCCGCGGTCACCGCGCCGCTCGAGCGCCAGTTCGGCCAGATGCCGAGCCTCAAGCAGATGACCTCCACCAGCTCGGCGGGGGCCTCGGTCATCACGCTGCAGTTCGCGCTCAACCTGAGCCTGGACGTCGCCGAGCAGGAGGTGCAGGCGGCCATCAACGCGGCGGGCAACCTCCTGCCCTCGGACCTGCCCGCGCCGCCGATCTACGCCAAGATCAACCCGGCCGACGTGCCGGTGCTGACGCTGGCGCTGACCTCGAAGTCGCTCTCGCTGCCCCAGATCGAGGACTTCGCGGAGAGCCGCCTGGCCCAGAAGATCTCCCAGCTCCCCGGCGTGGGCCTGGTGCGGGTGGTGGGCGGCCAGCGGCCCGCGGTGCGCGTGCAGGCCCACCTGCGCGCGCTCGCCGCCTACGGGCTCAACATCGACGACCTGCGCACCACGATCAACAACGCCAACGTGAACCTGCCCAAGGGCAACTTCGACGGGCCCTCCCGCGCCTACGCGGTCAACGCCAACGACCAGCTCCAGAGCGCGGACGCCTACCGCTCCATCGTGGTGGCGTATCGCAACGGGGCGCCGGTGCGCCTCTCCGACGTGGCCGACGTGCTGGACGGCGCCGAGAACCCGAAGCTCGCGGCCTGGATGAACACCACCCCCGCGGTGGTGGTCAACATCCAGCGCCAGCCCGGCGCCAACGTGATCGAGGTGGTGAACCGGGTGAAGGCGCTCCTGCCCCAGCTCGAGAGCTCGCTCCCCGCCTCGGTCGAGGTCACGGTGCTGACCGATCGCACCAACACGATCCGGGCGTCGGTGCGCGACGTGAACTTCGAGCTGGTGCTGGCGGTGGTGCTGGTGGTGCTGGTGATCTTCCTCTTCCTGGGCAGCCTCCGGGCCACCATCATCCCGAGCCTGGCGGTGCCGCTCTCCCTGGTCGGCACCTTCGGGGTGATGTACCTGGCCGGCTTCAGCCTGAACAACCTCTCGCTGATGGCCCTCACGATCGCGACCGGCTTCGTGGTGGACGACGCGATCGTGATGATCGAGAACATCACCCGCTACATCGAGCAGGGCGAGAGCCCGCTCGCCGCCGCCCTCAAGGGCTCCGCCCAGATCGGCTTCACCATCGTCTCGCTGACCATCTCCCTGATCGCGGTCCTGATCCCGCTCCTCTTCATGGGCGACGTGGTCGGGCGGCTCTTCCACGAGTTCGCGATCACCCTCGCGGTGACCATCCTGATCTCGGCGGGGGTCTCGCTCTCGCTCGCGCCCATGATGTGCGCGAAGATCCTCCGCCCCGAGCGGGCGGAGGATCAGGGCCGGATCGCCCGCTTCACGACCCGCACGTTCGACCGGCTCATCCGCCACTACGACCGGTCGCTCGAGTGGATCTTCGAGCACCAGCCGGCCACGCTCCTGGTGGCGCTGGCCACCCTCGTCCTCACCGTCTTCCTCTACGTCGTCATCCCCAAGGGCTTCTTCCCGGTGCAGGACACCGGCCTGATCCAGGGCATCTCGGAGGCTTCGCAGTCGGTCTCCTTCGCGCGCATGGCGGATCTCCAGCAGGCGCTGGCCACGCGCATCCTGAAGGACCCGGACGTGGTGAGCCTCTCCTCGTTCATCGGGGTGGACGGGACCAACACCACGCTGAACACCGGCCGCTTCCTGATCAACCTGAAGCCCCGCGAGGAGCGGGCGGACACCGCGAGCGACGTCATCCGGCGCCTCCGCCGGGACGTGGAGGAGGTCGGCGGGATCTCGCTCTACATGCAGCCGGTCCAGGACCTCACGATCGATACCACCGTCAGCCGCACCCAGTACCAGTTCGTGCTCGTGGACGCCAATCCGGACGAGTTCCCGATCTGGATCCCCCGGCTCATCGAGCGCATGAACACCCTGCCGCACATTGAGGACGTGGCGAGCGACCTGCAGAACCAGGGCCTCTCCGTCTACGTCGAGGTGGACCGGGCCACCGCCGGCCGCTTCGGCATCACCCCGGCCACCGTGGACAACGCGCTCTACGACTCGTTCGGCCAGCGCATCGTCTCCACCGTGTTCACCCAGTCGAACCAGTACCGCGTCATCCTCGAGGCGGACCCCGCGCTCCAGCAGTCGCTCCAGTCGCTCGGCTCGATCTATCTCCCCTCCTCGGTGGCGGCGAGCGGGCAGGTCCCGCTCTCGGCCATCGCCACCGTGCGCGAGGAGCCGGCCCCGCTCGCCGTCAACCACCTCGGCCAGTTCCCGGCCACCACCGTCTCGTTCAACCTGGCCCCCGGGGCCTCCCTGGGCGCCGCGGTCGAGGCCATCACCCAGGCCCGCCGCGACATCGGGCTCCCCGCGAGCATGGCGAGCAGCTTCCAGGGCGCCGCGCTGGCCTTCCAGGCGTCGCTGCAGAACGAGCTGTTCCTGATCCTGGCCGCGCTCGCCACCGTCTACATCATCCTGGGCGTGCTCTACGAGAGCTACATCCA
Source organism: Methylomirabilia bacterium (assembly GCA_041478145.1). Taxonomy (GTDB): domain Bacteria; phylum Methylomirabilota; class Methylomirabilia; order Rokubacteriales; family CSP1-6; genus CAMLFJ01. Next base: position 2,765 of record JBGOVO010000019.1, read on the forward strand.
TCCGATCACGATCCTCTCGACGCTGCCCTCCGCGGGGGTGGGCGCGCTCCTCGCCCTGATGGCCTGCCGCGAGGACCTCGGCATCATCGGGATCATCGGCATCATCCTGCTGATCGGCATCGTGAAGAAGAACGCGATCATGATGATCGACTTCGCGCTGGACGCGGAGCGCAACGAGGGCAAGTCGCCGCGTGAGGCGATCCACCAGGCGTGCCTGCTGCGGCTGCGCCCGATCCTCATGACCACGATGGCCGCCCTGCTGAGCGCGCTGCCCCTCATGCTCGGCACCGGCACCGGGGCGGAGCTGCGGCGGCCGCTCGGCATCACGATCGTGGGCGGGCTCATCGCGAGCCAGCTCCTCACCCTCTTCACGACCCCGGTCATCTACCTGGCCTTCGACCGGCTCGGGCGTTGGATGCGCGGGAGCGCGGCCGCCTCGTGAACCTCTCCGAGCCTTTCGTCCGGCGGCCGGTCGCCACCACCCTGCTCACCCTGGGGGTGGCGATGGCGGGCGCGCTCGCCTTCTTCAAGCTCCCGGTCTCCCCGCTGCCCCAGGTGGACTACCCGACCATCTCGGTGCAGGCTGGGCAGCCCGGAGCGAGCCCCGCGGTCATGGCCACGAGCGTGGCCACCCCGCTCGAGCGCCATCTCGGCACCATCGCCAACGTGAGCGAGATGACGTCCTCCAGCTCGCTCGGCTCGACCCGGATCACGCTCCAGTTCGGCCTCGACCGCGACATCAACGGCGCGGCCCGCGACGTGCAGGCCGCGATCAACGCGGCCCACGCGGACCTGCCCGCGAGCCTCCGGTCCAATCCCACCTACCGGAAGGTCAATCCCGCCGACGCCCCGATCATGATCCTGGCCCTCACCTCGACCACCCTCAGCCAGGGGCAGCTCTACGACGCGGCCGCCTCCGTCCTCCAGCAAAAGCTCTCGCAGGTCTCCGGCATCGGCCAGGTCGACCTGGGCGGCAGCTCGCTGCCCGCGGTGCGGGTCGAGCTCGAGCCGCGCGCGCTGTTCCGCTACGGCATCGGCCTCGAGGACGTGCGCGCGGCCATCGCGGCCGCCAACGCCAACAGCCCGAAGGGCGCCATCGAGGCGGGCGGGCGCCACTACCAGATCTACACCAACGACCAGGCGCGCCGGGCCGACCAGTACCGCGGCCTCGTGATCGCCTACCGCAACGGCGCGGCGGTGCGCCTCTCCGACGTGGCGGAGGTGGTGGACTCGGTCGAGGATCTCCGCAACCAGGGCCTGGCCAACGGGCGGCCCTCGGTGCTGGTCATCCTCTCCCGCGAGCCCGGCGCCAACATCATCGACACGGTGGACCGGGTGAAGGAGCTGCTCCCGCAGCTCCGGGCCTCGATCCCCGCGGGGGCCGAGCTCACGGTGGCCTCCGACCGCACCACCACGATCCGCGCCTCGCTGCGCGACGTCGAGTACACGCTGGTGATCGCGATCGTGCTGGTGATCCTGGTGGTGTTCATGTTCCTGCGCAGCGCGCGGGCCACCGTGATCCCGGGGGTGGCGGTGCCGATCTCGCTCCTCGGCACCCTCGGCGTCATGTACCTGCTCGGCTACAGCATCAACAACCTCTCGTTGATGGCGCTGACCATCGCCACCGGCTTCGTGGTGGACGACGCGATCGTGGTGATGGAGAACATCACCCGCTACGTCGAGGCGGGCGTGCCGCGGCTCGAAGCCGCGCTCCGGGGCGCGGCCGAGGTCGGCTTCACCGTGCTCTCGATGAGCCTCTCTCTCATCGCGGTCTTCATCCCGATCTTGCTGATGAGCGGCATCCTGGGGCGGCTGTTCCGGGAGTTCGCGATCACGCTCTCCGTCGCCATCCTGGTGTCGCTCGCGGTCTCGCTCACCACCACCCCCATGATGTGCGCCTACTTCATCCCGGACCGACCGGAGACCCGCGGGCGGCTCTACCGCTGGAGCGAGCGCGGCTTCGATCTCATGCTGCGCGGGTACGCCCGCACGCTGGACTGGGCCCTGCGCCACGCGCTCGCCGTCGTCCTCATCCTGGCCGGGGTGCTGGCCCTCAACGCCTACCTCTACGTCGCGATCCCCAAGGGGTTCTTCCCCCAGCAGGATACGGGCCGCCTCGTCGGCCGCATCCAGGCGGACCAGAGCACGTCGTTCCAGCTCATGCGCGGCAAGCTCGGACAGCTCGTCGACACCGTGCGGGCCGATCCCGCGGTGGACGCGGTGGTGGGCTTCACGGGCGGAAGCCAGACCAATTCCGGCTCCGTCTTCGTCTCGCTCAAGCCCCTGTCCGAGCGGCGCATCTCCGGCGACCAGGTGATGGCGCGCCTCCGGGGCCAGCTCGCCCGGGTGCCGGGCGCCACCCTCTTCCTGCAGCCGGTGCAGGACATTCGCGTGGGCGGGCGGCAGAGCAACGCGCTCTACCAGTACACGCTGCAGGCGGACGCCCTGGACGACCTCCGGGCCTGGACGCCCCGGCTGGTGGACGCGCTCGCCCGGGCGCCCGAGATCGTGGACGTCAACTCCGATCAACAGGACAAGGGGCTCCAGATCACGGTGCTCATCGATCGCCCGACCGCCTCGCGCCTCGGCGTCACCGCGAGCCAGATCGACAACACGCTCTACGATGCGTTCGGCCAGCGCCAGGTCTCCACGATCTACAACCCGCTCAACCAGTACCACGTGGTCATGGAGGTGGCCCCGCGGTACTGGCAGAGCCCGGACATCCTGCGCGAGCTCTACGTCAGCACCGCCGCGGCCGGCGTGCGCGGCGTGCAGGGCACCAACGCGGTGGCCGGGACCGTGTCGGCGGGCAAGCCCGCGGCCGCCGCCTCCGCCGCGAGCGCGTCCGCGGTGGCGGCCGACACCGCGCGGAACCAGTCCGCCAATCAGCTCGCCAACACCGGACGCGGGAGCACCTCGACCGGCGCCGCGGTGGCGACCTCCGCCGAGACCATGGTGCCGCTCGTCGCCTTCACCAAGTTCGGGCCCGACACCACCCCGCTCGCGGTCAACCACCAGGGCCACTTCGTGGCCTCCACGATCTCGTTCAATCTCGCGCCCGGGAAGTCCCTGAGCGACGCGGCCTCCGTGATCGCGGAGACGATGGCCCGCATCGGCGTGCCCGCGTCCATCCACGGGAGCTTTCAGGGCACCGCCCGCGTCTTCCAGCAGTCGCTGTCCAACGAGCTGATGCTGATCCTGGCCGCGCTCGCCGCGATGTACGTGGTGCTCGGGATGCTCTACGAGAGCTACATCCACCCGATCACCATCCTCTCCACGCTGCCCTCGGCCGGCGTCGGCGCGCTCCTGGCCCTCATGGCCTTCCGGATCGAGTTCAGCCTCATGGCCATGATCGGGGTGCTGCTGCTGATCGGTATCGTCAAGAAGAACGCGATCATGATGATCGACTTCGCGATCGAGGCCGAGCGTGAGGGCGGCCGGTCGCCCGCGGAGGCGATCTACGAGGCGTGCCTGCTCCGGTTCCGCCCCATCATGATGACCACGATGGCCGCGCTGCTCGGCGCCGTCTCGCCCGCGCTCGGGATCGGCGAGGGCGCCGAGCTGCGGCAGCCCCTCGGCATCTCCATCGTGGGCGGGCTGATCCTGAGCCAGATCCTCACGCTCTACACCACGCCGGTCATCTATCTCTACCTGGACCGCTTCCGGCTCTGGTGCCGGAGCCGCCGGCGCCCGCGGGCCGCCGGCCCGACGCGGGTCGAGGCCGCGCGGTCGTGAGGCGGGCGCGCTCCCTCGTCGGGCCGGCCCTCGCCGCGGTCCTCGCGGCGCTGGCGAGCGGTTGCGTCGTCGGCCCCAACTACACGCGCCCCCCGGTCGTCGCGCCCGACGCCTACAAGGAGAACGCGGCCTGGAAGGTCGCCGAGCCGCGGGACGACGCCCTGCACGGGAGCTGGTGGGAGCTCTTCGGGGATCCCCAGCTCAACGCGCTGGCGCAGCAGGTGAGCGTAGCCAACCAGAACCTGCTGGTGGCCGAGGCCACCTACCGCCAGGCGCGCGCCCTCGTGCGGCAGGCCCGCGCCGCCTACTTCCCGACCGTGACCGCCGGGGTGGGCTACACCCGCTCGCGTCAATCGGACACCCTGGGCAGCCCCGCGGGCACGTCGGTCGGGGGACCGATCGTCCCGAACAAGCCGGTCTCGACCTTCCAGCTCCCGATCGAGGTGGCGTGGACGCCCGACTTCTGGGGCCGGGTGCGGCGCGCGGTGGAGTCGGGCCGGGCCTCGGCCCAGGCGAGCGCGGGCGATCTCGAGACGGCGCGGCTGAGCTTCCAGGCGGAGCTGGCCCAGGACTACTTCCAGCTCCGCATGCTCGACGCCCAGAAGCAGCTCCTCGACGATACGGTCACCGCGTTCACCACCGCGCTGCAGCTCACCCGGAACCGGTACGCGAGCGGCGTGGCCTCGCGGGTCGACATCGTGCAGGCCGAGACCCAGCTCAAGACCACCCAGGCCCAGGCCATCGACGTGGGGGTGGCCCGCGCGCAGACCGAGCACGCGATCGCCCTGCTCATCGGCCAGCCCGCCTCCACCTTCTCGATCCCGCCCGCCCCGCTCGCCATCATGCCCCCGCCGATCCCGGTCGGGGTCCCCTCCGCCCTCCTCGAGCGGAGACCGGACATCGCGGCCGCCGAGCGCCGCATGGCGGCCGCCAACGCCCAGATCGGCGTGGCCGTCGCCGCGTACTACCCGACGGTGACGCTCAGCTTCGCGGGCGGGCTCGAGAGCGGCAGCGTCTCGCAGTGGTTCACCTGGCCGAGCCGCTTCTGGTCGGTGGGCCCGTCCATCACCGAGACGGTCTACGACGGTGGCCTGCGCAAAGCGCAGACCGACCAGGCCCGCGCCGCCTACGACGGCAGCGTGGCCGCGTATCGCCAGGCCGTGCTGGCCGCCTTCCAGGGCGTGGAGGACAACCTGGCCGCCCTCCGCATCCTCGAGGAGGAGGCGCGGGTGCAGACGGAGGCGGTGCGGGCCGCCCAGGAGTCGGTGGGGCTGACCACCAACCAGTACAAGGCGGGCATCGTGAGCTACCTCAACGTGATCACGGTGCAGACCATCGCGCTGACCGACGAGATCACCGCCGTGCAGATCCACGGCCGGCGCATGGCCGCCGCGGTGCTCCTGATCCAGGCCCTGGGCGGCGGCTGGATCTCCGACGAGCTGCCGTCGCCGAACGCGGCGTCCGCGCCCTGATCAGGCCGCTTCGCGCCGGATGTCCTGCACCCGCTCGCGCCCCTGCCCCCGCGGCGCTGATTCCAACTGACAACGGGCGCGAGAGGGTTTATGGTAGCCGCCGTGCTCTCCGTCTTCGCCCTCTGCAGCGGCTATATCGAGCTGGACCGCGCCAGCATGCTGGACGATCTGGCCGCCGGCCAGCCGTGGACCGTTCCCGTGACGAGCTTCCTCGTGGTCCACCCGCGCGGGCGGCTCCTCTTCGACACCGGCGTGCACGGCCAGGCCCGGCTCGACCAGGTCGGCCGGCTCGGCGCGGAGCGGGCCAAGCGACTCACCGTGAAATCGCGCGAGGGTGAGGACGTGGTGCCCCAGCTCGCGCTCCTCGGCCTCGCACCCGACGACGTCCGCTACGTGGCCAATTCGCATCTGCACTTCGACCACTGCGGGGGCAACGAGTTCTTCCCGCGCTCGACGTTCCTCGTGCAGAAGGCGGAGATGGAAGCGGCGCGGCGGCCCGGCTTCGCCCCGGGCTACAACCCGAGCCCGCTCGACTTCGATCATCCGCTCGACTACCAGATGGTGGACGGCGAGCACGACGTGTTCGGGGACGGCAGCGTGATCCTGTTCCCGACCTTCGGACACACCCCCGGGCATCAGTCCCTGCGGGTGCGGGCCGGCAAGGGCGCGGACCTGGTCTGCGCCGCGGACGCCTGCTACACGCGGGAGAACATGGACCGCGACGTGCTGCCGCGCATCCTGTGGAACGGGCCGACCATGCGCGAGTCCCTGGCCACGCTGCGGCGGCTGCGCGATCGGGCGGGCGCGACGGTCTTCTACGGCCACGACCCCGAGCAGTGGCAGGCCACGCCGCGCGCCCCCGCGCCCGTCGTCTGAGGCGGGCCTGCCCTGACGCCTTCACGACCTGACGTCTTCACGAAAGGTCTCCCCATGAGCGCAACGACGCGACCCGAGGACGACGCGGGACTGGCGGGACGGGTGGCCATCGTCACCGGCGGCGGGGCCGCCGGCGACGGCATCGGCAACGGGCGCGCGGCCTGCATCCTGCTGGGCCGCAGCGGCACCTCGGTGCTGGTGGTCGATCGCGACGAGGGCCTCGCCAAGCGCACCGTCGAGATGATCACCGGCGAAGGCGGCAAGGCCTCCGCCCTGTCGGTCGACGTCACCGACGAGGCGCAGTGCGCCGCGATGGCCCGCGAGGCGGTCACCCGCTACGGCCGCCTCGACTTCCTCGTCAACAACGTGGGCATCGGCAGCCGCGGCAGCGTGGTGGACGAGCCGGCGGCCATGTGGCGGCGCGTGATGCAGGTCAACGTCGAGACCATGTTCCTCGCCTCGAAGGCCGCGATCCCCGAGATGATCCGCACCGCCAAGGGCGGCGCCATCGTGAACATCTCGTCGATCTCCGCGCTGAGGCCGCGCGGGCTCACGACCTACTCGGCCTCGAAGGGCGCGGTGATCGCGCTCAGCCGGGCGATGGCGGTGGACCACGGCCCCGACGGCATCCGCGTCAACTGCGTGGCCCCCGGGCCGGTGTACACGCCCATGGTCTACGCGGCCGGCATGGCTCCCGCCGCGCGCGATCAGCGCCGGCGGGCCTCCGTGCTGGGCCTCGAGGGCACCGGCTGGGACATCGGGCAGGCGGTGCGCTTCCTGCTCTCGCATCACGCCCGCTACATCACCGGCCAGGTGCTGGTGGTGGACGGCGGCGCCACGCTCGTCGGGCCCGCGCGCGAGTCCCAGACGCCCCCCACCTTCCACTAGTCATCCCGTTCGCAGGAGACCAGCGATGCGCTTCGGCGTGTTCACGAGCATGGGCAACCAGACGTGGCCGGGAGTCCTCGAGCTGTGGCGGCATACGGAGGCGACCGGCTGGGACGTCGCGTGTGTCACCGACCACTTCATGCCGAACACGAAGGAACGCGAGGGCGCCAACCTCGAGGCCTGGAGCACGCTCAGCGCGCTCGCCGCGCTCGTGCCGCGCATCCAGGTCGGCACCATCGTGCTCGGCAACACCTACCGGCATCCCGCCGTCCTCGCCAAGATGGCCGCGCAGGTCGACATCATCTCGGGCGGGCGGCTCCTGCTCGGGCTCGGCGCGGGCTGGCAGGAGAACGAGCACGAGGCCTACGGCATCCCCTTCTACACGATGCGCGAGCGCCTCGAGCGGCTCGACGAGGCCTGCCAGGTGATGCGCTCGCTCTGGACGCAGCCGCGCAGCACGTTCAAGGGCCGCTACTACACGCTGTCCGACGCGCCGCTCCAGCCGAAGGCGCTCCAGACGCCCCACCCCGAGCTGATGATCGGGGGCGGCGGCGAGAAGGTGACCCTGCGCACGGTGGCCCGTCACGCGGACCACTGGAACGTGTGGGGCGGGCCCAAGGTGCTCGCTCACAAGGGCGGCATCCTCGACGAGCACTGCGCGGCGGCGGGCCGCGACCCCAAGGCCCTTCGTCGCTCGGCCAACATGGCTCTGCTCATCACCGACTCCAAGGCCGAGGTGAACAGCCTGGCCGAGACGCTGGGCGCCCGCATGGGCCGCCACGCCGCCGACGCGCGCGACACCTGCCTCGCCGGCTCGCCCCAGCAGATCCGCGACATCCTGGCCGAGCTGCGAGCGGCGCGGGTGGACACGGTGTTCATCCCGACGCTCTTCCGTCCCCTCCCGGAGCTGCGCCGGGACCTGGATCGCTTCATCGCGGAGATCGCGCCCGCCTTTCGCTGAGCCGCCCCGTCCCGGATAGGCTGGCGGCGGCGGGCAAGGCATACTGAGGGCGTGACGCGCCCCCGGTTCTGGATCACCATCGGTCTCGTCCTGCTCGTCGCGCTCGTGGTATCGGCCGCGGCGCTCTGGATGACGCTGCCGACCCTCGCGCGGTGGGCGGTCGTCTGGCAGGTGCGGGCCAAGACCGGCCGGCAGCTCACGATGCAGGAGCTCGACCTGGATCTCCGCGGCGGCCGGCTCCGCATCACGGGGTTCCGTCTGGCCGACCGCGAGCCGGGCCCGCCGCTGGCCGAATTCGATCGCCTCGACGTGCGCTTCCGGCCCGGCGCGCTCCTGCGCGGCCACGTGTGGATCGAGGACCTCACCCTGAGCGGGCCTCGCGTGCGCATCGTGCGGACCGGGCGCGGCGAGCTGAACATCTCCGATCTGCTGGGCCGGTCCAAACCCCGGCAGGGCACGTCACCCTTCACCCTCGACCGCTTCGCGCTCACCGGCGGCGCGGTGATCTTCGAGGATCGCACCCTCACGCCGCCGCGCACCTGGCGGGCCGAGGCGCTCATCATCGAGGCGGCCGCGCTCTCCACCGTGAACCAGGAGGCGCGCGGGAGCGCCCGTCTCACCGCCACCGTGGCCGGCGCGCCCCTGGCCGTCGACGCCGCCGACGTCCGCCTCGTGCCGCTGCAAGGCCGCGCGCGCGTCACGCTCCGCGACGTCGATGCCACCCTCGCCAATCTGTACCTGCCCGCCAACACCGCGGTGGTGCTGGACCGGGCGGTCGTCGGCGGAGCGGTGGCCGCCACGCTCGATGCCCAGGGCGGGGTGGGGCTCGACGGGCAGGCGCGGATCGACGGCCTCGTGATGAGGCGGCGCGGGGTGGACGCCGCGCTCGTCACGATCCCGTCGCTTCAGTTCGCCCTCACCAGCGCGAAGGGACCTGACGGGCGGCTGGTCGGTCACGTCGAGGTCGCGGGCCGGGCCACCGTGTACGACCCGCGGCCCGGCCAGTCGAACCGCTTCGAGCTGGACCGCTTGAAGCTCGTCGTGGACGGGCTCGACGCGACGGGCCGCTCCCCCGCCCGGGTGACCCTGACCGCCGCGCTCCCGGGCGGCGGCGCGCTGGACGTGCAGGGCACCGGCCGGCCGGCTCCGCTCGGCGCCACGCTGCGCACTCGCCTCAGCCGCGTGGACCTGGCCTTCTGGGCACCCTATCTGGCGCTGCCCGTCGAGCTCACCGGGATGGCCGAGACCGACTTGACGGTAGACGTGACTTCCGCCGCGTCGCTCACGACCCGCGTCCGCGGACGGGCCACCCTCGTCGGCGCGACCGCCAGCGACGGGACCCGCAGGCTCGCCGCCGCCGATCAGGTGGAGCTGACCGGCCTGGACGCGCAGTGGCCCAAGGCGCGCGCAGAGCGTGTCCGGCTCAGCCGGCCCCGCGTGCGAGTCGAGCGCGATCGCGAGGGCCGCCTCTCGATCGTGACGCTCCTCGAAACGGTGAAGACGACCGGGGCCGCGCCCGCGCCCGCCGCGAGCGCGCAGCCCGCCGCGGCGCCCTCCGACCTGGCGCTCGAGATCGGCGAGGTCGTGATCGAGGACGGCCGGCTCCGGCTGGACGATGCCGTCGTCTCGCCGCCCGCGCGCCTGCGCATCGCGCCGATCCGGATGAACGCGCGCGACGTGACCTGGCCGAGCCGGCGCCCGATCCAGGTCCAGTTCAGGGCAGCCACGCCGGAGGCCGGGACTATCGAGGCGGAGGGCACGGTCGCGCTCGATCCCGTTCGCTTCGACCTGCGCGCGCGCGTGGCCGCGGTCGCGCTCGCCCCGTATCGGCCCTATGTCCCGCTCCCCGCGCGCCTGCAGGGCCGGCTCGACGGCGACCTGGCCATGAAGGGCACGCTCGGGGTCAAGACCGAGTTCACCGCGCGGGGCGCCGCCGCGGTCAGCGACCTGGCCTTCACCGACGGCGACCGGCCGATCCTCACGGTCGGCCATCTCGCGGCGACGGGCCTCGACTACACCTGGCCCGCCACCGCCACGCTCGACCGCGTGCACATGCAGAAGTCGTGGGTGCTGGTCGAGCGGCGCGCCGACGGCTCCCTGCCCCTCACGACCGCGTTCACCCCCGCGCGCGCGACCGCGGCCCCCGCCGAGACTCAGGCACGTCCGAGCCAGCCCACGCCGGCCCCGCCGGCGGTGAGCGTCACTGTGCGCGAGAGCATCTTCGAGGACGGCTCCGCGACCATCGTGGACGCCGCGGTGAGCCCGGCCGCGCGCATCGACGTGGCGGGCGTGCGCCTGGTCGCCCGCGACTTCGCCTGGCCCGCGCGCGCCCCGGTCCCGGTACGGCTCGAGATGCCCACGCCGGGCGCGGGCAGTCTCACCGCGAGCGGCCAGCTCGATCTGGCCGGGCGCAGCCTCACCCTGCAGGTCACGCCGAGCGGCGTGGATCTCGCCCCCGCGCAGCCGTACCTGCCCGTGCGCGGCCGCGTCACCGGCAAGGCGAGCGGCGACGTGCAGGTCAAGGCCACGCTCGACCCGCTCACCATCACCGCGCGGGGCACCGCCACGCTCGCCGATCTGGCGCTGGCCGACGGCGACCGGCCGTTGGCGACGGCCGCGCGCCTCGAGACCATCGGAATCGAGTACACGTGGCCGGCCACGGTGGCGATCGAGAGCGTGCGGCTGGCGAAGCCGTGGGCCCAGGTCGAGCGCGCTGCGGACGGCAGCTTCCCGCTCACCGCGCTGCTCAAGCCCGCGGCGCCGGCCGCCTCGCCGACCCCGCGCGAGCCGGCGACGGGGGGCGGCGGTCCGCCGTCGGGTCAGCCCACCCCGAGCGTGGACGTACGGGTCCGGCGGGCCGCGGTCGAGGACGGCGTGGTCGCCATCGTGGACTCGACGGTGAGCCCCGCCGCGCGCATCCAGCTCCAGGGCGCGAGCCTGCAGGCCCAGAACCTCGCCTGGCCGGCGCGTGGCCCGGCGGAGATCCGGCTGCGGACGCAGACCGCGAGCGGCGGCTCGGTCGACGCGCGGGGCCAGCTCCGCTTCGACACCCAGGCCGTCGACATGCAGGTCGCGGTCAAGCAGCTGGACCTGGCGACGATGCAGGCCTTCCTGCCCTCGCGCGGCACGCTCGAGGGCAAGATGGACGGCGACCTCCGCGTGCGGGGGACGCTGTCTCCCCTCGCGGTCGGGGCCACCGGGCGCCTGGCCTTCGACGACCCCACGTTCGGCGACGGGCAGCGCATGCTCGCCTACATCAAGCGCGTGGACGTCACGGGGCTCGACGCGGACTGGCCGCGCCGCGTGGCCATCGAGCGGGTGGCGATCGACAAGCCCTGGGCGCTCGTGGAGCGCGACGCCGACGGCAGCGTGCCGCTGCTGGCGCTCATCATGTCCGGCGGCCCCGCCGCGAGTCCCGCTCCCGGTCCGCCGGCTCCCCGCGCGGGCCCGGCGCCGAGCGGACCGCGGCCCACCGGCGGCGCCGCCGCCCCGGACGCCCGGGCCGCCGTCCCGGTCGTCCAGGTGGGCACGCTGACGGTCGACGAAGGCTTCGTCCGCTTCGTGGACCGCTCGACCACCCCGGCCTTCACCGAGGAAGCCTCCCGTATCGCCCTGACCGGGCGCGGGCTCGGCACCGCGCGCGACCGCGGCGGCCAGATGACGATGGCGGGCCGCCTGACCGGGGGCGCCCCTTTCGAGCTGAAGGGCGCGGTGGGCGCGATCGGCGGGCCGCTCAATTTCGATCTCGAGGGCAAGCTCACCGACTTCCCGCTCCCGCGCGTCAATCCGTACAGCAACAAATTGATCGGCTGGGTCGCGCGCCGCGGCGCCGTAGGCGCCACCGTGCGCGACAAGGTGGCCGACAACCGGGTCGAGGCCACCAACGAGGTGCTGATCGGCCAGCCCGAGTACGTGCCGTCCCGCCGCGGCGACGAGGTGCGCGACCGGGTCGGGGTGCCCTTCGGCCTCCTGGTCTCGCTGCTCAAGAACGCCCGCGGCGAGATCCGCCTTTCCGTGCCGGTGTCCGGCGACCTCGCGTCGCGCCAGTTCGACATGAGCGACGCGTTCTGGGAGGCGGTGCGGAAGACGGCGGTCGGGGTGATGGCGCTGCCGGTGAGCTGGGTGGGCAAGATCTTCTACACCGAGGACGCGCGCATCGAGACGGTACGGATCTGGCCGGTCTACTTCGAGGCGGGTAGCACGCGCTTCTCGCGCGGGTTCGACGAGCACGCCGAGCGCCTGGCCAACTTCCTGCGCGACGCCCCCGGCGTGACGCTCGCCATGAAGCCGATCCTGACCGTGGACGACATCGCGGCCCTGAAGCGGGACGCGGTCCGCCGGCGCATCGACGGGGCCGCCCGCGAGGCGGGGCAGACGGGGGCAGAGACGGTCGCGGCTCGGCTCTTCGCCGAGCGCTTCCCGGGCCGGCCCGCTCCGGGCGGGCTCGACGCCATCGTGGCGGAGCTGGCGAAGCAGGAGCCGAACCCCGACGCGGCGGCGAGGGCCCTGGTGGCGCAGCGCATGGAGATCACGCGCGGCCGACTGCTGGCGCGGGGCGCCGTCGCGGCCGACCGGCTCCGCGTCACCGACGGGGTGGTGCCGGTGGAAGGGTCAGGCCTCGGACGGATCGAGTTCGAGATCGCGTCCTAGCGGCGCCCCGGCAGCTCAGCCGCGCGCGCGAGCCTCGCCCAGTACCGACCCGCCGAATACGGGCCCACCGAATACGGGATTGTCGACCCGGTCCTGGAGCGACTCCACCCCTTCGGTCGGGAGCACCTCGGCGTAGTTCTGGGCCGCGTCGATGTCGTGCTCCCACACCTCCCGCGGCAGCTCGTAGAGCACCTCGATCCCATGGCCGTCCGGGTCCGAGATGTACACGCTGTGGGTCATGCCGTGGTTGATGCGCCGGTGGAAGGTCACGCCCTTCTCCCGGAGGTACTCGATCTGCTTGAGCCAGGACTCGCGGTCCGGCCAGGCGATGGCCACGTGGTTGAGGCCCACGCCCCCGCGCATCAGGCTCCAGGTCTCATGCTCCGTGTCGCTCGCCCCCTCGCGGCGCGGGGCCTCGGCGAGGGCCAGATCGTGGTGCGTCACGTCACCGCTCTCGGAGACGCCGCTGTAGAAGCGCATCTTGGGACGCACGCGGTCCGGCCGCGGCTTCAGCTCGGCCACACAGCGAAAACCCATGATCTCGGTCCAGAAGCGGTGCGAGACCTCGATGTCCCGCACGTTCAGGACCAGGTGGTTGATGCCGCGGGGCGTCTGCACGTCTGCCATGATGATGTCCCTCCGCGCGTCTAGAACATTCCGTTCGAGTTGGCTGCCTTCTCGGGAATCGGCTGGACCACGTCCCAGTGCTCGACGATCTTGCCGTTCTCCAGCCTGAAGATGTCCACGATGGCCGAGCCCCGCTCCCCCGGCGTGCGGACCGCGTGCACGTGGAGGATGACGTAGTCGCCCTCGGCGAACACCCGCTTGATCTCGCTCTTCGACTGCGGGAACTTCTCGCGCAGGAAGCCCAGGAAGGCCTTGAACCCCTCGATGCCGTCGGGCGCGTTGGGGTTGTGCTGCACGTAGTGGTGACCGAAGTACGTGGCGGCGGCCTCGAAGTCCTTCTGGTTGAGCGCCTTCTCGTAGAACTCGACGACCGCCTTCTTGTTGGCCTCTTCCCGGACGTCGGCAAGCGCGAGCGACGGCCCCGCCAGGATCAGCACGCCGGCCGCCAGCAGGTATGGGATCCGCCTCATGGCCACGATCATACCTCAGACGCGCAGCCGCGGGTCGAGCGCGTCGCGGATGGCGTCGCCCACGAAGTTGAGGCCGACCACCGTGACGAAGAGGGCCGCGCCGGGGCCGAAGACGATCCAGGGGGCCTGCTGGAGGTACCCCCGCCCGGCATTGATCATGCTGCCCCAGGAGGCCCCCGGCGGCTGGATGCCCAGGCCGAGGAACGACAGGGAGGCCTCGGCCAGGATCGCGAAGGCCACGCTCAGCGAGGCCTGGACCACGATGGGCGCGGTGGCGTTCGGGAGCACGTGGGTCCAGGCGATGCGCCAGCCCGGCACCCCCAGCGCGCGGGCCGCGTCCACGTACTCGCGCGCGGTGATCGCGAGCACCTGCCCGCGCATGAGCCGGGCGAAGGTGGGCGTGTAGACCACCCCGAGCGCGATGACCACGCCGGTGAGCCCGGCCCCGAGCACCGCGCCCAGGGCCAGGGCCAGCACCAGCGGCGGGAACGACAGCACCGCGTCCATCAGCCGCATGACGAGATTGTCCACGCCGCCGCCCGCGTAGCCGGCCACGAGCCCCAGCACGCCGCCCACCAGCACCGCGATGACCACCGAGCCGAAGCCCGCCACCAGCGACACCCGCGTGCCCCAGATCACCCGCGAGAGCACGTCGCGGCCCACGTTGTCGGTGCCCATGAGGTGGGTCCGGTCGGGGCGGGCCAGGGTGTTGTCGAGGTTCTGCTTGAGCGGGTCGTAGGGCGCCACCACCGGCGCGAGCACCGCCGCCGCGACGGCCAGCAGCATGACCGCGGCGCCAAAGGGCGCCAGGCGCGCCCGGGCGGCGCGGCGCAGGGTGCCCCAGCGCCGGTCGCGGACCGAGCGGGACGGGGCGGGCGCCACGAGGATGGTGGCCATGACGCTAGCGGTGCCGGATGCGCGGGTCGATCCACCCGTAGAGGAGATCCACCGCGAGATTGCTCACGATGAATCCCACCGCGATCAGCAGCACGACCCCCTGCACCAGCGGGTAATCACGCGCGAAGACGGCGTCCACCACCAGGCGCCCGACCCCCGGGAGCGCGAAGACGTACTCGGTGATCACCGCGCCGCCGATCAGCGTCCCGAGCTGCAGGCCGAGCACGGTGACCACCGGGATCAGGGCGTTCTTGAGCGCGTGCCGGCGGATCACCGCGCCGTCGGAGAGGCCCTTGGCGCGCGCGGTGCGGATGTAGTCCTCGGAGAGCGCCTCCAGCATGCTCGAGCGCAGGGTGCGGGTGATGACCGCGGCCAGGGCAAGGCCGAGCGTGATCGCGGGCAGCGCGAGCGAGCGCAGGCCGTCCCACGGCTCCTCCAGCGGATCCACGTAGCCCGAGATCGGCAGCCAGCGGAGGGTCACGCCGAAGACGAAGATCAGGAGCAGGGCGATGAGGAAGTTCGGCATGCAGATGCCGAAGAGCGCGAAGGTCGTGCCGACGCGGTCGACCGCCGAGTTGCGCCGCGCCGCCGAGAGGATGCCGATGGGGGTGGCCACCAGCAGCGAGATGGCCATGGCGAGGCCGGCGAGCTGGAGACTCGGCTTGATCCGGTGGCCGACGTTCTCGATGACCGGCTCGCGATTGCGGATGGAGCGGCCGAGGTCCCCCTGGAGCAGGCGGCCCATCCACGTCGCGTACTGGAGGTAGAGCGGCCGGTCCAGGCCCAGATCGCGCCGCAGCTCCCGCTTCACGCTGTCGTCCACCGACTCCGCCATCATCGCGTCGATCGGGTCGCCGGGCGTGAGGTGGATGAGGGCGAACACCCCGGCGGTGACGAGCAGCAGGACCGGGATCGTCGCGACGAGACGGCGGAGGATCAGCAGGCCCACCGCGGCCGCCGCCGGGCTACTTCAGCCAGACGTCCTTGAAGCGCATCATCCCGTCCGGGATCGGGTCGTAGCCCTGCACGCGCGGGCTGAAGGCCTTGGGCTCGATCGGGTGGATGATGAACACCATCGGCAGCTCGTCCTGCAGGATCCGGGTGAGCTGGCTGAAGAGCTTCTTGCGCTCGGCCTGGCTCGCGACCTCGCGCGACTTGTCGAGCAGCGCGTCGATCTGGGGATTGGAGATGCCGGACCAGTTGAGCGACGTGCCGGGGGTGGTCCGGTAGAACTGGTAGGTGTTGCCGTCGGGGTCGGGCCGCCCGCTCCACTGGTAGCTGATCATCTCGAAGTTCTTCCCGTTGCCGTCCGAGATCAGGGTGGCCGAGTCCACCAGCTTGATCTTCACGGTGATGCCGGCCTCGGCGAGCTGGGCCTGGATGACCTCCGCCTCCTGCACGTTGATCGGGATATTGTTGGTCGTCATCGTGAAGGCGAAGCCGCCCGGCTTGCCGCCTTCCGCCAGCTTGGCCTTGGCCTTCGCGAGATCGCGCTTGATGAACGGGATCGACCGGTCGTAGGCCCAGCTCGTGGGAGGAATCGGCCCGTTGGCGGGGACCCCGACGTTGAGCCATACGCCCTTCACGATCTGCTCGAGGTCGAGGCTGAGCGCCACCGCCTGCCGCAGCGCCTTGTTGTCGAAGGGCGGCCTGGTGTGGTTCAACTGGTAGGCGAAGTCGGCCAGCGACGGCACGTCGAGGACCACCACGTTCTTGTCGGCCTTCACCCCCGCCACGTCGCGGGGCTGCACGTAGTCCATCACGTGGATCTCGCCCGCCTGCAGGCTCTGCAGCTTGACGGTGTCGTCCGGGATGGGCCGGTAGCGGATCTGCTCGAGGTACGGGCCGCCCTGCTTGTTCCAGTAGGCGTCGTTGCGCCGGATCAGCAGGTGGTCGTCCTTGACCCATTCCACGAACACGAAGGGCCCGGTGCCCGCGCCCTTGGCGTTGCGCTCGAGCTCGGCCCCGCGCTCCTGGGCGGTCTTCGGGGAGACCATCATGCCCGCGCGGTCGGTCAGGGTGGCGAGCAGCGCCGCGTCGGGCCGCTTGAGATTGAGCTTCACGGTGGAGGCGTCCACCACGTCCACCGTGTCGATGCTGGCCACCTCGCCCTTGCGCACCGACTTGGGCTCGGTCTTCATGCGGTTGAAGTTGAACTTCACCGCCTCCGCGTTGAAGTCGGTGCCGTCGTGGAACTTCACCCCGCGGCGCAGCTTGAAGACGAGCGTCTTGGGATCGGGCTGCTGCCAGGACTCGGCCAGGCCCGGCTTGATGCCCAGGTTGGCGTCGAGCACCACGAGCGGCTCGTAGATGTTGTGGTAGACCTGCCGATCGATCTTGCTGCCCGAGAGATGCGGATCCATCGTGGCCGCCTCGATGTAGAAGCCGACCCGCAGCGTGCCCCCCTTCTTCGGGGTCTCCTGGGCCCACGCCCGTCCCGCCCCGCGCGGGGCGAGGAGCGCCGCGGGCGCCACCGCGCCCGAGGCGAGTGCCCACTGAAGGAAGCCGCGGCGAGAGATGTCGGTGGGCGTCTGGTCGGGCTGGTTGGCCGCCATTCCGTCTCCTCCTGGTCCGGGGTCAGGGCTCGGGGCCGGCGCGCCCTTACAGCCGGGTCTCGTCGACCTTGAGGCCGAGCCAGTGGCGACCCACCAGCTCGTAGTGGGCGAGGCGCGCCTGCAGGTGCTGGCTCATCACGTGGACGTCCTGGAAGTGGCGCTGGATCGGATTGCTCTCGTACGCCGCGGTCGCCCCCGCCATGTTGTAGACCTTGTCCACGATCTGCACCGCGAGGCGGATGGCGTGCGTGGTGGCCAGGCGCAGGGTCGCCCGCTGGTCCAGCGTGATGGCGCCGGTCGCGGTCAGGTTCGCCCAGAGCTGCCCGACCGTCTCGGTCAGGAACGCGCGCCCGGACCGCAGCAGGGCCTCGGCGTGGCCCACCTCGTTCTGGACCATCACCTGATCGCGCAGCAGCGCCTCCATGGCCCGCGGGGTCTTGGTGGTGGCCAGCTCCGTGAAGGTGGCGAGGCAGCTCCGCGCGGTGCCGAGGGCGACCGCGGCGTCGCCCGAGGCGAACACGAGCGTCCTCGGGATGCGGTAGAGCGGGCCGGTCTCGACCAGCGGCGCGGTGACCGACTTGACGGTCCGCTCCTCCGGCACGAAGACGTCGTTCACCGCGAAGTGATGCGTGCCGGTGCCGCGCATGCCGCGGACCTGCCAGGTATCGAGCAGCTCGGCTTCCGCCCGCGGCACGAAGCAATAGCGCAGCTCGGGTTGGCCCTCGTCCAGCCGAGGGCGGCCCTCCTCGGAGACGGTGGCGTGCGCGGCCAGCCACGAGGCGTGCCGGCAGCCGGTGGAGAAGCCCTGGCGGCCGGTGACCCGATAGCCGCCGGGCACCACGATGGCCTGCGCGTTGGCCAGCGGCGTATTGGCCACCACGCTGCGGGGGGTGTCGAGCCAGATGGCGCGCGCCGCGGCGGGCGGCATCCGCGCCGCGTACGTTGCGAAGATCGCCACCTGGTTCGTCACCCAGCCGGTGCTCGCGTCAGCCTTGCCGATCTCCTCGATCACCTGGATGTAGGTCGGCAGATCCAGCTCCGGGCAGCCGAGGGCCCGCGGCATCGCGAGCTGGAAGAGCCCCGCGTCCGCCATCGCCTCGAAGAGCGGCCGCGGCAGCTCGCGCAGCGCGTCCGTCTCCGGAGCGGAGGAGCGGATCAGGGGCCCGAGCGTGCGCGCGGCCTCGAGCGGCGTGACGCTCACGCGCCGACGCTCACTGGATCACGGAGTGGGGCGTCGCCACGATCCGTTGCACCTTGATCTGCTCGCGGTCGATCATCTGCCCGACGCGCGGGGAGATCTCGTTCTTCCAGTAGTCGCTCTGATACACGAGGTCGTAGAGGCGCTTGCGCTCCGCCTCGCTCTCGAAGCGACGGATCCACACGTAGACGGACTGGTCCTCCTCGCCCACGAAGCTGCCCAGGATCACCATGCCCATCTTGACCTGGAACGGGATGATCTCCTCTTCCATGCACTTGACCCACTGCTCCTGCTGCCCCGGACGCACGACGTACTGTCGCAGCTCGAAGAACATCACGGCCTCCTCGTTTCGGGTGAACTCCCCACCAGCCACTCCGCCATCTTCGCGCATCCGGCGCGATCCGGCCGTTCCCGCGCCAGATCGAGCGCCGTCCGGCCCTCCGGGTTGCGCCGCTCCGGATCCGCTCCCGCCTCCAGCAGGAGCTTCACGGCCTCCAGGCTCCCCGCCCGCGCCGCCTCGTGCAGCGGGCCGCCGCGCGCGCTCGCCGCGCTGACGAGGTCGCGGTCCTCGACCAGCCGCTGCCGCACCTTCGACACCCACCCCCAGCTCGCGGCCACGCAGATCCCGAAGGCCTCAGGCGTGCAGCCTAGCACGGGATCGCGGAGCGTGGTGTCGGCGCCGTGCTGGATCAGCCGCGCTGCCACGGTGGGCGCGCCCGCGAAATAGGCCCAGTGCAGCGCGGTGCCCCCCTCGAAGGCGCGGAAGGAAAGATCGGGCGCAGTCTACGACTGGCCTCCGCCAAGTCGAGGCCTCGTGTAGAATCCCCGGAGATATGCGTCATCTCGGGCGGGTTCGGACACGTGTTGGCTGACCGGTCGCGCCGGGCGGGGGCGGCGGGGGGCCCTCGCCGGAACACGCTGACCCGCACTCCCCTGCTCCACTCAATGGAGCCACGAGATGGGGACGTGCGGCTTCGGCAACGCGCAGAAGACACGGCTCCCGGGAGGGAGCCCGCGCCCCCACCCCCGCCCCTCCCGCGAGGCCGCGGTACTTTCTCAAGGGCTTGATGGGCCGCGGTGGATCACCGCTGAGCGC
>JBGOVO010000390.1:0-3621 GCA_041478145.1 Methylomirabilia bacterium
AAGGTCAAGGCCGAGAAGGTGGTGACCCGCGGCTTCGACGCGGAGTCGCTGGAGTTCGTGGACATGATCCAGGCCGGCATCATCGACCCCACCAAGGTGGAGCGGGTGGCGCTGCAGAACGCGGCGTCGGTGGCCTCGCTGCTGCTGACGACGGAGGCGCTGATCACCGACCTGCCCGAGGACAAGCCGGCGGCGGGCCCGCCCATGTCGCACGGGGACTTCTAGGTCCGGAGACCCGGATCCAGGCACTGCGGCCCTTGCCGGCAACGGCAGGGGCCGTACGTTGTCCGGCGATCAGAAAGCTCGGAGGGGCATCATCGGCCCTCGCCCGTTATCGGTGTAACATGCATCCCAAGCAGGCCTTCCCGGGAGTCGCATACCGGCTGACCGCTGCCGTGTCTACGTGCTTCGGCCACACCGAGGAGGACGTTCCCTATGCCGAGGAGCAGGATGGGGGCGAGCAAATGGTACGCGGGCACGGCGAACAAGGAGGTGCCACATGCCCAAGGTGTTGGTCTGCGTCTTCTGCTCCGAGGAGATCGAGGCGAAGGAGAAGTGGCTCGACGTGCCCGGTAGAATAAATGAAGTAGCGCATCTGAAATGCTGGAAGGAGAGCAATCGTCCCGAGGTCCGCAGTCGTAGCACCTGAATTGGGTCTCTCGCACGCCCTGGAGAGCTCGGCTTCCGCTCGTCGGTCCGGGGCCCACGGCGGCCCTCTTGACACCCGCTCTTTACCTCGTTCCGCCGCTGAGGCAGGATAGGCGGGCATGAAGCCGGCCCCGTTCGAGTACCACCGCCCGTCCTCGCTTGCCGAGACGTTCGACCTCCTCGATCGCTACGGCGACGACGGCCGCCTCCTCGCCGGGGGCCAGAGCCTCGTGCCCGCGCTCAACATGCGGCTGGCCACGCCGCGCGCGGTCATCGACATCAACCGGCTGCCCGGCCTCGACACCATCCGGGTGACGCCCGAGGGGCTCGTCATCGGCGCGCTCACGCGGCAGGAGGCGCTCGAGGCGTCGCCGCTCGTGCGGGAGCACGCGCCGCTGCTCGCGGCGGCGGTGCCCCACGTGGGCCACGCCGCGATCCGGGCGCGCGGGACCGTCGGGGGGAGCCTCGCGCTGGCCGATCCCGCCGCCGAGCTGCCGGCGTGCGCGGTGGCGCTCGAGGCGATGATTCACCTGAGGAGCCGCCGCGGGTCGCGGGCCGTGGCGGCGGCGGACTTCTTCCGCGGCATCTACACGACGGCGCTCGAGCCGGGGGAGATCGTGACGGAGGTCGCGGTGCCGCGCGCCGCGCCAGGGTGGCGCTCCGGGTTCGAGGAGCTGGCGCGCCGCCAGGGTGACTTCGCGCTCGCCGGGCTCGCCGCGCGGGTGCGCTTCGAGGGCGCGGCGGTCGGCGAGGCGCGGCTCGTGTTCTTCGGCGTTGGCCCGCGGCCCGTCCGGGCTCACGGTGCCGAGGCCGTCCTGGTCGGCCGGCGCGCCGACGCCGATACGCTGAGCGCCGCGGGACGCGCGCTGGACGGCGATCTCGACCCGCCGAGCGACATCCACGGCTCGCCCGCCCTGCGCCGGCATCTCGCCCGCGTGCTGCTCTCGCGCGTGGTGAGCCGGCTGGCGGAGAACGTCTCCTGAAGATCGCCCTGACCGTCAACGGCGCCGCGGTCTCGCGGGAGGTCGAGCCGCGGCAGAACCTGGTCGACTTCCTCCGGTACGAGCTCGAGCTGACCGGCTCGCACATCGGCTGCGAGCACGGCGTCTGCGGCGCCTGCACCGTCCGGGTGGACGGCAAGGCGATCCGGGGCTGCCTGATGCTCGCCGCCCAGGCCGACGGCTGTCGCGTCGAGACCATCGAGGGCCTGGCCGCGAGCGGCGCCATCGCCGCGCTGCAGCAGGCCTTCCGCATGGAGAATGCGCTGCAGTGCGGCTTCTGCACGTCCGGGATGCTGCTCACCGCGCACGAGCTGCTCGAGCGCGAGCCGCATCCGGACCCGGTGGCCGTCCGGGAGGCCCTGGGCGGCAACTACTGCCGGTGCACCGGCTACCATGCCATCGTGCAGGCGGTCATCAACGCGGCCACCGGCCGGCAAGGGCGGGCCGCGGCCCAGGCTGCTCTTGGCGAGGGCGGCTACGTTGGCCGCTCGGTGGTGCGGCCCCAGACCGCGCGGCTCGTCGCCGGCCGGGGTCTCTACACCGACGACGTGGCGGTGCCGCGGCTCCTCCACGCCGCGTTCGTGCGGTCGCCCCACGCCCACGCGCGCATCGCCGCCATCGACACCACCGAGGCGGCCGCGCTGCCCGGCGTGGTCGCGGTGGTGACCGGTCGCGAGCTGGCCGCGCGCTGCGAGCCCTGGGTGGGCGTGCTCAAGAACTACGCGAGCATGAAGTCCGCGCCGCAGTATCCGCTCGCGCTGGACAAGGCGGTGTGGCAGGGCGAGCCGGTGGTCGCGGTCGTGGCGGAGTCGCGCGCGCTCGCGGAGGACGGCTGCGCCCGCGTGCGCGTGACGTGGGAGCCGCTCCCGCCGGTGGTGGACGCCGAGGCGGCGCTCGCCCCCGGGACGCCGGTCATCCACCCGGAGCTGGGTGACAACCTCGTGCTCGAGTCGCGGGTGAAGTCGGGCGACGTGGACGCCGCGTTCCGCGCGGCGGACGCGGTCTACCGGGACATCTTCGACACCGGACGGCACACCGTGGTCAGCCTGGAGCCGCGGGTCGTGCTGGCGGACTACGACCCGGCCGACGAGACGCTCACCGTGTACCACTCCGGGCAAGCGCCGTACATGATGCACGACATCCTGTCGCGGCATCTCCGGATTCCCGAGCACCGCGTGCGCGTGATCAACAAGGACGTCGGGGGCTCCTTCGGCCTCAAGATCCACACGTATCCGGACGAGATCGCGACCTGCGCGCTGGCCGTGATGCTCGGCCGGGCCGTGAAGTTCCTCGCGGACCGCGTCGAGTCGTTCCAGACCGACATCCACTCGCGCGACCATCGGGTCACCGCGGAGGTGGCGGTGAAGCGCGACGGGACGATCCTCGGGATGCGCCTCGACGACCTGGCGCCCGTCGGCCCCTTCTCGATGTATCCGCGCTCGAGCGTGGTCGAGAGCGGTCAGGTCCTGCGCACCACCCCGGGCCCGTACCGCTTCCGCGACTACGAGGCGCGCGGGCGGGTGGTGTTCCAGAACAAGACGCCGATGTCCCAGTACCGCGCGGTCGGGCACCCGGTCGCCGCGCTCGTCATGGAGGCCATGGTCGACCGCGTGGCGCGCGAGCTGGGGCTCGATCCCGTCGCGGTGCGCCGGCGCAATCTCCTGACCGCCGACATGTATCCGTACACCGCGCCCACCGGGCTCTTCTTCGAGCGGCTCTCGCACGAGGAGTCGCTCGACGCGGTGCTGGCGCTGTCGGGCTACCGGTCGCTCTGCGTGGAGCGGGACGGGCTGCGCGGCCGCGGCGTCTACCGCGGGCTCGGCCTCTGCGTCTTCATCGACCTGACGGTGCCGGGCGCGCAGACCTACGGGACGGGCGGCGCGCGCATCTCATCGCAGGACGGCACCACGATCCGCCTCGAGCCGACCGGCAAGCTGACGGTGCTCTCGAGCATCACCGAGCAGGGGCAGGG
>JBGOVO010000049.1:0-15067 GCA_041478145.1 Methylomirabilia bacterium
ACCAGGGCGAGGATGCGCGCGGGCGCGGCCAGCTCGCCGTAGCCCAGGAACTGGGGCTTGGACAGCTCCGCGGAGAGCCGCTGATAGATGGCCACGCTCGGCTCGCCGCTGTCACCCGCCCCGAACGACGCCTTGGCGCGGGCGCGCTCGCGCTGCACCTCCATCTCGGCGTCGAAGGCTTCCTGCGTCTCCGGCGTCACCCTGAAGCCGGCGTCCTCGAAGACCTCCTGGGCCAGGTCGAACGGAAAGCCGTGGGTGTCGTAGAGGGTGAACAGAAAGCGGCCGTCGACTATCGGTCTAGCGTCACCCGCGTGGCTCCGACTCGCGTCGCCCGCGCGCGCGCCCAGGTACTCGCGGATCCTGGCCATGCCGAGGTCGAGGGTCTCGGCGAAGCGCTCCTCTTCCTGGCGTACCGTCTCGGCCACCCGGGCCTGCGCCTCGCGGATCTCCGGGTACGCGTCGCCCATCACCGCCACGACGCTCCCCGTGACGTCCCAGAGGAAAGGCGCCTCCAGCCCCAGCATGCGGCCGTGGCGCATGGCCCGGCGCATGATCCGCCGGAGCACGTAGCCGCGCCATTCGTTCGACGGGGTGACACCATCGGTGATCAGGAAGGCGGCCGCGCGCGCGTGATCGGCGATCACCCGCATCGACACGTCCGCCTCCTCGTCGCGGCCGTACGCCGTGCCGCACCGCTTCTCGACGTCGGCGATGAGCGGACGGAGCAGGTCGGTGTCGAAGCTCGACTGCTTGCCCTGGAGCACCGCCGCGAGGCGCTCGAGCCCCATGCCGGTGTCGATCGAGGGCTTGGGGAGCGGCGTCAGCGTGCCGCTCGCGTCCCGGTTGAACTGCATGAAGACCAGGTTCCAGATCTCGACCCAGCGATCGCAGTCGCAGGCCGGCCCCTGGCAGGTCCGCCCCGCCTGCTCCTCGGCGCAGGGCAGATGGTCGCCCTGGTGGAAGTGCACCTCGGAGCACGGTCCGCACGGGCCGGTGTCCCCCATCGCCCAGAAGTTGTCCTTCTCGCCCAGGCGGAGGACGCGGTCCTCGCCGAGCCCGGCGACTCGCTTCCAGAGCGCGAAGGCGTCGTCGTCGTCGGTGAAGACGGTGGCCTTGAGCCGGTCCTTGGGGAGCCCGAAGTCCTCGGTCAGCAGCTCCCAGCAGAACCGGATCGCGTCCTCCTTGAAGTAGTCCCCGAAGGAGAAGTTGCCCAGCATCTCGAAGAAGGTGTTGTGCCGGGCGGTGCGGCCCACGTTCTCCAGGTCGTTGTGCTTGCCGCCCGCGCGGACGCACTTCTGGGCGGTGACCGCCCGCACGTAGTCGCGCCGCTCCTCTCCGAGGAAGACCGACTTGAACTGCACCATGCCCGCGTTGGTGAACAGCAGGGTGGGATCCTGGGCCGGCACCAGCGGGGAGGACCGCACCACGGTGTGCCCGCGGCGGCGGAAATACTCGAGAAAGCGCTCCCGGATCTGGCTGCCGGTCATAGGGTCGTTATTATACGCCGCCCTCCTCGTCGCCGACCGGGAGGTCGTCCCCACCCTCGGCCAGCAGGACGCGCACCGCGTGGCGGACCGCGGAGGCCGGATAGCCGCGCCGCAGGAGATAGTCGGCCAGCCGGGCGGGCACGCGGGCCGCCTGGCCGCGCCGCAGGGCGGGCAGCCGGCGCCGGCCGGCCGCGAGCGCCCGCTCGGACTCGCCCACCTCCTCGAACGCGGCGGTGATCGCCGCCTCGACCATCTCGCGGGGAATGCCTTTCGCGTGGAGCTCCTGGCGGAGTCGGCGGCTGCCCACGCGACGTCCGCGGGCGCGGGCCTCGGCCCACCAGCGCGCGAAGGCCTGGTCGTCGACGTAGCCGCGGGCTGTGAGATCGGCCACCACGGCCCGGGCGATGTCGGCGGGGGCCCCGCGGCGGCGCAGGCGGCCCGTCAGCTCCCGGCCGCTCCACGCCTTGCGGGCCAAAAGATCGAAGGCCGCCAGTCTGGCGGCCTTCTCATCCAGCGTCGGCTTCGGGCGCGGCTCCCCGGCGCGGTGAGCCCGGCGCCCGGGCACGCGTTACCCCCGCTTGACGAAGGGGCTGCGCCCGGCGGGCGCGGGCGCGGCGCCGATCCCGGCCGCCGCGGGCGGCGGCGGGGTGGAGGCGGTCGTGCTCCCGCCGGGATGCTCCCACGTCATCTCGCTCGTGGAGAAGATGCCCTTCACCTTGAGGTCGAAGTCGTCGGGGTTGGTGGCCGCGTCGCGGGCGGTCTCGTACGTCACCAGCTCTTCGCGGTAGAGCTGGAGCAGCGACTGATCGAAGGTCTGCATGCCGTACTGGGCCGTGCCCGCCGCGATGACGCTCGGGATCTGCGGCGTCTTCTCGGACTCGCGGATGCAGTCGCGGATGAGGCCGGTGGCGATCATGACCTCGACTGCGGGCACGCGGCCGCGGCCGTCGGCGCGCACCACCAGGCGCTGCGAGACGATGCCCTGGATGACCGAGGCGAGCTGCCCCCGGATCTGATCCTCCTGGTGGGGCGGGAACATGGAGATCATCCGGTTGATGGTCTCCGACGCATTCAGGGTGTGGAGCGTGGAGAGCACCAGGTGGCCCGTCTCCGCCGCGTGGAGACCCACTTCCATGGTCTCCACGTCGCGCAGCTCGCCGACCAGCATGATGTCGGGGTCCTCGCGGAGCGCGGCCCGCAGGGCCTGGGCGAAGTTCATCGAGTCGTGGCCGATCTCGCGCTGGCTCATCACGCACTTCTTGTCCTGGTGCACGAACTCGATCGGGTCCTCGATGGTCACGATGTGGTCGTTCCGGCCGCGGTTCATGAAGTCGATCATGGAGGCCAGGCTGGTCGACTTGCCGGAGCCGGTGATGCCGGTGACGAGGATCATCCCGCGGCGCTCCATGGAGAGCCGCTCCAGCACCTTGGGCAGGTGCAGCTCCTGGAAAGCGGGAATGCGCTCGGGCACGTGCCGGAAGACGCCGCGCACCTCGCCCATGGCGAGGAAGAGGTTGCAGCGGAAGCGGCCGATGCCGGGCAGCATGTAGCCCAGGTCCATCTCGCGGCCTTCCATCAGCATGTTCACCCGGCGCTCGCCGAGCAGGCTCTCGGCCATCTTGTCGATGAACTCGCGGGTGACCAGAGGCAGGTCGTCCTGCACCTCGAGGTGGCCGTGGATCCTCAGGATCGGCTTCGAGCCCGACTTCAAATGCAGGTCCGAGGCCTTCCGCTGCGCGGTCTCCGCCAGCAGCTGCTGGAGTTCCATCGTGGCTCGCTCCTACTTGGCTGCCTTCTCCGGCGCCGGCTGCGGCGCCCCCCCAATCGGCTTGAGGCCCAGCGCAGCGCGGACTTTCACCTCGAGGTCAGCCAAGATCTTGGGATTGTCCTTCAGGTACCGCTTGGCGTTCTCCCGTCCCTGCCCGATCCGCTCACTCTTATAGGTGTACCAAGTGCCGGATTTTTCGACAACATTGTGCTCCGCGGCCAGGTCCAGGACCGACCCCTCCTTGGAGATGCCCTCCCCGTAGATGACGTCGAATTCGGCCTCCCGGAAGGGCGGAGAAAGCTTGTTCTTCACTACTTTGACCTTGGTCCGGACCCCGATGGCCTCGGTGCCGTTCTTGATGGTGTCCTGCCGGCGGATGTCGAGTCGTATAGAGGAGTAGAACTTGAGCGCCCGCCCACCGGTCGTCGTCTCGGGCGAGCCGAACATTACGCCTATCTTTTCACGGATTTGGTTGATGAAGATCACCGAGCCGCCGGAGCGCGAGATGGCGGCGGTGAGCTTGCGCAGGGCCTGCGACATGAGGCGCGCCTGCAGACCCGGCAGCGAGTCCCCCATGTCGCCGTCGAGCTCCGCGCGCGGTACCAGCGCGGCCACCGAGTCGATCACGATCACGTCGACCGCGTTGGAGCGCACCAGCGTCTCCGCGATCTCGAGCGCCTGCTCGCCGGTGTCGGGCTGGGAGATCAGGA
Organism: Methylomirabilia bacterium; assembly: GCA_041478145.1. GTDB lineage: Bacteria > Methylomirabilota > Methylomirabilia > Rokubacteriales > CSP1-6 > CAMLFJ01. Next base: position 3,966 of record JBGOVO010000049.1, read on the forward strand.
GCTCGTCGGTGTTGACGCCGAGGTTCTTGGCGTAGATGGGATCGAGCGCGTGCTCGGCGTCGATGAAGGCGGCGGTGCCGCCCATGCGCTGCGCCTCGGCGATGATGTGGAGCGCCAGCGTGGTCTTGCCGGAGGACTCCGGGCCGTAGATCTCCGTGACGCGGCCGCGGGGAATGCCGCCGATGCCCAGCGCGACGTCGAGCTGGAGGGCTCCCGTGGGGATGACGGAGATCTCGTCGAAGATACTGCCCTGGCCCAGGCGCATGATGGCGCCCTTGCCGAACTGGCGGTCGATCGAGGCAAGCGCTAGGTCCAGGGCCTGGCGGCGGTCGGTCTTGACGTCAGCCATGCTGATCTCCTCGGCTACGGGTGGAAGGGGCCCTTGCGGACCCGAGAGGACAACGAAACGGCTCGATGGCTCAACAAGTTTCCCCAATATACGGGCGCGTTGCGATCAAAGTCAACGAACCAGCCGTCCCGAATCACGAGCAGTGTGCGAGCGCGCGCGGATGCTGTCAATGTCCCGCGTCGGATACGCCGTGCGCGGGCGCGGTCAAGCTCACGAGGCGGCGCTCGGTGTAGCGGGCGCCCGCCGGGGAGAGATCGCTCCGCATGAGCGCCACCTCCGCGACCCGCAGCGTGCCGAAGCTCGTGGTGGCGGCGTGCGCCAGCGCGCTCCGCAGCGCCGGGCCGGCCTCGTGCCGCCAGCGCCGCTCGTCGTAGACGCGTCCGATCGTGACGTGCGGATGCCACGGGTGATCTTCCGCCGGGAATCCCTGCGCGGCCAGCGCGGCGGTGATCCGGGCCTGCAGCGCCCGCGCCTCGAGCGCGCCCTGGGCCAGGCCGATCCAGAGAATGCGAGGCCGCTCGATCCCGGGGAAGGCCCCGATGCCGTGGAAGGTGACCTCGATCGGGGCGCTTCGCGCCGCCGCGTCGTCCAGCGCGGCCTCGGCCGCGGCCAGGCGCTCCTCGGTCTGGCCACCCAGGAACTGCAGCGTGACGTGGAGGTTCTGCGGCGGCACCCAGGCCACCGTCGAGGCCAGCGGCCGGAGCCGCTCGATCGTGGCCGCGATGGCCTGGCGCAGGGCGTCCGTGAGGAGGAGGGCGACGAAGGACCGGATCACGCCCGCGACGAGAGGGCGCGGCGCAGCATGTCGAGCGCGGCCTGCGAGGACTGCCACTTCACCGCCTCCCGGCCACCCGGGAAGCGGAACCGGCGCACCTGGATCCGCGGCCCATCGGCGCCCGGCGCGGCCGCCGCGATGAACACGGTGCCCACCGGCTTGCCGGGCGTGCCGCCGTCGGGCCCGGCGATGCCCGTCACCGCGAGCCCGCACGCCGAGCCCGAGATGCGGCAGATGCCCGCGGCCATCGCTTCCGCCACCGGGGCGCTCACCGCGCCGTGGGCACGCAGCATCTCCGCGGGCACGCCGAGCATCTCCTCCTTGGCCTGGTTGGAGTAGACGACGACGCCCCGCTCGACGTAGCGCGAGGAGCCCGCGATATTGGTCAGCCGGTGCCCGACCAGGCCGCCGGTGCAGGACTCCGCCATCGAGACGGTGAGCCGGCGCTCCAGCAGGAGCCGGCCCACCACGACTTCGAGGGTGTCTTCATCCCGGCCCCAGCAATCGGGCCCGAGCGCCTCGCGGACCTCGCGCTCCACCGGGGCCAGCGCCGCTTCCGCCGCGCTGCGGGAAGCCGCCCGGGCCCGGAGATGCACCCAGACGTCGCCGTCGACCGGCGCGCAGGAGACGGCGACCGCCCCGTCCGCGCCGAGCCAGCGGCCGAGGCGCTCCTCGGCGTCGGCCGGCGAGAGGCCGGTGGTGTGGAGCGTGCGGAGCACGGTGGCCTCGCCCGCGCCGAACCGCTGGCGCGCGAGGGGCCGGAGCTGCGCGTCCACGAGGGCGGCGAGCGCCGTGGAGGTCGCGGGCAGGACGGCCACCACCGCCCGCTTCGTCTCCAGCACCCACGCGGGCTCGCCCGCCGCCGGCCAGAGCAGCGCGCCCTGCGGCAGGAGCGCGAGGCGATCGAGCCGCCGCGGCATCGCCTGCCCGCGCCGGGCGAATTCCTCCTCGAGCGAGGCCAGCAGCTTGTCGTTCAGGACGAGACGCGCGCCGGTGAGCCGGGACAGCGCCCGCCGCACCACCTCGCCACCCGAGCCGCCCGGCGGCGCCAGCACCACCACGAGCGAGGCCGCCTCGAGCGCCCCGCGCAGCGCCTCCTCCACCGCGGTGTCCTCCTCGTCCACGACCTGGCGCGAGGCCACCGGCACGCCCTCCGCCAGGAGCGCCCGGGCCACCAGGAGGCCCGCCGGATCGTCGCCCGAGCCGAGCTGGGCGGCGCCGACGGTGACGATCCAGGCCTGGCTCACCGCCGGCTCACGCGGGAACGCCGAAGAGGGCGCGGGCGCCCATGATCAGGATCAGCGTGTAGAGGCCCGCGATGAGATCGTCCACCATCACCCCCATGCCCCCGGTGAGGGCCTGGCTCTCGCGGGCCGGGAACGGCTTCCAGATGTCGAACAGCCGGAAGAGCAGGAACGCGGTGACGAGCACCGGGATGGACCGCGGCAGCCCGATCACCGAGAGCAGCATGCCCGCCACCTCGTCGATGACGATCACCCCCGGGTCCTTCCGGCCGAGCACGCGCTCCACGCGCGAGCCGGCCCAGAGCCCGATGAGGGTGACCACGACCAGAGTGACGGCGAGCCGGACCGTCGTGAAGGGCAGGAGCCAGATGGCCACGGCGGTGACGAGGCTGCCGACCGTGCCCGACGCCACCGGTGAGTAGCCCGCGCCGAAGACGCTGGCCAGCACGAAGGCCAGGCGATCGAGCAGCCCGAGGCGCTTATTCCCCGACGAGCTCGTAGCCCTCGACCTCGACGATGGAGACCTCCGCGAAGCGCCCCGGGGTGAGCGTGCGGTCGCGCAGCAGCACCACGCCGTCGATCTCGGGCGCCTGTCCGGCGGTGCGGCCCTCGAAGGGGAACGCGGAGTCCGCGCTCGGGCCGTCCACCAGCACGGTCTGGCGCGTCCCGAAGAGTGCTTTCTGGCGGGGCCAGACCAGGCGGTCCTGGAGGTCCTGCACCTGGTGGGCGCGCTCCGCCATGGTCTCGGCCGGCACCTGATCCGGCATGTCGGCGGCCGGCGTGCCCTCCTCCACCGAATAGGTGAAGACGCCGAGCCGGTCGAACCCCGCGTCCTCCACGAAGGCCAGCAGGTTCTGGAACGCGGCCTCCGTCTCGCCCGGGAAGCCCACCAGCACGGTGGTGCGCAGGGTGACGCCGGGGATCGCGTCGCGCAGCCGGGCGATGACGTCCTTCATTCGCTGCGCGGTGACGCCGCGCCGCATGGCGCGCAGGATCGTGTCGTCGCCGTGCTGCACCGGCATGTCGAGATAGGGCACCACGCGGGCCCGCTGCCACTTGGCGATGAGCCGCTCGGTGACGTGGGCGGGATGGAGATACATGGGACGGATCCACGGCATCGGCGTCTCGGACAGCGCCAGGAGCAGATCGCCGACGTCGCCGTTGCCGGAGAGATCGCGCCCGTAGGCGAGCGTGTCCTGGGAGACGAGGATGGCCTCCTGGATGCCGCGACGCGCGAGCCCGTTCACTTCCGCGACGATGTCGGGGAGCGGGCGGCTCCGGTGCCGGCCGCGGAACTGCGGGATCGCGCAGAACGCGCAGCCCATGTCGCAGCCCTCGGCGATCTTCACGTACGCGTACGGCACCCGCCCGGTCAAGAGGCGCGGGGTCTGCGCATTATAGAGGTAGCCGGGCGGAGCCTGGCTCACCCAGGCCTGGCGGCCGTCGGCCTGGTTCACGAGGTCCACGATGCGATGCAGCTCGGAGGTGCCGAGGATCGCGTTCACCTCGGGGATCTCGGCGCGGATCTCGCCGCCGTAGCGCTGGGTGAGGCAGCCCGTGACGATCAGGGCCCGCGCCCGCCCGCGCTCCTTGAGCTGCGCCAGGTCGAGGATGGTGTTGACCGACTCCTCGCGCGCCCGGTCGATGAAGGCGCACGTGTTGACGACCAGGCAGTCGGCGGCCTCCGCGGCCTCCGTGATCTCGTGGCCGGCCTCGGTCAGCATGCCCAGCATCAGCTCGGAGTCCACCTGGTTCTTGGGACAGCCGAGGGTCGTGAAATGGACTTTCATGAGGGGACGTCATGATCCCACAGGGGCCGCGCCGCCGTCAACGAGTCGGGCGCCCCGGAAGGGAATGGCTTCGAGACGGGTGTAGGCGTCGAGGTTTGCTTCTAGCGCGGACCCCTGCTTGACGCGGCCGGGTTGTGTGACTACCTTGTCGCGTATGCGGCGGTTCCCCCGCGTCTCCCTGCCGGTGCTGCTGGGCGCGCTGGTCTTGCTGAGCGCCGCGGCCCCGGCCGGGGCGCATTCCGCGCTCTCGGCCGTCGTGCCGTCGGATGCGGGCGCGCCACCGCGGCTCGACGCGGTCGACGCCATCGTCCCGGTCCTGGGCGCCGCTCCCGCACCCCCGCTGCTGTGGTATCTACCAGCCGCGCTGGCGATCGTCGCCGCGGCGGCCTGGCACAGCCCGCGGCGCGTGATGGTCGTGGCGCTGATGCTACTGCTCGGCGTCTTCGCGTTCGAGAACGCGCTCCACTCCGTGCATCACGGCCTCGACGGCAAGCAGCACGAGGAGTGCGCGATCGCGACAGCCTCCGCCCACCTCGCCGCCGTGCAGGTGAACGGCATCGTCGACGCCGCTCTCGTCCTGCGCACCGTCGAGGCGCCGGCCGACCCCGCGCCGACCTTCGCGCTGATCCGCTCGCTCAGCCCCGTCCAGGGGCGCGCCCCACCCTTCGCGATCCTGTAGTCGCCCGAAGTCTTCCGGCCCGCGTGGCCCTCTCTGCCGGCGCGGGCGGATCTCCTGACTGTCGCGGTCCGACCCTGGCTGATGCGGAGGGAAGCGTTCGTGCTGAACGATGTGCCGCGGTGGCGCGTGATGCCGGTCGGCGCGTCCTGCCTGCTCCACGTGGGGCTGATCGCCGGGCTCGTTCTCGGCCAGCAGTGGGTGCTCACCGTGGTGGCGGTGCGGCCTCCCGTCCTGCCCGTTCAGCTCGTCACGCTCGAGGACCAGGCCGAGCCCGCGCGCCCATCGCCGCCACCGCCCGAGCGCCCGCGCCGGGAGCGCCTCAAGCCGAGTCGGCGACCGGAGCCCGCACAGCCGGCCACGCTCGAGGAGCCCGCCCCCCAGCCATCGGTCGCCACGCCTGCACCGGCCGAGCTGGTCACGGCGCCGGTGCCGGCCTCGCCGCCCGCCGTGAGCGAGCCGGCCATCGCGCCGGCGCTGATCTCGAGCGCGCCCGCCCCCCCGAGCTCGCTCCCGCCCGCCCCCCCGGCGGTGGCGAAGGCGCCCAGCACGGCGCCGGACGGCATCACGCAAACCGCCCGGCCACAGGGCGGGTACCAGGTCCGCCCGGCCTATCCTGCGGCGCCGCGCCGGCTCGGGATCCAGGGCACGGTCCTGCTGCGCGTGCACGTGCTGGCCGACGGGCGCATCGGTGACATCCTCGTCGAGCGCTCCGCGGGCCACCCCGACTTGGACCACGCCGCGGCGGAGGCGGTGCGCCGCTGGCGCTTCGAGCCCGCGCGCCGCGGTGCGGACGCCGTCGGCATGTGGGTACTGCTCCCCGTCGAATTCAGGCTCACACCATGAGGAGAATCATGCGCCCCGTCATCCTTGCCCTGACCGCACCGTGGGCCCTCGTCACGCTGCTCGTTCCGATGATCGTGTCCGCGCAGCAAACGCCGGTGCCGACGGTGGTGCAGCCGCTCCGTATCCCCAGGGCCCGATGAGCGCGGCCCCGACGCCGCGCGCCGCTCGGCAGTTGAGGCTCACGGTCGCGACGGTCCTGGGTATGATCTGGGCATGCTCGACCGGTCTTCCCTTGGCGCAGGCGCACGCCATCATCCTGGAGTCCTCGCCCCGGCACGAGGAGTCGCTGGCCGCCCCCAAGAAGCTCGTCCTCCGCTTCAACAGCCGGCTCGAGAAGCGGCTCTGCTCCGTGCAGCTCGTTGGACCTGGCCGCCGGACCATCGCCCTGCTCCGGCAGGAGCCGGACGTGCCGCCGGACACGCTCGTGTATCCCCTGCCCGCGCTCGAGCCCGGCGCCTATCAGGTGCGCTGGAAGGTCATGGCCGCCGACGGGCACGTGACCGAGGGCACGGTGCTGTTCACGGTGGTGGCCGCGGAGCCTGGCCGCAAGTGATGACGTGGCCACGCCTGGCGCTGGCCGCCGCGCTCCTGACCGGGACGCTCCCCGGCCCGCCCGCCCTCGCGCACGCCGTCCTGGTGCGATCCACGCCGCCGCACCGGGCGGTGCTGGGCCAGGTGCCCGAGCGGGTGGACCTCTGGTTCAACGAGCGGCTCGAAGCCGCCTACAGCACCGTGTCGGTGTGGAACGAAGCGGGTGTCCAGGTGGATACGCGCGACGTCACCGTCGGCCCGGACGACCCGCGGCGCCTGTCGGTCACGATGTCGGGCCGGGAGCCGGGCCTCTACACGGTCAAGTACCGCGTGCTGTCGGTGGACGGTCACATCGTCGATAGCCGCTTCTCGTTCACCGTGAAAGGACAACGCCCATGACACGACTCGACAGCCGGATCCGCTCCTTCCTCGTGGTCGCGGGAGCCGCGGCGCTCCTGGGCCTGGGCGCCGCCGCGGGCTGGGAGGCGGTGCGGGCGCAGGCGCCCGGCCATACGCATTCGCCCTCGCCGGCAATGGACAAGGGCGGATGGCTCGTGCGCCTGAGCCCGGACGCCCGCGTCGCCGCGATCGAGCGCCAGCTCCGCGGCTTCGAGACCACCATGGCCGAGGTCTCCTACCGCTACACCGAGATGTACTTCGGCGGCATCGACGGTAACTGGGGATACGCCGAGCACATGGCCCACGAGCTGGGCAACGCGATCACCGTCGGCCTCGAGCGGCGGCCGCAGTACCGCAAGAGCGCCGACGCGCTCTTTCTCAAGGGCGCGTACCCGCAGGTGATGGACGCGATCAAGGCGAAGGACGTCGCGCTCTTCAAGCAGCGCATCGAGAGCCTGCGCGCGGCGTGCACCGCCTGCCACGCCGCGGAAGCCCACCCGTTCATCAAGATCGGCGTGCCGACGGTGCGGCGCAACCCGGTCGTGAACGACTAGCGCGGCCGGCGCGCGTCGCGCCGGCGGGCCGTCAGAGCGCCCGCAGGTAGGCCACCAGATCGAGCAGCTCGCCGACCGACAGTCGGTCCGCGTAGCTCGGCATCGCGGACAGGCCGTCGGGTCCGGCATAGCCAGGGCCCTGGACGATGACGGCATTGGGGTTGATCACGGACTCCAGCAGGTACCCGGCCGGATGGTGCTCACCCGCCCCGGTGAGATCCGGGCCGAGCCCGGAAGACGAGGGGAAAGATTCACCCGCCACCGCATGGCAGGCGAAGCAGCCGAGCCGGACGAAGATCTGCCGTCCGCGCGCCGCATCGCCCGGCGGCGGCGTGAACATCCACCCGGGGGGCACTCCGCCGCTCGCGTGGAGCTCCTCCATGGTCACCCGCACCGGCTCGTCCGAGACCGCGCGATGCTCGAGATGACGGGCGTGACGGGCCGGCGTGGACTCGACCAGCACCGCGGTGCATCCGAAGACGAGGATCGCCAGCGCCGCCTCGCGCGTCAGGTAGGTGGTGAGCTGTGACGGAGGGGCCAAGCGCGCGGAAGGGCCGGTCAGCACCAGTCTTGCCAGCCGGACCCCGCGGGCGAGGACGCCGGCGGCGCGCCCGGCCCCCAGCCGGGGGAGCACGACGAACCGGTTGACCGCTCCCCACCAGACGAGCCCCAGGACCAGGAGGAGCTTCACCGCGAGGACCCGTCCGTAGATCGTCTGCCACAGCGCGCTCACCGCGGGCATCTGCTGCCACGCGTTGAAGGCGCCGCTCGCGATCACCGCCAGCAGGCACCAGGTCGCGACTCCGGAGAAGCGACGCATCATCGCGGCCAGGAGGGCGGGCGGCCACCGCGTCGCGGGCCGGAGCACGAGACCGGCCAGGGCCATCAGCCCACCGGTCCACGTCGTCGCGGCCACGACGTGAACCCAATCCACCGCCACCGCCAGCGACACATCTCCCCGATCGCTCGCATGCCCGGTCAGCGCCACGCCGAGCGCCACCCCGAGGGCGACGAGCGCGCCCAGGCCTCGGAGTCTCGACGAGGGCGCGCCCGCGAGAGCGAGCAGCAGCAGCAGACCGGCCAGACGCGCGATCCACACGGAGCCGAAATGGGTGCGCGCGAGCACGGCGGGGATGGCGCGCCACGCCCCCGCGGGGCCACCGCCGCTCATGGTCCCGGCCCGCACCCATAGGTCGCCGGCGGCGGCGAGAACGAGGAGGCTGATGCAGCCGAGCCGTAGTACCCGGAGCCGCCGACGCGCGCCGGCGACCTCACCAGCGCCGGCGGGCAGGACGATCAGGTCCAGGACGAAGCCGCCCGCCAGACCCGCGAGCGCGACGAATCCGATCCAGCGGACCAGCCACGCGGCGACGAGCGTCATCACTTGACCCGGAACGCGAAGCTGCCTTCCGTCCGGTGCCCATCACGGGCCACGACGCTCCAGAAGACCTGGTACCGGCCGGCGGGCAGCGGCGGCAGGCTGACCTCGAGCAAGGTACTGTCGGCCGGGCTCACGCGCGCGTCGTTGCGATCCATCCGTCGCTTGTCCATGTCTTCGACCCGGAGCGTGCTGAAGACGGGCTCGATCGCGCCGTCGAACCAGATGCGCACCGCGGGTGGCGCGGCGTCCAGGGTATGGCCGACCCGGGGCTCCGAATGATCCGGGAACGCGTGCCCCCAGGCGGGAGCCACGAGGGCCACGAGCGCCACCGCCACCCGCAGCGCGCGCCGCGTCACTGGGGCTGGGTCGGCCCGAGCACGCCGTGGAACGGCGTCCACGTGAAGATCTTCGGCATGATGTCATCCAGGTAGAAATGCATCTGGGCCAGGACCCCGATGTTCTTGCCGGTCATGGTGTTGGCGGGAATGACGGCCTCGATGCCGAGCTGGCAGTACCGCCCGAACCAGATCACCCCGGGATTGATCGTTCCGGTCGTGCGCCCGGCGTGCGGGCCCTCGATCGGGGTCTGCATCGCGAACTCCACCAGCGGGATCATGCGATTGAACGGCGCCGGCAGCCCCACGTCCTTCACGAATGACTGGAGGTACTGCAGGTTGTACTGCACCGAGAGCCCCCACTGCATGGTCTTGGCGTTCAGCTCGCGGGTGATCTCGACGTTCCCGTCGTCATCCAGGGAGAGGGTCTGGTTGAACCGACGCGTCGGGAGGGCCAGGCCGACCACCCCGGTCAGCGCCGCGGGCCTCAGCCACTCCGCGGCGGTCGGCAGGTCGCCGAGGCCCTTGCCGAAGAACAGCTGCGGGGTGACCGTGTCGAAGGACTCGGCACCGATCTTCTTGCTGCCGGTCCCGCCGACGTCCCAGCTCACGCCTGCGGAGAGGAGGGTCTCATGCTCCGCGCTCTTCCAGAACACGTACTTGAGGGACACCTCCATATTGTCGAAGCCCGAGACGGACTTGCCCGGGATGGGATCCAGCAGCGTGTAGGTCCCGCCCAGCGAGAGCCCCAGGTCGGGGCTCAGCCGCTTCGAGAACTCGCCGCTCAGATCCGTCTGCAGGGTCGGCGGGCTGTCCTCGGACCCCCGGTTCCTGATGTGGAGAATGGTTGGCAGCGACAGCTCGTCGGCGACGAACGGGTCGTCGATGGCCAGCGTGGCCGGAAAGAAGCGCTGACCGATCAGCCCGTGCGCGGACGCGTGACCGGCCACGGCCATCACGAGTCCCGCCGCGGACAGCCACACCGCGATTGTTCTTGCGTTCATGAGCACGCCTCCGCGCGCTGCCCGCACGCCGGCGCAGGGACCGGGCGTGGCAGTGCGACCGATATGGTGAAAGTTCGGGAACGACTCGGCAGACGGAGGGTCAGGCGGGAGGAGCCCGTCCCGCGTGGGGACGGTACAGCCGTGACGGCAGGGTCTCACCGCGCCGGACGAGCGGCGCGGCACTCACGGATGGCGGAGGCGCGCTCGTGTCCGGTGCGTCGGCGCCCGCCCAGGAAAGGGCCTGCGACGCCGAGAGGGTCGCGCAGGATGCGGCGGACCCGGCATCGCTCAGGTGGTGCACCGAGTGGACGGCCGTCTCGAGCGTGAAGATGCCGGTGGACAGGACGAGGACGCAGGCGATCGCCGGGCCGTGGTAGCGGCGGCCCATCACGCGCCAGACGCCGACCACGGCCACGACGGCCAGGGCCGCGAGCAGGAGGATGTCGATGGAGGGCCCGGCTGACGGAAACCCGAGGTGGTGGAGTCCGTGCGCCCCTCGCGCGGGCACGTCGGAGAGGAAGCCTCCGGAGGGATGCGCCACGGCGACCCGGGCGCCGACGGTCAGGGACAGCAGGATCAGACCCAGTGCGACGAGGGTCTGCGGACAGGTCAGGCGTGGCGGCGTCGGGCGATCCATGCCGGATGGAGGCCCACTCTGCGCGAGTGCCCGGGGGTTGTCAAGGCAAGCGAGCGGATCTCCGGGCCGCGGATCGGGCGATGGGGCGCTACGTGGAGCGGTAGTTGATGAACTGGATCGCGATGCCCAGCTCCTTCCCCTTCAGCAGGGCGATGACCGACTGCAGGTCGTCCCGGCTCTTGCCGGTCACCCGCACCTGCTTCTCCTGGATGGAGGCCTGGACCTTCAGCTTGGAGTCCTTGATGAGGCGCACGATCTCCTTGGCCTTCTCCATGGGCACCCCGTCCTGGAGCGTGACCTTCTGCCGCACCAGCCCGCCCCCGGCCGGCTCGGGATCGTTGATGGTCAAGGCCTTCAGGTCGATCCCGCGGCGGTGGAGCTTGGACTGCAGGATGTCGAGCACCGCCTTGAGCTTCATGTCGTCGCTCGAGGAGAGGATGAGGTCCATCTTCTCGGGCGTGATCTCGTTCTTGGCCCCTTTGAGGTCGTACCGCGTCGCAATGTCGCGGCGCGCCTGGTCGATGGCGTTGGTGACCTCCTGCATGTCGATCTTGCAGGCGACGTCGAAGCTGTTCTCGGCG
>JBGOVO010000224.1:0-6485 GCA_041478145.1 Methylomirabilia bacterium
CGTCAGCCTCATCGCGAGCTACCGCTCTCAGTTCGACCGGGTGATCCGGACGGCTTCATATCCCGAGCTGATCCGGCGACTCAAGACCCACGGGAGCCTGTGAGAGGACGCGGCATGTCCACGTACACGCCCAGGACGTTCGTCTCGAAGGTCTATCCCGAGCAGCCATTTGCCCTCCAGGGCCTCGAGGGGATCTCGGACGCTCAGATCCAGGAGCACCTCACGCTGTACGCGGGATACGTCAAGCAGGTCAACCTGCTGAACGAGGAGCTCGCGACGATGACGGGCCGTGGTCAGGCCGAGGTCAAGAATCCGGAGTTCATGGACCTGACCCGTCATCTGGGCTTCGAGTACAACGGGATGATCCTGCACGAGCGCTACTTCTCGAACCTCTGTCCGGGCGCGGAGCCGAAGCCGCCCAGTGGCTCGGGCCTGGCCACCGCTCTGGCCGAGTCGTTCGGATCGGTCGAGCAATGGATGGCCGCCTTCCAGGCGATCGGCGCGACGCGGGGGGTCGGGTGGGTGATCCTCTTCCAGGATCCCGCCACGAGCTGGCTGACCAACCACTGGATCACCCTGCACCACGAAGGGGTGCCCGTCGGCTTCAAGCCCCTCCTGGTGATGGACGTGTGGGAGCACGCGTTCGTGCCGGACTACAAGGCCACCGAGCGGGGGAAGTACATCGAGGCCTTCTTCCGGAACATCGACTGGAAAGTGGTCGAGCGCCGGCTCGATTGAGCCCCAGAAGGGTATGCTAACCGACACGAGGATCCTCGCCTGGTTCGTGGTCTTGCCGGTGCTGGCCCTGGTTCCGGCCTTTGCGGGCCCGCGACCACGTGACGTAGCGCCGGCGGCCGCGGTACCGCCCGCGGTCGTCTCGATCGTGGCGGCCGCGCATGATGCGCTCTCCCCCATCTACTTTGCGGCCGGGACGACCCAGATCCGGCCGAGCGATACGAAGATCCTCGATGGGCACGCGGTTTGGCTCCGCCGCGATCGGATGCAGCGCCTCCTGATCGAAGGCCATACGGATGGCTTCGAGGACAGTGCGTTCAGCCGGCAGGTCGGCGAACAGCGGGCCCAGTCCGCCAAGACCTATCTGGTGTCCAGGGGAGTGCCCGCGGATCACATCGCGATCTGGTCGCGCGGTGGCGCGTGGCCGGCGTGCAGCGAGAAGACGGCGACGTGTCGGGCCACGAACCGTCGCGCGACATTTTCAACGGGGGTGCAGCCATGAACACACGAGGTGACAGGCGCTTACCTGATTCGCCGCTCGACGGCGTGCGAGTGCTGCTCGTGGAGGACCACCCGGTGGTCCGTGACGTCATCGACCAGCTGCTCGTGGGATTCGGGGCCAGGGTGACCGCGGTCCCGGGGGTCTCCGAGGCGCTCGAAGCCCTGCCGCGGGCGCGCCCGAACGTCCTGGTCTCCGACATTGACATGCCCGGCGAGGATGGCTATGCGCTGATCCGGAAGATCCGCGCGTTGCCGACCGATCGGGGTGGGCAGACGCCGGCAGTTGGTCTGACCGGGTGGAATGCGGCAGAGGATGAGGCGCATGTATTGCGGGCCGGCTTCCAGTACTGCCTGGCGAAACCGGTTGATGCGCGGCGACTGGTGACCGTCGTGGCCGCCTTGGCCGCTTTGGCGGCGCGACGTTCGACCGGAGCCGCACTTGTCTCCCGGGCATGGACCGCCCTCGGGGGCTTCAGGGGGGCCGGGGAAGGCGCCCGCCAACCGAGAACGGACACGACATGAGCCTGATCGGACTCGTTCGGGATTCTCGGCTCGCTGTCCGCATTCGGTGACACGGGCCGGAGCGACTGGTCGCCCCGGCCCAAGCTCCCTACTGACTCGCCCCCGCTAGCTGCCGGGACGGACCAGGACCTCGACTTGACCGTCCCGCTGCGAGCAGGACTCGGCGGAGTCACTGCACTTCATCCGCGCCACCCCGAACATGATGTCCTTCGACGAGGTCCAGCGAACCACCGGGGCGGCCGGACTCAGGGAACCCGTCGGGCCGGTCTGGCCCTGCGAGCCGGTCACGCCGGTGGGGCCTTGAGCACCCGTCATCCCCTGCGAGCCCGTCATACCGGTGGGCCCCTGGACGCCCGCGATGCCCTGCGAGCCCGTCAGGCCGGTGGGCCCGGCGCAACCGAACGCGAACAGTGCGACAACTGCAAACGCCAATCGGTATTTCATCGTTTCGCCTCCTGCTAGATGGTGAGCTGTCATCGGAACGTCGTGAGCTTCTGCGGTGTGCCTCTCCATCACCGGCGACCATCGGACAAAGGGCCCATGAGACCGGGCAAGTCCGGCACAAACGCGGCGTCTGTGCCAAAATGAGCCCTCCATGGAGCTGACCAAGGCGGGTTATCGGTACATTCTCGCGGGCTCGGTCGTCTTCGAGCATCTCCCGCCCGCCGCGCTCGATCACATCATCGCGCGGGGGCTCCTCGTCGAGATGGCGCCCGGCGAGCTGGTGCTCTCCGAGGGCACGCGCGGGCCCGGCCTCTACGTGGTGCTGGAAGGCCTCGTGGAAGTGTTCCTGCCCGACGGCGCGACCGCCCGCGTGCGGCGGCCGAGCGAGGTGCACCTGAACACGATGGGCCCCGGCCGCTGCCTCGGCGAGTACTCGCTGATCGACGAGCATTCCACCTCCGCGGCGGCGCGCTCCATGGCGAAGGCCAAGCTCTTCTTCCTCTCGCGCGAGGAGTTCCGCAACATCGCGGAGGGCGACGCGCGCGTGGGCAAGGTGATCTATCTCAACCTGCTGCGCTTCCTGATCACGCGGCTGCGCGCGAAGGACGAAGAGCTGGACCTGTTCATGATGGGCTCGCTGTGACGGACTCGTTCTGATGCCGGGCGCGCCCCACGACCTCACCGTGAAGCTGTTCCTCCAGCTCGCGGTGATCCTCGCCGCCTGCCGGATCTGCGGCTGGCTCGGTCGGCGCGTCGGCCAGACCCAGGTGGTGAGCGAGATGGTGGCGGGTATCCTGCTCGGTCCCTCTCTCTTCGGCTTGATCGCGCCCCAGGCGCAGGCGTGGCTCTTCCCGAAGACGCTGGCCGCGGGGACGGTCGGCGCGGGAGGCGTGCATCCCTCGATGCTGATCCTCTACGCCATCAGCCAGCTCGGCCTCGTGCTCTTCATGTTCATGATCGGCCTCGAGTTCAACCACCGGCTCATCCTGGGGCGCGTCCGCCACGCCTCCCTCGTCTCGGGCGCCGGCATCGTGGCGCCGCTGGCCCTGGGGGCCGGCGCCGCGTACGCCTTGCGGGGCCACGCCGACCTCTTCGCGCCGCACGTCACGCCGGGCGCGGCGGCCCTCTACCTGGGCGCGGCCATGTCCATCACCGCGCTCCCGACGCTCGCGCGCATCCTGCACGAGAAGGGCATCGCGCGCACGCGCATGGGCACGCTCTTGCTGGCCGCCGGCTCGAGCGGCGACGCGGCGGCCTGGTGCCTGCTCGCGCTCGTGCTCTCGTATCTCGAGGGCTCGTGGCTGATCGCGATCCTGGCCATCGGGGGCGGCGGGCTGTACGTCGCGGTGATGCTGCTCCTCGGGCGGCCGCTCCTGCGGGTGCTCGACCGCGGGGTCGACGGCGACGGCCGGCTCACGCCCGGCCGCTTCGTGGCCGGCCTGCTCGTGCTCATGCTGGGTGCCTTCGTCACCGACACCGTGGGCATCTACGCGGTCTTCGGGGCGTTCATCGTCGGCATCGCCATGCCGCGGGGCCCCTTCGCGGACGCGGCCATCCGCCATCTGGATCTGCTGACGACCACCTTCCTGCTGCCGGTGTTCTTCGTCTACTCCGGCATCAATACCCAGATCGGCCTGCTCGACTCGGCGGCCATCTGGGGCGTCGCGGTCATCCTGATCGGGCTCTCCATCGTCGGCAAGGGCGGGGCCTGTCTGCTCGCCGCGCGGGTCTCCGGCGAGACGTGGCGGGAGTCGACGGTGATCGGCGTGCTGATGAACGCGCGCGGGCTCATGGAGCTGATCATCCTCAATATCGGGCTGGAGCGCGGGGTCATCACCCCGACGCTCTTCACCATCATGGTGCTGATGGCGATCATCACCACCCTGATGGCCTCCCCGCTGTTCGAGGTGATCTACGGCCGGCGCGTGGACGCGATGGCCCGCGGGGAGCAGGCGGCATGAGCCGGATCGGCCTCGCGACGCTGCTGGCGACCGTGCTCGTCGCGCCGGCGTGCGCGCCCATGACGGCCCCGGACGGGATGGGGATACCGCGCCGCGTGGCCACCGTCACCGTGTCGGGCGCAGGCACGGTGACCGCGCCTCCCGACATGGCGGAGATCACCGCCGGGGTGGTGACGCAGGCCCCCACCGCCGCCCAGGCGCTCGCGACGAACAGCCAGGCCATGGAGCGGCTGCTCCAGGCGCTCGGCGGGCTCGGGGTGGCCTCGCGCGACATCCAGACCACCAGCATCAGCGTGTCGCCCCAGCGCCGGTCGTCCAAGGACGGCCAGCCGCCCGAGATCGTCGGTTACGAGGTGACGAATCAGGTGCGGGTGAAGGTGCGCGAGCTGGGCCGACTGGGACGCGTGCTCGACCAGCAGGTGGGGCAGGGCGCGAATCTGGTGTACGGTATCCACTTCGGCCTGCAGGAGCCGGCGCCGCTGCTCGACGAGGCGCGGAAGCGCGCGATGGCCGACGCGCGCCGCAAGGCGGAGCTGTACGCGGCGGCCGCCTCCCTGAAGGTCGGGCGCGTCGTCGCGATGCAGGAAGCGGGCGCCGCGCTGCCGCGCCCCGAGATGGCCCCGCGTATGATGATGTCCGCCGCGGTGCCGGTGGCGGCGGGCGAGCAGGAGATCCAGGCGTCCGTCACCGTGACGTTCACCCTCGAGCCGTGAGGACTCCATGACCGAGCTCCATTTCCGCAGCGCCAAGCAGCTCGCTGCCGACATCCGCCGCCGCAAGGTCGGCTGCCTCGAGGCGCTCGATGCCTACCTGGCCCGCGTCGACCGCTACAACGGCAAGCTCAACGCCATCGTCGCCATGGACGTGGAGGGCGCGCGCCGTCGTGCGAAGCAGGCCGATGGAGCGCTCCGGAAGGGCAAGGTCTGGGGTCCGCTCCACGGCGTGCCGATGACGGTCAAGGAGTCCTACGACGTGGTCGGCATGCCGACCACGTGGGGGCTCAGCGAGCTGAAGGACAACGTGCCGACGCGCAACGCGCTCGCGGTGGATCGGCTCCTCGGGGCCGGCGTGGTGCTCTTCGGCAAGACCAACGTGCCTTCCTGGCTCGCCGACTGGCAGTCCTACAATCCGGTCTACGGCACCACCAACAATCCCTGGGATCTCTCCCGCACCCCGGGCGGCTCCTCGGGCGGCTCGGCCGCCGCGCTCGCCGCCGGCCTCACCGGCCTGGAGGCGGGCAGCGACATCGGCTCCTCCATCCGCAACCCGGCGCACTATTGCGGCGTCTACGGCCACAAGCCGACCTTCGGGATCGTGCCGCCGCGCGGCCAGGCGCTGCCCGGCCGGGTGGCCCAGGGCGACATCTCGGTGATCGGCCCGATGGGCCGGAGCGCGGACGACCTCGCGCTCGGGCTCTCGGTGATGGCGGGCGCCGACGAGATCGACGGGACCGGCTGGCGGCTCGTGCTGCCCGCGCCGCGGAAGAAGACGCTACGCGAGCTCCGGGTGGCGGTGATGTTGACCGATCCCGTCTCCGAGGTGGACACGGAGGTGCAGGCGCGGCTCCACGCGGTGGCCGAGTTCCTCGCGAAGAAGAAGGCGAAGGTGAGCGACACCGCGCGTCCCCGGATCGACACCGCCGAGGCGCAGCGCGTCTACGTCTTCCTGCTCCGCGCCGCCACCGCGGGCCGCCAGACGCCGGAGCAGTTCCGGCAGAACCTCGAGATCGCGCGCGGGCTCCGGCCGGACGACGAGAGCTACTACGCGCGGATGATGCGCGCCAACACCGCCCCGCACCGCGACTGGCTGGCCGCCAACGAGGCGCGCCACCAGATGCGCTGGCGCTGGGCCGAGTTCTTCCGCGAGTGGGATCTGCTGCTCTGCCCGGTCGCGGCGGGGGCCGCGTTCCCCCACGATCACGAGGGCGAGCGCCACGAGCGGACGATCCCGGTCAACGGCCGCCGGGTGCCCACCACGGATCAGCTCTTCTGGGCCGGCTACACCGGCATGGCCTATCTTCCCTCGACGGCGGCGCCGTGCGGCTTCACGCGCGCGGGCCTGCCGGTGGGCGTGCAGATCGTGGGCCCGCAATACGGCGATCGCGCCTGCATCGACTTCGCGCGGATGCTGGAGCACGAGTTCCAGGCTTTCGTGCCGCCGCCCGACTATCGCTGAGCCGGCGCGCACGGGACGGAGGGGACGCCCATGTCATGGTGGCAGCGGCTGGCCAGCCTGGCCAAGATCCTGTTCTGGCTCGTGCTGATCGTCATCGTCCTGCAGCAGGTCTACGGCGCCAACCGCCCGGAGATCGCGCGGGCGACC
>JBGOVO010000032.1:0-18428 GCA_041478145.1 Methylomirabilia bacterium
GACGCTACGGATCGGCAGGTTGTGCCGGCGCCCGATCTCGAAGTCGGTGGCGTCGTGGCCCGGCGTGACCTTGATGACCCCGGTGCCGAACTTCGGGTCCACCGCGCTGTCCGCGACCACCCGCAGCGTGATGTTCCCCTCCACCGAGGGCACCTCGAGCGTCTTGCCCACGTAGCGCTTGTAGCGCTTGTCCTTCGGGTGCACCGCCACCGCGGTGTCGCCCAGCTTGGTCTCGGGCCGCACGGTGCCGAGGGTCAGCGGACCGTACTTGATGTAGACGAACTCGGCGTCCTGCTCCTCCCGCTCCACCTCGATGTCCGACAGCACGGTCTGGCAGCGCGGGCACCAGTTGACGATGTAGTCGCCCTGGTAGATCAGCCCCTCTTCCCAGAGGCGGACGAAGACCTCGCGCACCGCCGCCGAGAGCCCCGGGTCCATCGTGAAGCGCTCGCGAGCCCAGTCGCAGGAGGCCCCGAGCCGCTTGAGCTGGCGGATGATGGTGCCGCCCGACTCCTCCTTCCACTGCCAGACGCGGGCGATGAAGGCCTCGCGCCCCAGGTCTTCCTTGGTCTTGCCCTCCTTCTCGAGCTGCCGCTCCACCACGTACTGGGTGGCGATGCCCGCGTGATCGGTGCCGGGCATCCAGAGCGCGTTGTAGCCGTCCATGCGCTTGTAGCGGATCAGGATGTCCTGGAGCGTGTTGTTGAGCGCGTGCCCCAGGTGCAGCGAGCCGGTGACGTTGGGGGGCGGGATGACGATGCAGTACGGCTTCTTCGAAGAGTCGACGTCGGCGTGGAAATAGCCGCGCTCTTCCCAGACGGCGTACCAGTGCGGCTCGACGCGCGTGGGATCGTAGCGGTCGGCGATTTCACTCATGTTTGCGCGTCATTGTAGCACGGGCGACGCCGCGCTCAGTCGCCACCCGGCCGCCACGCGCGTCCACGAGAGCGCCCACGGCACCCGCCGGCCGTCACGCAGCTCCGTCGCGGCCACCGTCACCGCCCCGCGCGCGCGCGCGCCGGTCTCCGTCTCGCAGACCGGCTCGGGCACGAGGCTTCGGGGCAGCCGCGCGCGGAGCCCGGGCGCGGGCGCCAGCTCCGCGAGGACGCGCTCGTCGCTCGCCGCGAGCGCGCGGAACAAGCGGTCCGCCGCGGCCCCCAGCTCCCGGTGCCAGCCGTTCGAGACCTGCCGCCGCGCGAGCGCGAGGCCGCCGCCCGCGGCGGCGAGGCGGTAGTGATCCTCGTGCTCGGTCTGGCTCGCGCAGCCGGGCTTCCAGCCGGGATAGCGGGGCGGGTAGCGCACGATCAGCTCCCCGGGCTGCGTGCGCCAGTCCGACACCCAGAGCCCGTCGGGCCACTGCGAGCCGGTGCTCCACGCCCGCTGCACGCGGTCCCGTCCCTCCCACAGCTCGGCGCGCAGCGCGCGCACGCCGTGAGCCGCGGGCGGCCCGCTCCAGACCGCGAGCACGCGCGCGACTCGGTCCGCGCCGGCCGGCCACACCTGCGCGTCGAGCAGGCCGTCCTGCGTCGACGCGGCGGCGAGGGCGGCGCCGGGGCCCACGCCCGCATAGAGGCGCAGCGCGCCCGAGCCCTCCACCCCGGTGAGGCCGTAGAGGCCGACCGTGATGGGCACGCGGCCGGGCGCGGCGGGAATGCGCAGCACCCGGAGGGTGGCGCCGCCCCAGGCCTCCATGAGCGCGTCGAGGCGCTCCCGGATGAACACGAGGGAGGCGAAGGGCTCGTCGCCGCGCAGGCTGTCCAGCACTTCCGCGTCCACCAGCTCGTACAGCTCACTCACCGCCCGCTCGCGCTCGGCCGCGTCGGTGGCGACGACGAGCCGCTCGCGCGCGATCGACCGGAAGTGCTCGAGCCGATCCTGCGCGAAGGCGGGGGCGCACGCGAGCAGGGACCCGAGCAAACCCGTCGCGAGGATCCGCGGGAACCATGGCGGTCCCATGACGCTAGCGTACAATGACGGCGCATGGCCCGCATCCTCGATCGCTACGTCGTCAAGGAGCTGGGCCCGCCCTTCGCCATCGGGGTGGGCGTCTTCACCTTCTTCCTGGTCATCGACCGCATCTATCAGCTCACCGATCTCGTCATCACCAAGAGCGTGCCCTTCGCGCTCGTGCTGCCGCTGCTCGTCTACATGCTCCCCGCCTTCCTCGCCCTCACCCTGCCGATGGCGCTCCTGGTCGCGGTGCTCCTCGTGGGCGGGCGCCTCGCCGGCGATCTGGAGGTGGCCGCGCTCAAGGCCTCGGGGGTGAGCCCGCTGCGCCTCTTCCGCGCGTTCCTCGCGGTGAGCGTGATCGTCACCCTGCTCATCGCCTGGCTCACCCTCGTGGTGGGCCCGTGGTCGAGCGGAGCCTTCCAGCGGCAGCTCTTCCGAATCTTACAATCGCGCGCCTCCACCGGCATCAAGGAGCGCACCTTCAGCGCGACCTTCAACCAGTTCGTGATCTACGTGGACGAGGTGAGCCCCTCGCAGGTGCGCCTG
Organism: Methylomirabilia bacterium; assembly: GCA_041478145.1. Lineage (GTDB taxonomy): Bacteria > Methylomirabilota > Methylomirabilia > Rokubacteriales > CSP1-6 > CAMLFJ01. The sequence goes on from JBGOVO010000032.1 coordinate 2,497, forward strand.
AAGGGCCTGCTCGTCTCCGACGAGCGCAACCCCGAGCAGTCCCGCATCATCGTCGCGCGCGAGGGCCGGCTCCTGAGCGACGAGGCCACCCGTCGCATCACGCTGCGCTTCCTGGACGGCTCCATCAGCGAGTCCGACGTGGGCGACCTACGGCGTTTCCGCCAGACCTACTTCAGCCTCTACGACATGACCCTACCGGTGGACTCGCCCATCTCGGCCGTGTCCCGGGAGGAGAAGCCCGAGCAGCAGCTGCCGGTGCGGCAGCTCCTCGCGGAGGCCGACCGCCTGGGGCGCGAGGGCCAGATCATCACGCCCTACTACGTCGAGCTGCACAAGCGCTTCGCGCTGCCGGTGGCCGCGCTCGTCTTCACGCTGGTGGGATTTCCCCTCGGCATCCGCTCCCACCGGGGCGGGCGCGCGGTGGCCCTCGCGCTCTCCTTCGGCATCGTGGTGTCGTACTACATCCTCTACACGTCGATGGAAGGACTCGCGCTGCGCGGCCGGCTGCCCGCCGGGATCGCGGTCTGGATCCCCAACGCGATCCTCGCCGTCGCGGGCCTCGCCTTGCTGCGCGCGAGCGTCGTCGGCGTGTCCGCGGCCTGGCTCGATCTCTTCTGGCGGCTCTGGGCCAAGGTGGAAGGGCGGACGTCGGGCCGCGTGGCCAAGCCGCTCGAGGACCGCCGCCGGCGCCGGCTGGGGCGGCTCGCCGGCCCGCGCGAGTCCACCTTCATCATGGACCGTTACCTGATCCGCCAGTACCTGCTCTTCCTCGGCATCGGCACCATGGTGGGCGCCGTCCTCATCGCGGTGGTGGATCTGCTGCAGACGCTCGACCGCTTCCTGCGGGCCAAGCCGCCCCTCGCCACCATCCTCGAGCACTTCCTCTATCGGATGCCCGCCGAGCTCTACAAGGGCTTGCCCATGATCGTGCTGATCGCGACGGTGTTCCTGTTCCTCTCGCTCACGCGCCAGCGCGAGCTCGACGCGTTCAAGGCGGCCGGCATCAGCCTCTACCGCGCGAGCCTGCCCGTCCTGCTGGTGGCGGGCGCCATCAGCGTGCTCGCGGTGATCTTCCAGGAGACGGCCCTGCCCGACATCAACGCGAAGGCGGAAGAGGTGGATCGCGTGAAGATCCGCGGCCAGCTCCCCCGTCACCTGCAGCGGCAGACCCAGATCTGGTACCGCTCGTCGGACACGCGCTTCTTCCGCATGGCCCTGCTCGATCCGGCCGGCAAGTCCATGGAAGGGCTCACCGTGCTCGAGATCAACCGCAACTTCCGGCTCGTGGAGCGACTCGACGCCCGCACCGCCCAGTGGACGCCCGAGGGCTGGCAGCTCTCCGACGGCGTCTTCCGCCGGGTGGGCGCGCAGAACCGGGTCAGCTCGGAGCTGTTCGATTCACGCCTGCTCCCGATGGCCGAGCACATCGACGACTTCATCCAGGTGCAGAACGCCCCGGACACCATGAGCTTCTTCGAGCTGCGCGCCTACGTGACGCGGCTGCGCGAGGGCGGCCATCACGTCACCCGCTACGTGGTCCAGCTCTACTCGAAGCTCTCCTTCCCGCTCGTGCACGTGATCATGGCCCTGGTGGCCATTCCGTTCGCCCTCGTCTCACCGCGCAGCGGCGGCCGGGCCATGGGCATCGGCGTGGCGATCGTGATCGCGGTGGGCTACTGGATCGTGCACTCGGTGGCGCTGGCCTTCGCCCAGGCCGACCTGCTGCCCGCCGCCCTGGCCGCGTGGACCGCCAACATCGTCTTCGCGGGCATCGGCACCGCCCTCTTCCTCAGCGCCCGCACCTAGACGTCGGTTGGGCGGGGGGCGGGGGCCGCCTCGCCGGGACACGCTGACCCGCGGGCGCGCTCCTGCTCTCGATCGAGCCACGAGACAGGGCCGCCGGGCTTCGGCGACGCGCAGAAGACACGGTCCCGGCGAGGCGGCCCCCGCCCCCCGCCCAACCGACGCCGCGAGGCAAGGCCCGCGCGTTCTACAAACGTAGGAACGCAAGACCTGACCCCGGGCTCGCGGCGGCGGGTAGCCGGGGCGCCACCCTCCCGGGAGCCGTGTCTTCTGCGGGTGATCGAAGCCATCGACGGCCCATCTCGTGGCTCGATCGAGACGACGAGACGGGTCGCGAGTCAGCGTGCTCCCGGGAGGGTGGCGCCCCGGCTACCCGCCGCCGCGAGGCCGGCCTAGCGGCCTTCGCGGAGCTGGCGAAGCGCCTCTTCGATGCGCTTCTGCTCCTGCCCGTAGGCGGCCCAGTCGCCCCGGCGCACGGCGTCCTGCCCGCGCTGCCACGCCTCCCAGGCGCGCTGCACCCCCGCGCTGACCGCGGCGCCGGGGCTCGCCGTCGCAGACGCCCGCTCGGCCGGTTGCGCCCCCGCCGTCTCCTCGCCGCGGACGCGTCCGCCGAAGACGCGGGCCAGCGCCGCCTCGAGGGTCGGCTCCATCGCGATCTGGTTGCCGTAGGCCACGACCACGCGCCGCAGCTCCGGCAGCGCCCCCTGCTCGGAGGCGGCGAGGTAGAGCGGCTGCACGTAGATGAGCGACTGGTCGATCGGGATGGCGAGCAGGTTGCCCGCGATCACCCGCGAGCCCTGCTGGTTCCACAGCGAGATCTGCTGGGAGATCACCGGATCCTGGTTGATGCGCGCCTGGATATTGCGCGGCCCGAAGATCAGCTTCTGCTTCGGGAAGGCGTAGGCGATGATGCGCCCGTAGAAGGGGGGATCCATGCGGGCCACCATGAGCGCGATCATGTTGTCGCGCCCGCTCGGATTGAAGCCCGACAGCAGCACGAACTCCTCCTTGGGCTCGCCGGGCAGCCGCATCACCGTGAAGTAGGGCTCCATCTCGCTGTCGCGTCCGTCCTGCGGGAGCCGCGGGAGCACCCAGAGGTCTTCCTTGTTGTAGAAGACCTGCGGGTCCTGCATGTGATAGGTGGCGTACATCCGCGCCTGCACCGTGAAGAGGTCCTCCGGATACCGGACGTGCGCCTGCAGGTCCTTCGGCATCTCGGCGAGCGGCCTCATCAGTCCCGGGAAGGCCTTGGCGTAGGTGCGGATGATCGGATCGTCGGGGTCGACGATGTAGTAGGTCACCGTCCCGTGATAGGCGTCCACCGTCGCCTTCACCGAGTTGCGGATGTAGTTGAACCCCCGCACCGGCGTGGCGTACGGATAGCGGTCGCTCGTGGTGTAGCCGTCGATCATCCAGACGAGGCGGCCGTCGGCGCCGACGACCAGGTACGGGTCTCGGTCGAAGCGGAGGAACGGGGCCGCTTCCTGCACTCGGGCCCCGATGTCGCGGTAGATCATGATGCGGCTCTCGGGACCGAGGGCGTCGGAGAGCAGTATCGAGAGGGCGCCGAAGCGCGCCGCGAACGCCGCCTTCCGCACGATCGAGTCGAGGGAGATGCCGCCCCGCCCCTCGTACTTGCTGTAGACGTTCTGGTCGCCCGACGGATAGTCCAGCTCCTGCGAGCGGCTGCGCACGAAGACGTAGTCGTTGCCGATCTCGCCGTAGTAGATCTCGGGCCGCGTGACCTTGGGCAGTCCCGTCACGACGGGGGGGATGTCCTTGATGAAGAACTCGGGGAGGCCCTCGGCGGTGATCCGGTTGACCGGCCCCGCCACGAGGCCGTAGCCGTGGGTGAAGGTCAGGTGCTCGTTGATCCAGCCCTTGCTCGGCAGGTCGCGGTAGGAGAGCTCGCGGGCCGAGAGCATGACCTGGCGATACTCGCCGTTGATCGTGTAGCGCCCGACGTCGACGTCGCGAAACTTGTAGTAGGTCCGGATCTCCTGCAGCTTGCCGTAGGTCGTGAGCAGCGGGCGGTGGTCCCAGAGCCGGATGTTCTTGATCGTGAGGTTGTTGCGCTCGAGCGAGGCCAGCGTCAGGTTGTCCTCGGCCGCGAAGTCCTTCTCCACCATCCGGTCCAGCGCGTAGGCCTGCCGCGTCATCCGAATATTGTGCTGGATGTAGGGCCGCTCGAAGTCCAGCTCGTTGGGCTTGACCCGGTAGCTCTGCAGGAGCGCGGGCGCGACCCCCAGCCCGGCGACCCACAGCACCACCAGCACCACCAGCCCCGCCACCAGGAAGCGCCAGCCCGGCCGGAACATCTGGAAGACGCACGCGACCGCGCACAGGAGCGCGAGCACGATCAGCCACTGCAGCACCGGCAGGGAGGCGTGCACGTCGGTGTAGGAGGCGCCGAAGACGAGACCGCGGGGCGAGAAGAGGAGGTCGAAGCGGTCGAGCCAGAAGCCGACCCCGCGCAGCGCCAGGAGCAGCGCGACGAGGCCGAGCAGATGGGTCCGCGCGCCCGCGGCCAGCCGCGGTCCGCGCGCGGTGAGCACGAGGCTCCGCTGCAGCACGTACACCGCGGCCACCAGGACGAGGGTGCCCGCCACCAGCGCGGTGCCCCAGCCGTAGAGCAGCCGCCAGAACGGGAGCACGAAGAAATAGAAGCCGAGGTCGCGGCCGAAGAGCGGGTCCACCTGGTTGAACGCGGCGCCGTTGACGTACTCGAGCACGGTGGCCCACGAGCCGGTGGCGCGCGCTCCCGCGAAGAAGGCGATGACCGCGATGACCGGCACGAGCAGGCGGCGGACGAGCGGCTCCAGGATCGCCCGCCCGGGCAAGCCGAGCTGGTCTTCCAGCTCCCACAGCACGTCGGGCGGGGCGGTCCGCGCGGCCACCGACAGGTTCACGAAGAGGAAGACGAAGACCGCGGCGGCCAGACCGAGGAAGAGCCAGCCGCTGAGGGTCAGCCGCGTGGTGAAGACCGCGGTGAAGCCCACTTCCTGGAACCAGAGCCAGTTCGTGTAGAGCGGCACCGCCTGGCCCAGCACGGTGAGCAGGATGAAGCCCAGCAGGATCCACAGCCCGAACCGAGGGCGCCGCAGGGGAATGACCTGACCACCCGGAGACGACCGCGCCACGCGCCCCTACCCGCGAGTCCCGGACAAGCGCTCGCTCCCCTGGTCCGTCATGGAGTGCCCTTTCCTCGGCGCCCGCCGCCCGCCCTCATGAAAATGCCCCGCGGCCTCAGCCGCAGGCCACGGGGCGTGGGCCGACCGGAGACCGGCGTCAGACGCCGGCGTCGTCGCGAAGGTCCTTGATCCGGTTCGTCCGCTCCCACGTGAACTCGGGCTCGTTGCGCCCGAAGTGCCCGTAGGCGGCCGTCTTCTTGTAGAAGGGCCGGCGCAGGTCCAGGTACTTGATGATGCCGGCGGGGGTGAAGTCGAAGTGGCGGCGAATCATCTGCTCGAGCTTCCCGTTCGGCACCTTGCCGGTCCCGAAGGTGTCCACCATGATGGAGACGGGATCGGCCACGCCGATGGCGTAGGCCACCTGCACCTGCGCTCGCTCCGCCAGCCCCGCCGCCACGATGTTCTTCGCCACGTGCCGCGCCATGTAGCAGGCCGAGCGGTCGACCTTCGTCGGGTCCTTGCCCGAGAAGGCGCCGCCCCCGTGCGGGCACGAGCCGCCGTAGGTGTCGACGATGATCTTCCGCCCGGTGAGCCCGGTGTCGCCCATGGGACCGCCGGTCACGAAGCGGCCGGTGGGATTGATGTGATAGGTGATCCGCTGCGGATCGATCAGGTGCTTCGGAATGGTCGGCAGGACGACCTGCTCGATCATCTCCTCGCGGATCTTCGACAGGCCGGTCTCCGGCCCGTGCTGCGTGGAGATGACCACCGTCTCCACGCCCACCGGCTTGCCGTCGACGTAGCGCACCGACACCTGGCTCTTGCCGTCCGGCCGGAGGTAGTCGATCTGCCCGCTCTTGCGCACGTGGGCGAGCCGCTGGCAGAGCTTGTGGGCGAGCATGATGGGGAGCGGCATGAGCTCGTCGGTCTCGTTGCACGCGTAGCCGAACATCAGCCCCTGGTCGCCCGCGCCCAGCTTGTCCACGCCCATCGCGATGTCGCCCGACTGCTCGTCGATGGCGGTGATGATGGCGCACGTCTCGCAGTCGAAGCCGTACTTGGCGCGCGTGTAGCCGACCTCCCGGATGGTCTCGCGCGCGACGCGCGGGATGTCCACGTAGCACGAGGTGGTGATCTCGCCGGCCACCACCACGAGGCCGGTGGTGAGCAGCGTCTCGCAGGCTACCCGGCCCGTCGGATCCTGGGCCAGGATCGCGTCCAGGACCGCGTCGGAGACCTGGTCGGCGATCTTGTCCGGATGCCCTTCCGTCACCGACTCCGACGTGAACAGGTACTCCTCACGCGCCATGCCGTCCCGCCCTCCCGTGCTCCGAATTGGATCGACCGCAGGTAGGTGACACTAGCACGCCCGGCGGGCGTCTCTCAAGCGGAATCCCCGGTTTCCGCCGCCCGCGCGGCCGTTTCACCGATGAGAAGGCGCAGCGACGTCTCCCACGTCTGCCCGGGCAGGAGCCGCACCGGCCAGACGAAGAGCAGCGCGGATCCCTGATAGATGCGCTCGAAACCCGTCTCGGACAGCGAGACCGTCTCCACCGGCGCCCACGCGACTTCCGCCGGCATCATCCAGCTGAGCGCGAGCTGGCAGCCGAGCCACTCGTCCACCATGGCGAGCCCGTGCACGGCGGGGAGCCGCCCGCGGCTGCCGAGCGACGGGCGCCCCGCGACCCGGAAGTAGCGGCCCGGGGCCTCGCCCGCGCTGAGCGTGAGGTTCCACTGCACCGCCCAGCGTCCCTCGAGCGGCTCGTCACCCTCCCAGCCCAGCCGATAGCCCACCGTGATCGCGGGATCGTCCGCCATGGCCGTCACCGACTTCTGCAGCGTCATCGGCAGCCCGTCGGGGCGCCGCAGCGAGCACCGCACCGCCACGTCTCGCGGCGACGTCTTCACCTCGTACTCGAGGGGCCGCTCTCCCACCACCAGGCGCGCCGCGTCCCAGGGCTCGAGCGGATCGAGCTCGCCGGTGGGCGGGAACAGGCCGTCGAGGAGCGACGCGCGGCGGAAGCGATCGTAGCGAAGGAGCGCGGTCAGCCCCGCCTCCTTGACCGCGGGGGCGGCGTGGATCGTCTGCACCTCGCCCGCCCCGGGCGGCGACGGCCGCTCCGCCACCTGCCGGTGATACGGCTCCGGGCGCCGGGTGAGCACGTCGGCCACGTCCATCTCCCCGCCGAGCCACAGGAGCTCGGTGACCGAGCCGCCGCGGGCCGGGCGCAGCGTCAGTCCGAGCGAGCGCGTGCGCACGATGACCTCGGCCACCCCGTCGCCGTCGACGTCGGCCTGGACGCAGTCGATGCCGAGCGGCTTGCCCGGCCCCTCGAGGCGCCGCTCGCAGCCGATCAGGGCCGACTTCACGGCGCGGCGGAGGTGCGGCAGGTAGCAGCCGCCGAAGACGCCGTGCCAGTAGGCGTCGTTGGCCTGGCCCTGCCAGAGACGCTCGCGGGCGGCGAGCAGCCGCGGGTCGCGCGGGCGCGCGGCCAGCCCCTCGTGCACGCGGCGCGAGAGGCGGAGCATTTTCCAGTAGGTGTCGCCGATCTCCGGATACTTGACGAGGAAGTTCCGGAAAAAGCCGCCGCGGAGGAGCCGCCCGAGCCGCTCCCCGTCGGGCAGCTCCTGCAGTCTGGCCTTGGCGTCGTGCAGCTCCGCGGCGGCGGCGAGCGGCAGCGCCCATTCGCCCATCTCGGTGTAGGCGGCGGTCGGCAGGTAGACGCGCCCGGCGGGCGGGTGCGTGTCCAGGTAGCGCGAGAACGTCGAGACGCGGAGCCACGGCGCGGCGCGCAGCGCCTCCAGGAAGCGGGCCAGCCAGCCCTCGCCGTACACGAGGCGGTCGGTGCCCGGCCACACCCCGAATTTCTCGCCATCGTCCACCAGCGTCACCGCTCCCGCGCCGCGGCGGCCCTCCAGATAGCGCACGCTCTCCGCGGGGTCGGCGAACGGGACCAGGTAGCGCAGCCGCTGGTTGATCGGGAACACCGCCACCGTCGCGCCCTGCTCCTCGGTGAGGAAGTAGCCGCCCAGCGTCTCCGGATCGAGGCCGGCCAGGGCGAAGTGCGAGTCGTCGACCAGGACGAACTCCACCCCGGCCTCGCGCAGCACGCGCGGGAGCTGCGGCTCCCAGACCCGCTCGGCCAGCCACATGCCGCGCGGGCTCACCCCCCAGTGCGCCTTCAGGAACTGCGCGAGGGCCTGGATCTGGCCGACCTTGTCCCAGTCGGGCAGCAGGGCCAGGATCGGCTCGTAGAAGCCGCCGCCCAGGAGCTCCACCCGCCCGTCGGCGGCGAGCCGCCCCAGCAGATCGAAGGTGGGCCGGGCGCGCGCCTTGAGGGCCGCGAGCAGGCCCCCGGAGCAGTGCACGGTCAGGGGCAGGTCGGCGCCGACCTCCGCGATGGTCTGCAGGAACGGGTGATACGCGCGGAGGACCGCGTCGTCGACGACGGAGTCGAAGTTCCCGACCGGCTGATGGTTGTGGATGCCGAAGAGAAAGTGGAGCGGGTCACTCACGGTCGAGGTCTCGGTGCCTGACGATGGGACTCAGGCCGAGACCCGTCAGGAATGAGCGGAGCGCCTCCACCACCATCACGGAGCGGTGCCGGCCGCCGGTGCAGCCCACCGCCACCGTGAGGTAGGCCTTGCCCTCGCGCTGGTAGAGGGGCAGCAGGAACTTCATCAGCCCCTCCAGGCGCGAGAGCAGCTCCCGGCTCTCCGAGAACGACATCACGAACTCCTCCACCGCGCTGTCGCGCCCGTCCAGCGCGCGCAGGCGCTCGACGAAGTGCGGGTTGGGCAGAAAGCGGACGTCGAACACCAGGTCGGCATCGTAGGGCACGCCGTGCTTGAAGCCGAAGGAGACCAGCGCCACCGTGAGGCCACCCCGCGCGGCGAGCGGACCGTAGGACTGGACCATCTGGTCTTTCAGCTGGTGCACCGTCAGCGTCGTCGTGTCGAAGATGCGATCGGCGATCTCGCGGAGATGAGCGAGCGCCTTGCGCTCGGCCCGGATGCCGTCGAGCACGCTGCCCTCGCCGGCGAGCGGGTGGCGGCGGCGCGTCTCGTGATAGCGGCGCACCAGCGTCTCGTCGGAGGCTTCGAGAAAGAGCACGTCCACCCGGTGGCCCCGCGACCGCAGCTCCTGGAGCGTCTCCACCATGTTGGCCAGGTACTCGCCCTCCCGCACGTCGACGCCGAGGGCGATCGCCGGGATGCCGCGGCTCGAGTGGGCGCACAGCTCGGCGAAGGTGGGGATCAGCGTGGTCGGCAGGTTGTCCACGCAAAAGTAGCCGAGGTCCTCGAGGCACTTGATCGCGTAGCTCTTCCCGGCCCCGGACAGGCCGGTGATGATGACGAAGCGGATGGGCTCGGCCATGGGGGCCTCGCTCACGCGGGGCTCACGGGCGGGTCGGGTGGCGGGGGCGACGGGCCTTCGTCTCGCGCACCTGGCAGGCGAGCTTCCGGGTGAGCGCGTCCTTGTAGCTCGGGGAGATGGTCATCCCGCGGGTGCTGATGATCACCTGCATGGACGCCGACCTCAGCGCTTCTTGGACGAAAGCCGCCGCTGGTGCGACGGCAGGATGCCCAGCTCCTCGCGGTACTTGGCCACCGTGCGGCGCGCGATGGTCAGGCCCTGCCCCTGCAGCGCCTGGGCGATCTCCTGGTCGGAGAGCGGCTTGCCCCCGTCCTCGCCCGTCACCATGTCCCGGATCGTCTTCTTGACCGACACCGAGGAGACCATGGAGCCGTTCTCGGAGGCGATGCCGCTGTGGAAGAAGAACTTGAGCTCGAAGAGCCCCTGGGGCGTCTGCACGTACTTGTTGGTGGTCACCCGGCTGATCGTGGACTCGTGCATGCTGATGTCGTCGCCCACGTCGCGCAGGGCCAGGGGCCGCAGGTAGGGCAGGCCCTTGTCGAGGAACTCCCGCTGGAAGTTCACGAGGCTCTGGGCGACCTTCCGCAAGGTGCGCTGCCGCTGCTCCACGCTCTTGATCAGCCACACCGCACTGCGCAGCTTCTGTTCCACATATTGCTTGGCCTCGTCCCCCGAGCGACGGAGCAGCGATCGGTAGAGCGAGTTCACCCGCAGCCGGGGGATGCCTTCCTCGTTGAGGATCACCACGTAGTCGTCACCCACCTTCTGGATGGTGACGTCCGGCACCACGTAGCGGGAATCGTTGGTGGAGAAGCGCCGCCCCGGCTTGGGCTCGAGGCCCTGGATCTCCTCGATGGACTCCATCACCCGCTCCAGCGGCAGCTTCATGGCCCGCGCGATCTCCGCGTAGCGGCGGCGCTCCAGGTCCTCGAAATGCCGCTCGACGATCTCCACCGACACCGGGTCGGGCTCGGCGTCGGCGGTGAGCTGCAGCAGGAGGCACTCCTGCACGCTCCGCGCCGCCACCCCCGGCGGGTCGAAGCTCTGGATGCACTTGAGGGCTGCGCCCACCGCCTCGGCCGACGCGCCCATGCCCTTGGCGATCTCGTCCAGATCGGCCCGGAGATAGCCGTCCTCGTCCAGGTTGCCGATGATAGCCTCGCCGAGGCGCAGCATCTCCTTGTCGTCGCTGCTGAGGCGGAGCTGCTCGCCCAAGTGCTCGGCGAGGGAGGTGTCGCTGCGGCCCAGGTTCTCGAACGGCAGCTCGTCCCGCTCTTCCATCGACACCGGCGTCCGTTCGTCCCCGTGATCATCGAAGATCGCGGAGGACAGGTCGAACGGCAGGTCGTCGGCCTTCTCGCCGTCGACGGAGGAGGTCTCCTTGGAGGGGGTCTCGGACTCCGAGGAGGGCGGCGCTTCCGCGGGGGCCGGGGCCTCGGCGGTGGTCCCGGGCGTGGCCGCCGCCTCCGGAGTCTCCGCGTTCTCCACCGGAACTTCCTCGAGGAGCGGATTCTCCTCCAGCTCCTTGCGCACCACCTGCTCCAGCTCGAGGGTGGAGAGCTGCAGGAGCTGGATCGCCTGCTGCAGCAGCGGGGTCATGACGAGCCGCTGACTCATCCGCTGTACGAGTTTCATGGCGTGGTGGTCAGAGGGAGAACTTCTCGCCGAGATAGATCTCGCGAGCCTTGGAGTTGCTGGCCAGCTCGGTGGCGGTCCCGGAGGCCAGGATGCGGCCGTCGTGGAGGATGTAGGCGCGATCCGTGATCGCGAGGGTCTCGCGCACGTTGTGGTCGGTGATCAGCACCCCGATGCCCCGCTCCTTGAGCCGGGCCACGATCTCCTGGATGTCCCCGATGGCGATGGGATCGATGCCGGTGAACGGCTCGTCCAGCAGGAGGTAGCGCGGGTTCGTCACGAGCGCCCGCGTGATCTCGAGCCGCCGCCGCTCGCCGCCCGAGAGGGTGAAGGCCTTGTGGCGGGCGAGCGGGGTCAGGTCCAGCTCGGCGAGCAGCTCGGCGAGCCGGGCCATGCGCTCCTGATGCGAGAGATCGAGCGTCTCGAGGATCGCGAGCAGGTTCTCCTCGACGGTGAGCTTGCGGAAGACGGACGACTCCTGGGGCAGGTAGCCCATGCCGAGGCGGCAGCGCTTGTACATCGGCAGCTCGGTCACGTCCTGCCCCTCGAGGAAGATGCGCCCTCCATCCGGCCGCAGCAGGCCGACGATCATGTAGAACGACGTGGTCTTGCCGGCCCCGTTGGGCCCGAGCAGCCCGACCACTTCGCCGGGATGGATGTCCAGGCTCACCCGGTTCACCACCACACGGCTGCGGAACCGCTTGCGCAGCCCCTGGGCGATCAAGCCTTCCATACTACGCGGGGGCCCCGAAATGGCCCCCGCGCTCCCCCCGCCGCGGACAACCATCGGTAAGTGGTGTCGACCGGATGTGTGCCGTCGACGGTACGCACCTCTTCATCTGCGGGGGCCCCGAGATGGCCCCCGCACGCCCCCAACCGCGGACGACCCTGCACGTGATGTGCAGCCGGTTCATGAGCATTGTCCGGGCGCGGGCTTGGGGCGCGCGGCGGCTTCGTCCTGGCTCTTGGGATAGAAGACGGCCTTCACGCGCTCCTGCTGGCCTCCCTCGACCACGCTGCGGTCCTCGGCCAGATAGATCGTGATGCGCTCGCCGGTCACCACGTTGTCGTCACGCCACACCCGCGCGTTGCCGATGAGCACCACCCGCTGCTCGGCGTCGTAGTACTCGGCCCGCTTGGCGGTGCCGCTGCGGCAGTCCCGGGTGATGATGCGCACGTTACCGGTGGAGACGGTGCGGACGATCTTGTCGCCCTTGTCGTCGAGGTACACCTCCATGCGGTCCGCCCACTGGGTCGAGCTGTTCTGGGTGGCCACCACGTTGCCGGTGAACACGACGAGCCCTTCCTTCTGGATGTTCTCGAGCTGGTCGGCGTCCACCGTGACGGGAGCGTTGCGCCCGTCCGGGGCCGCCGCCGACGCGTCCGGGCGCGGCGCCGGCGCGGCGGCCGGCGGGCGCGGTCGGCCCGGAGCGCCTTGGGCCCAGACCGGCCCGGACACGGCCACCGCCGACCAGAGCACGAGCGCCACGACCGCCCCGCGTCGACTCATGAGGGACCCGGAGCGGGGGTCTCGACGGGCGCGCCGCGCTTGAAGGTGGCCCGGACCCGGCCCTTGATGCTGCTGACCTCCTCGTCGGCGAGCGACTCGAAGCCGGTGCCGTGCACGACGGCGCCCGCGCGGTAGATGATCACCGGCTCGTCCGTCCACGCCCGCTTCGCGTCGGCGTCCCAGCGCAGCCGCTCCGTCTCGAGCCGGAGCCCGTCGCTCGAGACGAGCACGACGTGACCGCGGAGCTCCACGTCCTTGGTCTCCTGGTTCAGATCGCCCTCGTCGCCCGTCGCCGTCCAGGAGCGCGGCGCCTGAGAACCCTTGGCGGGCTGATCCACCTTGATCGTCACCTTCTTCATCGTCGTCTTGTTCTGATCCTCGAACGTCTCGGAGTACTCGGCGTCCAGCTGCCATCGGGAGCCGTCGCGGCCCTGCTCCTGCAGACGAACCTGCTTCAGCCGGTAGTCGGCGTTGGTGGCGGCCGGCTCGGTGGGAAGCTTCCGAGGGCTCCGTGCCCGGTGGACGAGCACGCCCACCACCATGGATAGGAATACCACGACGAGTGTCAGAATTATCAATGGAGCCTTTCGCATAGCAATCTCCGTGCCACGCTAGCACAGGAAGCACGACCGAGGCAAATGAAGAAGCCGGCTACCGGAGCATCAGCGAGGCGGCCAAGCCCGGCGGGCCTTTAGGAGCATCTCCACGGCCTCGCGAACGGCCCCGTCGCCGCCCCGACGGCGGGCGATCCAGTGCGCCGCGCGCTTCACTTCGGCGACGGCATTGGCGGGCGCCAAGGCCAGGCCGGCGCGGCCCATCGCGGCCAGGTCCGGCAGGTCATCGCCCATCATCGCGACCTCGGTGACCGCGAGCCCGAGGCGCGCCCGGAGGGCGTCCAGAGCACTCGCCTTGTCGGCCACGCCCTGATGCACCTCGCCCACGCCGAGCTCGGCCATGCGGCGGGTGACCGCGGCGGCGGCGCGCGAGGAGAGCACCGCCACCTGGAGACCGGCCTTGAGCGCCGCCACCAGCGCGAGGCCGTCGTGGACGTGGAAGCGCTTGGTCTCCTCCCCGGAGGCGCTGTAGAGGAGCCCGCCGTCGGTGAGGACGCCGTCCACGTCCAGGACGAGGAGGCGGATGCGCGACGCGCGGGGGGCGGCCCTCACACGATCTTGGCGAGCAGGATGTCGTGCAGGCGGATCACGCCGGCGGGGCGTCCGGCTTCGTCGGGGATCACGAGGCTCGTGATCCGTCCTTCCATCATCGCCAGCGCGGTCGTCGCCAACTCCTGGGCGCCGATGACCTTGGGGTCGCGGGTCATGCATTCCCCTGCCCGGCGATCGAGCAGCGCCACCCCGTGCGCGAGCTGCTGACGACGCAGGTCGCCGTCGGTGAGGACCCCGACGAGCCGCCCCCGTTCATCTACCACCGTCGTGATGCCGAAGCCCTTGTTGGTCATCTCCTCGATGGCCTCTTTCATGGTCGCCTGCTCGGAGACCACCGGCACCGAGGGACCGGTGTGCATGAGGTCGCTGACCTTGAAGAGCGACTTCCAGCCGAGGCTGCCGCGCGGGTGCAAGGCCGCGTAGTCTTCGGGGCGGAGCCCGCGCAGATCGAGCAGCGCCATGGCGAGGGCGTCGCCCATGGCCAGCGCCGCGGTGGTGCTCGACGTGGGCGCGAGGTTGATGGGACAGGCCTCCTCGGCCACTCCGACGTTCAACACGACGTCGGCTTGACGCGCGAGGGCGGAGGCGGGCGAGCCGGTGAGAAGGACGAGCGGGATGCCGAGCCGCTTCAGCGCGGGCAGCACCGCGAGCACCTCGTCGGTCTCGCCCGAGTTGGACAGCGCCAGCACCACGTCCTCGCGCGCGACCATACCGATATCCCCGTGGACGCCCTCGGCGGGATGGAGGAAGTAGGCGGGCGTGCCGGTGCTCGCGAGGGTGGCCGCGATCTTGCGCCCGATGAGGCCCGACTTGCCCATGCCGGTGACGATCACGCGCCCCCGACAGCGGTGAAGCAGACCCACCGCATCGACGAACCGATCGTCGAGCCGCGGGACGAGCGCGAGCACGCTCTCGGCTTCGAGCCGCAGCACGCGCTCGGCGAGGCCCAGGATGCGCGCCCGCTCCACCCGGGAATCCATCAGGACCGGCCGAGCCCGGCCGCGAGCGCGCGGATCTCGTCGAGCAGCCGCGGCAGGTCGTCCAGGCGGAGCATGTTGGGGCCGTCGGAGAGCGGGCGGCCATCCTCGAGCGTGCGGTCCGGATCCTCGTGGATCTCCATGAACAGCGCATCGATGCCCACCGCCACCGCGGCGCGCGCGAGGGCCTGGACGTACTGGCGCTCGCCGCCCGAGCGGTCGCCCTGCCCGCCCGGGAGCTGCACGGAGTGGGTCGCGTCGAACACCACCGGGTAGCCGAAGGCCCGCATGATGGGCAGCCCGCGGAAGTCGACGACCAGATTGTTGTAGCCAAAGCTCGAGCCGCGCTCGGTGAGCAGGAGATCCTCGCTCCCCGCCGCGCGCACCTTCTCCACCACGTTGGCCATGTCCCGCGGGGCCACGAACTGGCCCTTCTTGACGTTGACCGGCCGGCCGCTCCGGGCGCACGCCACGATGAGGTCGGTCTGGCGGCAGAGGAACGCGGGCACCTGCAGCACGTCGAGCACCTGGGCGGCCGGCGCCACCTCGGAGACGTCGTGCACGTCGGAGAGCACGGCCAGCCCGGTCTCCTCCTTGACCTTCTTCAGGATGCGCAGCCCCTCGGTAAGCCCGGGCCCCCGGTACGAGTGGATCGAGGAGCGATTGGCCTTGTCGTAGGACGACTTGTAGATGAAGGGCACCCGCGCGTCCGCCGTCACCCGCTGCAGCCGCTCCGCCACCATGAGCGCGTGCTTCTCGTTTTCGATGGCGCACGGGCCGCCGATCAGGGCGAGCGGAGCGCCGCCGCCGATCGTGACCGCGCCGATCCGGACCGCCCGCGTCGCCGTCACGCGCCCCCCTGATGGTCGAGGGCCGCCCGGATGAAGGCGGCGAACAGCGGGTGCGGCTCCCAGGGGCGCGAGAGGAACTCGGGATGGAACTGGCCGGCCACGAACCAGGGATGGTCAGGCAGCTCGATGATCTCGACGAGCTGCTTCTCGGCCCAGATGCCGGAGATGCGCAGCCCGTTCTTCTCGAGCTGGGGCAGATAGTCGTTGTTGACCTCGTAGCGATGCCGGTGGCGCTCCTCGATCAGTCCCTGCCCGTAGGCGCGCGAGGCGGCGGTGCCCTCGCTCAGCAGCACCGGATAGAGACCGAGCCGCATGGTGCCGCCCTTGGCCTGGACCGTGCGCTGCTCGGGCAGCAGATCGATGACGTTGTGGACGGGCGTGGGGTCGAACTCGGTGGAGTGGGCGCCCTCGAGCCCGCACATGTGGCGCGCGTACTCGATGACCGCGCACTGCATGCCGAGGCAGATCCCGAAGTAGGGGA
>JBGOVO010000118.1:0-10202 GCA_041478145.1 Methylomirabilia bacterium
GCCCGCGCGGTGGTCCCACTCGAAGCCGCAGGAGGCCATCTCATCGATGCGGGCGAAGGCGCCGGGCGTGCGCTTGAGAAAGCCGGGGCCCACCCCGTTCCACATCCCCTTGTCCTGCGCCTCCACGAACCAGTGGCAGCCGTCCTCCAGCTCCTCCACGCGCGGCACCAGGAGCTTCCATTTCGATGGCGCCTGGCTGGACCAGAGATCGGGCGGGCAGTAGGTGAGGTCGATGTGGTTGTCGCCGGAGATGAGCCGCTCTAGCATGCCGTCCTCCTTCGCGGGTGGGGAGCCCTCGTCGCCGCCGATCGTACTCCCGAAGCGCGTGCCAGGACAAGTGTGCCCAGCGAGGGCGCAGTTGCCTGTTCGTTGGGCGGGGGGCACGGCCACCGGCGGCCGTATCCGGCTCGTGGATCGAGCTTTCCCCGGCTGGGTCGCGGGCACGACGGCCTGGCACCTCCTCTGCATGACTCCTGGCCCGCTCGGCTCGTCCGCCCGGGTGACGGCGGCCGCCCGCCCGCTGGATCCTCCCTACGAGACCCTCGGCATGGACGCGGGCTCACTCAAGAAGGGGATCCTCGGCCACCTCGCCTATACCCTCGCCGAGCTGCCCCGGCACGTGGAGAGCGAGTGGGAGCCCTACGTCGCCCTGGCCCTGGCGGTGCGCGACCGCATGATCGAGCGATGGATCCGCACCCAGGACACCTACTATGCGCGGGACGTCAAGCGCGTCTACTACCTCTCGCTCGAGTACCTGATGGGACGCACGCTCGGCAACAGCCTCGTCAACATGGGCCTGCTGGACGAGTGCGCGGGGGCGCTCCATGACCTGGGCTACCGGCTCGAGGACCTGCGCGAAGCCGAGTGGGACGCCGGGCTCGGCAACGGCGGCCTCGGGCGGCTGGCCGCCTGCTTCCTCGATTCGCTCGCCACCCTCGGCTATCCCGGCTACGGCTATGGCCTCCGCTACGACTATGGCATCTTCCACCAGCGCATCGTCAACGGCGCCCAGGTGGAGGTGGCCGACGGCTGGCTGCGCTATGGCAACCCGTGGGAGATCGCGCGGCCCGGCTACCGCTTCCGAGTGCAGTTCTACGGGCGCGTCCACGCCTACGTGAACGCGCGCGGCCGGCTCACCACCGAGTGGCTGGACACGCGCGACGTGCTCGCGACCCCGTACGACACGCCCGTCCCCGGCTACGGCACCGAGACGGTGAACACGCTCCGGCTCTGGGGGGCACGGGCGGTGCGCGAGTTCGACCTCGACGAGTTCAACGAGGGCGACTACATCGGGGCCATCGAGGCGCGCGCCCGCTCCGAGAACATCTGCCGCGTGCTGTATCCGAGCGACAACGTGATCGCGGGCCAGGAGCTGCGCCTGGCCCAGGAGTACTTCTTCGTCTCGGCTACCCTCCAGGACATCATTCGCCGCTACCGCAAGCGCTACCGCATGTTCGACGAGCCCCGCGGGCTCCGCCCCTTCGATCGCTTCGCCGAGAAGGTGGCCATCCAGCTCAACGACACCCATCCCGCCCTCGCCATCCCCGAGCTGATGCGCATCCTGGTGGACCGGGAGGAGCTGTCCTGGGACGAGGCCTGGGACATCACGCGTCGGACGTTCGGCTACACCAACCACACCGTGATGCCGGAGGCGCTCGAGCGGTGGCCGGTGAGCCTGCTCGGCGCGATGCTGCCGCGGCACCTCGAGATCATCTACGAGATCAACGCCCGCTTCCTCGTCTCGGTGCGCCGGCGCGGCGGGTTCGACGACGAGCGGGACCGGCGCATGTCGATCATCGAGGAGGGGAGCGAGCCGCGGGTGCGGATGGCGACGTTGGCGGTGGTGGGGAGCCACCACGTCAACGGGGTGGCGGCGCTCCACACCCAAATCTTGAAGACGGACGTGTTCCGCGACTTCCACGCGCGCTGGCCCGAGCGGTTCAGCAACAAGACCAACGGGATCACCCAGCGCCGCTGGCTGCTCAAGAGCAATCCGGCCCTGTCGCGTCTCATCAGCGACGCGGTCGGCGCCGGCTGGGTCACCGACCTCGACCAGCTCCGCGGGCTGGCGCCGATGGCGGACGACGCGGCCTTCCGCTCGGCGTGGCGCGCGGCCCAGCGCGCGAACAAGCTGCGGCTGGCCGACACCATCCAGCGCCAGTACCAGCGCCGCGGCCTGCCCCTGGCCGTCAACGTCGACTCGCTCTTCGACGTGCAGGTCAAGCGCATCCACGAGTACAAGCGGCAGCTCCTGAACGTGCTCCACGCGGTGACCCTCTACAACCGGCTCCGGGACGACCCGCACGCGGCGATCCGGCCGCGGACGGTGATCTTCGCGGGCAAGGCCGCGCCCGGCTACGCCATGGCCAAGCTGGTCATCCGGCTGATCAACGGGGTGGCGGAGGTCGTGAACCGCGACCCGGCGGTCCGCGATCGCCTCACCGTCGCGTTCCTCGCTGACTACCGCGTGTCCCTGGCCGAGCAGATCTTCCCCGGTTCCGAGCTGTCCGAGCAGATCTCGACCGCGGGCACGGAGGCCTCGGGGACCGGCAACATGAAGTTCGCGCTGAACGGCGCGCTGACCATCGGCACCATGGACGGGGCCAACATCGAGATCCGCGAGGAGGTGGGGGTCGACAACATCTTCATCTTCGGGCTCACCGCGGCCGAGGTGGCGGCGCGCCGTCCCCACTACGACCCCCGCGCGCTCTACCACGCCGATCCGGAGCTGCGCCGGGCGCTCGACATGGTCGCGGGGGACGCCTTCAGCCCCGGCGAGCCGGGCCTCTTCCGGCCGCTGGCGGATTCGCTCCTCGGGGGCGGGGATCGCTACTTCCTGCTCGCCGACTACGCCGCCTACGTGGCCTGCCAGGAGCGGGTGGCCCGGTGCTACGATGATCAGGAGATGTGGACGCGGAAATCGATCCTGAACGTGGCCCGGATGGGCAAGTTCTCCAGCGACCGGACCATCCGGCAGTACGCGGAGGAGATCTGGGGCGTCACCCCGGTGGGAGTGTGACCGGGTGAGCTCCCGCTACGACTTCGACATCGTCAGCATCGGCAGCGGCCCGGCCGGCCAGCGGGCGGCGGTGCAGGCGGCGAAGCTCGGTCATCGCGCGGCCATCATCGAGAAGGCTCGGTGCGTGGGGGGGGTGTGCGTCGACACCGGCACCATCCCGAGCAAGACGCTGCGCGAGGCGGTGATCACCTTCTCGGGGCTGGCCGGGAAGGGCGACCGCCTGCCGTGGGCGAAGGTCGAGGCGCGGCCGACCTGCCAGCAGCTCTTCGCGGGCGTGGACACCGTCATCAACCGCGAGATCGAGGTGGTGGAGAACCAGCTCCGGCGCAACGACGTCACCGTGATCTCGGGCGAGGCGTCCTTCCAGGACCCGCATACCCTCGTGGTGCGGTCCGCCAACGGCGGCTGGCGGACGGTGACCGCGGAGCACATCATCGTCGCGGTGGGCACACGGCCGAGCCCGCCCCCCGGCATCGAGGCGGACGGCGAGATCATCCTGAACACCGACGACGTGGTGCGGCTCAAGACGCTGCCGCGGACGCTCTCGGTGGTCGGCGCCGGGGTCATCGGCATCGAGTACACCTCGATCTTCTCCGCCCTCGGGGTGGCGGTGACGCTGGTGGAGCGGCGCGACCGCCCGCTCGAGTTCCTCGACCGCGAGATCGTGGACGAGCTGCTTCACCAGATGCGCTCGCGCAACGTCACCCTGCGCTTCGGGGAGGCGGTGGAGTCGATCGGCATCTCGGAGGGCCCGCCCCGCAAGTCGGTGCTCCTGCTCGAGTCGGGCAAGCGCATCGTCACCGACATGGTGCTCTTCTCCGCCGGCCGCATCGCGGCCACCGACGCGCTCAACCTCGACGCGGCGGGGCTCGCGGCGGACGAGCGCGGGCGCCTCCACGTGGACGACCGGTTCCGCACCGCGGTGCCGCACATCTTCGCGGCGGGCGACGTGATCGGCTACCCGAGCCTGGCCGCGACCTCGTCGGAGCAGGGGCGCCTGGCCGCCTGTGCGGCGTTCGGAGTGGAGGCGGGCCCGATGGCGCCGCACTTCCCCATCGGCATCTACGCCATCCCCGAGATCTCGATGGTGGGCGCCCCCGAGCACGAGCTGACGCAGAAGCGGGTTCCGTACGAGAGCGGCATCGCGCGCTACCGCGAGATCGCGCGGGGGCAGATCCTCGGGGACCACGCCGGCATGTTCAAGCTGCTCTTCCACCGGGAGGACCACCGGCTGCTCGGCATCCACTGCATCGGCACCGGCGCCACCGAGCTGGTGCACGTGGGCCAGGCGGTGCTGGGCCTCGGAGGCGGGCTCGACTATTTCCTCCGCACCGTCTTCAACTATCCGACGCTGGCCGAGTGCTACAAGGTCGCGGCCCTGGACGCCTCGAACAAGCTGCGCTACTAGCCGGGGCGGGGTGGAGGCGCGCTAATTTAGACGTCCACCGCGACCTCGACCGGCCCTCGGTCCGTGAAGCTCAGCACCACCGGGGGAACGCGGAAGCCCTCCTCCTCGTAGGTCTTCCGGAGACTCTTCCAGTCGAGATCCGGTGCGGCCACCCGCGCCGCGACCGCGTCGAGGCGCGCCGCCACCGGCTCCGGGATCGGCGCCCCGGGCGCCGGCGGTCCCGGGAGCCCCCAGACATCCCACGCGAGCATCTCGCGCTTGTTGAGCGCGGCGAGATCGCGGACCACGCTGCTCGCCACGAATCGCACGCCGGCGATGCCGATCGCGGACACCCCGCAGGTCTCCGCATCGAGCGCGCCGCGCCGGACCCGCCGCCACGCGTCGCCCCCGACGATGAAGGCGTCGCGGGGGACGTCGGCGGGATCGAAGGTGACCCCGAAGTGGGCCCGCACCCGCTCGCTCAGCTCGGGATCGAGCAGGCGCCAGCGATCGCCCGCGTGGTACTCGCAGACCCAGTGGTCCTCGTGGAACCGGGGCGTGAAGTAGGCGGCGAAGCCGACGCGCACGCGCGCGGGGACGCCGTGGTGGCGGAGGGCGGCGCACGCGAGGAGCGCGTAGTCGCGGCAGATGCCGATGAAGCGCCGCTCGGGCGGCCGGGCCACGTCGAGCGGCGCGGCGTCGCGGGCTACGATCCGCGCGAGGATCTTCGACATCGCCCGGCACTCGACGTCGTCGGCGCTCTCCGGCGGCGGGGTGACGCCGAGCGGCCCGACGAACAGCCGGTGCAGGACGAGCCCGGAGACGGCCGCGACGAGGCGCCGGGGGTCACGCGGCAGGGCATCGAGGAGTCGGGCCTGCTCTCCCGGGTCGGACATCCGGCTGTGGGTCGTGTAGTAGGCGCGTTCCTCCGATGTCATCGCGTGTCCGCCACCGGGAGACAGAGCTCGGTCAGGAGCTCGCTCTCCGCCACCCCGCCGGGGTGGTTGAGGTAGATCTCGAGACAGGGCGCCGAGCGCAGGGTGACGCCGGACCCGACCACCCAGCCGCGGAAGAGCCGGTCGAACGCGCGGCCGATGCGAGCATACGGTCCGCGGTAGTGAAAGATGGCGTAGCGGCCGCCCGGGAGGATCCCGGCGGTCAGGCCCTTCGGGACGGGCGTGCCGTCCGGCACGGCGAGGCCCGCCTCGTATCGGTGGGTCGCCTCGCGGATCGCTCCGGTGTCATCGTAGGCCGCGCCGATGTGCTCCGCGTCGCGGATGGCGAGCTCGCCGGCCACTCGGTGGAACTCGGCCCACGCCGCCGGCGCTTCGTCAGGACAGAATCCGCGGCGCCGCACGAAGAGGAAGCGCCGATCGGGGCGGTTTTGGAAGATCGGCCGCCTGGCGATGTGGAGGCGGCCGCCGGCCGTCGTGTCGGGGTCGTCCAGGCGACCCAGCCGGCGCGCCCGGGCGCCCGTCGAAAGCGCCCGGAAGTCCGTCGGAGTGGTGCCGAGGATCTTCCGGAAGAGCTTGTTGAAGGAGGGCGTGCTGTCGTAGCCCACCGCGCTGGCCACCTCCGTGACCCTGATCCCCGGCTGCTCGAGGAGCAGCGCGACCGCTTTCCGGAGGCGGACGCGAGAGACGTGCACGAACACGGTCTCGCCGGTCAGCGCCCGGAAGATCCGCGCGAAGTGAAAGGGCGAGGTCGCGGCGGCCCCGGCGATCTGTTCCAGGGTCAGCGCCTCCGCCGCGTGGTCGCGGATGAAGCGCCGGGCCTGGCCGATCCGGGCCCAGTGGAGCGTCGGGGTGCTCAGGCGGTTGGCGACGGTCACGGCGTCATGCTACCTTCCCTCGGCGGCCGGCGTCTTTTCCAGGATTGCTCAGATGAGCGACGTGGGTCGATGGAGGGGGAACATGATGCCTCCCGGGGACGCGATCGCGGCGGTGACTCACGCGGATCCGTATCCGTTCTATGCCGATCTGGTGGCCCGGAGGCCGCTCTATCGAGACGAGGCGCTGGGGCTCTGGGTGGCCTCGAGCGCCGAGGCGGTCACCGCGGTCCTGACGAGCGAGCTGGGTCGCGTGCGCCCGGCGGCCGAGCCGGTGCCCGCGGCGCTGGTCGGGTCCCCGGGCGCCGACATCTTCCGGCGGCTGATCCGGATGAACGACGGGAGCGGGCATTGCCCCTTCAATCGGGCGGTCTCGGCCACGCTGGCCGCGATCGATGCGCCGCGGGTCGCCCGGGAGGCGGACGCGCGGGCGGGCGGCCTCGCGGACGCGATGGATCTCGCCGGCCGCCGGGATCGGCTTTCGGGCTTCGCCTTCGAGCTTCCGGTCCACGTGATCGGAGGACTGCTCGGTATCCCGGCGGAGTCGCTGCCGCGGATCGCCGCGTGGATGAGCGACTTCGCGCGGTGCATCGCGCCGGGGGGCCGCCCCGACCAGATCGAGCGGGGCAAGGCGGCGGCCGGGGACCTGCTCGGGCTGTTCCGCGCCCTGGCCGCTGATCGACGGCAGCGGCCCGCCGACGATCTGCTGACCGCGCTCATCAACGAGGCCCGGCGCGTCGGCGGTGACGACCTCGACGTGATCGCGGCCAACGGGATCGGCTTCCTGTCGCAGGCCTACGAGGCGACCGCGGGCCTGATCGGCAACACCCTGATCGCCCTCGCCCGTCACCGCAACGCGCACGACGAGGTCCGGAAGGATCCCGCCCGGCTGCCCGACCTCGTCCAGGAGGTGCTGCGCTGCGACCCGCCGGCCCAGAATACGCGCCGCTTCCTGGCCGGGTCCGGGACCGTCGCGGGGCAGGCGATGCGAGAAGGCGACGCGGTGCTCGTGGTGCTGGCCGCGGCCAACCGCGATCCATCGGTCAATCGCGAGCCGGCGCGCTTCGACCTCTCGCGGAGGGATCGGCGGATCTTCACCTTCGGGGCCGGCGTCCACGCGTGTCCGGGCGCCGGGCTCGCCGCCACGATCGCGACGGCGGGCGTGCAGCGACTGCTCCGGAGCGGCCTCGACCCCGGTCAGCTCACGGACGGGCTCTCGTACCGGCCGTCCGCGAACACGCGCATTCCGGTCTGGAGCGCCCCCGCGGCGCGGTCGTAGGCGAGCCGGATCAGCCGGTATTGCGCAGGCCGGCCGCGATGCCGTTGATGGTGACCACGAGGACTTCGCGATAGCGCGCCGCTTCGCTTCCGTCGGGATCCGGGAGCGCCCGCAAGCGCCGGAGCATCTCGACCTGGAGGTAGTTCAAGGGGTCGACGTAGGGATTGCGGAGCTGCACCGATCGCTGGATGACCGGATCGCCGTCCATCAGCTCGGCGTGGCCGGTGGCGCGCAGGATGGACTCGCGCGTCCGGGCGAACTCGGTACCGATGCGGGTGAACACCGCGGTGGCGAGGGCGCGGTCCGGCACCAGCTCGGAGTAGAGCGCGGCGATCCCCATGTCGGCCTTGAGCAGCGACATCTCGGCGTTGTCGAGGATGGCCCGGAAGAAGGGCCAGCCCGCGTACATCTCGCGGAGGCGCTCGACCTCGACGCGGGCGAGGGCCGAGCCGAGCCCGTACCAGCCGGGCAGGTTGAAGCGGCTCTGCATCCACGAGAAGACCCACGGGATCGCGCGGACCGCGCTCCGGGTGAGGCCGCCCGCGCGGCGCACCGCGGGCCGCGAGCCCAGGCGGAGCCGGGACAGCTCCTCGATGGGCGTGGCCGCGCGCCAGTACTCGAGGAAGCCCGGGGTGCGCTCCACCAGATCGTGATAGGTCTCGCGCGCCGCCGCCGCCATGCGATCCATGGGCTCGCGCCAGGCCCCCGCCGGCTCCGCGGTGGCGTGGCTCCCGTCCGCCGAGGCCAGGAGCACCGCGCTCACGATCTGCTCCAGGTGGCGGTGGGCCAGCGCAGGATCGGCATAGCGGGAGGCGATGGTCTCGCCCTGCTCGGTCACGCGGAAGCGGCCCTCGACGGTGCCGGGCGGCTGGGCGCGGATCGCGCGCCCCGCCGGCCCGCCGCCTCGCGCCACCGTGCCCCCGCGTCCATGGAAGAGGGTGAGGGTGACGCCGTGCTCGGCGCAGGTGGCCGCGATGGACTCCTGCGCGCGGTAGAGCGCCCAGTTGGCGGCCAGGTAGCCCCCGTCCTTGTTGCTGTCCGAGTAGCCGATCATCACCATCTGCTCGCCCCGGCAGCCATCGAGATGTGCGCGGTAGACGGGAAGGGCGAAGAGCTGGTGCAGCGTCCGCGGCGCGGCGTCGAGGTCGCCGAGCGTCTCGAAGAGCGGGACGATCTGAAGTCCCGGGGCCGCGCCGGCCCAGCGGGTGAGCAGGAGAACCGTCAGGATGTCGGCGGGCCCGCGCGTCATCGAGATGATGAAGGGACCGAGCGACTCGCGGCCATAGATCGACTGGGCGCGCCCGAGCAGCCGGAAGAGCCGCCACGTCTCGGCGCTGGCCTCGTCGAGGCCGAGCGCGGAGATCTCGGACGCTTTCGGCGCGTCGGTCGCGAGGAGCTCGAGCAGCCGCGCCGCGCGGTCGGCCTCGTCCCGCTCGGCGAAGCCCGTGTCGAGCGCGAGCCGTCCGAGGATGTCGCCCAGCGCCGCGGTCAGCCGCCCCGAGTCCTCGCGGACGTCGAGCCGGGCGGCGTGGAGGCCGAAGCTCTCGAGCTGGCTCGTGAGCGCGCGCACCCGGTCGCCCGCCAGCACGGGCGGGACCCCCTGCGCGACCAGCTTCACCACGCTCCGGATGTCGGCGGCGGTGACGCGCGCGACGTGCGGCGTCTCGTCCAGCAGCCGCGCGGTCATGTCGTCCCGGGACGCGGTCTCGAGATCGGCCGCGAGCAGCGAGAGGGCCAGGCGATACGGCTCGCCGCCATAGCGCTGCTCGAGGTAGGCCACGTGGGCGGGCAGGGGCCGCCGCGCCTCCAGCCACGCGGTCAGCGCCTCCGGCGCGGGACAGCGCTGGCCGCTCACGGTGAGGCGCCGCGCCAGGTCCTGGACGGACCGGCGATGCCGCTCCACCGCCAGGCCCCGGTGCAGGCGCAGCGTCTCGGCGGTCACCTCGGTCACCACCGAGGGGTTGCCGTCGCGGTCGCCCCCGATCCAGGACGCCACCGTCAGCCAGGCGGGCGGCGGGGCGAGCCCGGGGTAGTCACGGGCGAGGGCGGCCTGGAGATCGGCCGCGATGCGCGGGAAGAGATCCCAGAAGACCGCGTCCACGAAGTAGAGGCCGGTGCGCACCTCGTCGGTGACGGCGGGCCGCGTGGTGCGCGCCCGGTCCGTGAGCCAGAGCGCGGTGATCTCGGCCTGCAGCCCGGTGAGGAGATCCGTCCGCTCGCGCGGCAGCAGATCCGGGTCCTGGAGCCGCCGCAGGACGTCGGCGATCCGCCCGAGCTTCGAGAGCACGGTGCGCCGCTTGGCTTCCGTCGGGTGGGCGGTCAGCACCAGCTCCACGCGCAGGGTGGCCAGCAGGGCCGCCATGCGCTCGCCGGTGAGGCCGCGGGTGCGGAGCCGTGTGACGGCCTCGCCGATCGATTCGCCGATGGGGGCCGGGTGCTGCGCGCGCTCGCGGGCGCGCAGGGCGCGGATGCGGTGCACTTCCTCGGCGAGGTTGATCAGGTCGAAGTAGACCGCGAACGCGGAGGCGGTGGCCCGCGCGGCGTCCGCGGGCAGCTCGGCGACGGCGGCGGGGAGCCGGACCGCGGCGTCCATCTCGCCCGCGCGCCGCGCCTTGGCGAGCGCCCGGATCCGCTCCTCCGTCTCGAAGAGCGCGACGGACTCCTGGGTACGCAGCACCTCACCGAGGGC
>JBGOVO010000256.1:0-5840 GCA_041478145.1 Methylomirabilia bacterium
AACTACCGGTAGAACTTGTCGGGGTCGGGGTCTTGCTTGGCGTTGAAGGCGCGGCCCATCTCCTTGGCTTCCTCGGTGTGGTAGTAGTTCGCCACCAGGTGGTCGATGGAGACGCGTGAGAGCCCGGTGACCCCGTTGTGCCGCGCGTGGAAGGCCGCCTTGAGCGCGCCGAGCGCCTGGGGCCCGCGCTTCTTCAGCTCCTCGCACAGGGCGAGGGTGCGCGCGCGCAGCTCGGCGTGGGGCGCCACGTCGTTGACCAGCCCCATCGCCTGCGCCTCCTTCGCGCCGTACTTGCGGTTGAGATACCAGATCTCCTTGGCGCGCTTGCGCCCCACCGAGTCCTCGAGGTACCAGGTGCCAAAGCCCGCGTCGTAGGAGCCCATCGCCGGCCCCACCTGCCGGAAGGTGGCCTGCTCGCTCGCCACCGTCAGATCGCACATGTTGGCGAGCACGTTGCCCCCACCCACCGAGAAGCCGTTGACCATGGCGATGATCGGCACCGGCATCATGTCGATCAGGGTGTAGAGATCCACCACCGGCGGCACGTTGTGGTAGTGCAGCTGCCCGTCGTTGGGCTCCTTCTCCCCGCCGATGCAGAAGAAGCGGTCGCCCGCCCCGGTGATCACCACCACCCGGACGCCCGCGTCGTGGCGCGCCTCGTTGAGCGCCTGGATCATCTCCAGGACCGTCTGTCGCCTAAAGGTATTGCCCTTGTCGGGCCGGTTGATGGTGAGCCACGCGATCTGGTCCTTCACCTCGAAGAGGATGTCCGAGTAGGCCATGGCACACGACTCCTTCGTCGACTACGTTAGCGGGCCGGGATGCGGAACAGGCGCACTGCGTTCTCGGTGGTGGTCTCGCCCAGCGCCTCCGGCGCCACCCCGCGCAGCTCCGCCACGCGCGCGGCGGTGATGGCCACCCACGCGGGCTCGTTGCGCTGGCCGCGATGGGGATGCGGCGGGAGGAAGGGGCAGTCGGTCTCCACCACGAGGCGATCGGCGGGCAGGAAGCGCGCGACCTCGGGCAGCGCCCGCGCGTTCTTGTAGGTCACGGGGCCGGCCAGCGAGATCGAGAGGCCGAGGTCGAGGCAGCGCTTGGCCACGTCCACGTCGGCCGAGAAGCAGTGCATGACGCCGCCGATCTCGGCCACGTGCTCCTCGGCCAGGATGGCCAGCGTTTCCCGATGCGCGTCGCGACAGTGGATCACCACCGGCTTGCCGAGGCGTCGCGCGAGTCCGAGCTGGCGCCGGAAGACCCGCCCTTGCGCGTCGCGCGGCGAGAGGTCGCGAAAGAAGTCGAGCCCCATCTCGCCCAGCGCCACCACCTTGGGCGACTCGCGGGCCAGCCGCTCCATCGCCTCGAAGTCGGCGTCGGTCGCCTCGCCCGCGTCATGGGGATGGATGCCCACCGTGGCATAGACGTCGGCCAGGCGCTCGGCCAGCGCCACCGCGGCCGGGTTGGTGTCCCGATCCGTCCCGATGGTCACCATGCCGGTGACCCCGGCGGCCCGGGCCCGCCCGAGCACCGCGTCCAGATCCGCGGCCAGCTCGGGGAAGTGCAGGTGCGCGTGCGTGTCGAAGAGTGGCATCAGCGTGTCTCGGGCTCTGCCCTCACCTTCATGATCCGCGGGCCGTCCATCTCCGCGATCGTCCAGCGGTAGCCGCCCGCGTCCGTCGTCGTGCCCTGCCGCGGGACCGCGCCCAGACGATGCAGCAGGAGCCCCGCGATCGTCTGGTAGTCCGGCGACTCGTCGAGCGGCAGTCCCACCTGCTCACGGAGGTCCCGGATGGTCGCGGTCGCGTCAATCATATAGGAACCGTCCGGGAGGCGGGACACGGACTGCAGGCGCAGGCTCTCGCGCTCGTCCCGGATCTCGCCGACGATCTCCTCGAGGAGATCCTCCGTGGTCACGAGCCCCGCGATCTGACCGTATTCGTCCACCACCAGGGCGAGCTGGAACCGGTGACGCTGGAGCTGCCGCAGCACCTCGCTGACCGGCGCGGTCTCGGGCACGAAGTGCGGCGGGTGCATGAGACGCTCGAGGCTCACCGGCTGCCCCCGCGCGGTGCAGCGGAACAGATCCCTGATCACGACGACGCCGATCGTCCCTTCGATCGATCCGCGGTAGACCGGCAGCCGGGTGTGTCCCAGCTCCGCGGCCCGCCTCGGGATCTCGTCCACCGGCGTCTCGATGTCGAGCCCCAGGATGTTCGGCCGGGGCACCATGACCAGCCGCACCGGCGTGTCCGCGAACTGGAAGACGCGGTGGACGAGGTCGCTCTCCTGTGCGGCGAACACGCCCTGGGCCGCTCCCTGCCGGACGAGGTACTTCACCTCCTCCTCGGAGACGGGCGGGGCCGGCGGGGCGTCCGCCTGGCCGATCCCGGTGAGGACCATTCGCGCGGACCAGGTGAGGGCGCGGCTCGGCCGGGCCAGCGCGCGGACCAGCCACGCGATGGGCCGGGACACGACGGCGGCCCAGCGCTCCGGGTTCCGCAGGGCCAGCGCCTTCGGCGTCAGCTCCCCGATCACCAGCGAGACGAAGGCGATCACCAGCACGACGAGCCCCAGCGAGAGCGGCCTGCCCCATTGCGGGGCGCCGGGCAAAGCGAGCCCTTCGAGTCGCGGGGTGAGGGCTTCCACCGCCGCCGCCCCGCCGACCGCGGACGCGAGCGTGCCGGCGAGGGTGATCACGATCTGGATGGTCGCGAGAACGCGCTCCGGATCCCGCTGGAGGGCCTCGGCCGCCTCGGCGCCCGGCACGCCCTCGCTCCGGAGCTGGCTGATCCGGCTCGGCCGAGCGGACACCAGCGCGATCTCCGATCCGGCCAGGAAGCCGTTGGCCAGGATCGACACGCCGACCAGGACGATCTCGATCCAGATGCTGTCCATCGTGGTGTCCTCAGGGCATGACGGTGAAACGCAGGCGGCCGATGAGCTGGCCCGACGCCGTGACCACGTCCACGCGATAGCGGCCCGCGACGGGCGCCTTGAGATCCGTGTAGCGCGAGTAGGTCCGGAAGCCCTGCATGCGGCCACCCATCACCGGCGTGGGCAGCGCCACGCGCGCCACCATCTCGCGGTCCCGCCACCAGACGTGACCGATGGCCTGGCGCACGCCGGCCGGCGCATACACGGCGGTGTAGGCCGCCAGCTCGCCCCATTCGAGCACGGTCGCCGCGAGTAGCGCGCCGCCCTCCGCCGGCTCCACCGGCTCGAGATTGGCGACGGTGTGCGCCACCACCGCGCGGGCCAGGAACAGGGGCGCCGGGGGCACCAGCACGCGCACGTACCAGACCAGGACCAGCGCCAGCACCGCGACGGCCAGGGCGAGCGCGTGGGCACGGAGCCAGCCGGAGGCGCCCGCGCGGCGGAAGGCGGGCGCGAGCGCCAGCGCGGCGAGCACCGCGCTGCCCTCGAGGGCCAGGATGGGGCGCGCGCCCACGAGCGGCAGCGCCACGTTCAAGGCCGCGAAGATCGAGAAGCCGAGCAGCGCGTGGTTCAGCCAGGGCCGCGGGTGGACGAGCCGGCGATACACGGGGTCGAGCGCGGTGACGAGGGCGCCCGCCGCCACCACCGCCGGGAAGACGACGTTCGGCGAGTCCAGCGTGGCCGCCCCGTAGTAGGCGGGGAGGACGAAGAGCAGCAGGTTGTGGTAGAGCGTCTGGATCGTGTAGTCGGCGGCGGTCAGCATCAGGCGCCGGCCGCGCTCGAGCAGCGGCGCGCGCAGCTCGGTGATCAGCACGAAGAGCAGCCACAGGAGCAGCAGGTAGCCCACGATCCAGCCCACGTGGGGCAGCCCGCGGCGGAAGACGAAGAGCGCGGCCAGGCCCAGAGCCAGCGAGACGATCGACACCGGCCAGCCGCCGAGCCAGCCGACGACCGGGAGCCGGGGTGCGGACGCCGGCGGCTCGGTCACGTGCCCGCGGGCACCGCCGGCGCCGGAATCCCCTGCTTCCGCCAGTAGAAGAGGAAGAGCGCGATCGTGAAGAGGGACTGGCTGACCGCGAGCACGCAGTCGAAGAGGACGCGGGCGACGAAGTGATTGGCCCCGGGCACGGACCGGAAGGTCTGGCCGCCCGCGAGCGCGAGCCCGAAGATCAGCACGAAGAGGACGGCGGCGGTCCAGAGAATGCTCCACCGCTGGCCCGCGGTCAGCTCGGCCGCCTGGCGCCACGCGGTGAAGGGCGAGGCCCCGCCCAGCACCACCGCCGAATCCACCAGCGCGAAGCGGACGAGGAGCACCAGGATGACGAGGGTGAGCCCGATCAGGGCCGCGCCCCCGACGAGCTGCAGCGCGGGCGCGGCGGCATAGATCGCCAGCCAGCCGAGCGAGGGCAGCAGCAGCACCCAGATCACCACGAAGCGCACCAGCATCAGGCGGGGCCAGGCGTTGAAGCCCTCGGCGAGCGCCTGCCAGTAGCCGGCCGGCACCCCCTGCTTGATGCGGGCCAGCGCCGACAGCATCGCGCTCACCACGAACGGATCGAGCACCACCTGGGCGGTGAGGACGATGCGGAGCGCGCGCCCGGCCGAGTCCTCGCCCGGATCGAAGAACTCGAGGTAGTTGAGCAGCACGTGGGTCGGCAGCCAGACGGTCAGGGAGATCAGCGTGAAGAGGTGCAGGTGCGTCGCGAGGAGGCGGAACGTCTCCCCGAGCACGGCGCGCACTACTTGACCTTGGCGCCCGCGGGCACGTCCTTGTCGAGAGTGAGCAGCGACACCGTGCCCTCGTGCGAGGCGGCGAGCACCATGCCGTTGGACTCGACGCCCATGAGGGTGGCGGGCTCGAGGTTGGCGACGATCACGACCTTCCGGCCGACCAGACTGGCGGGCTCGTAGTGCTCGGCCACGCCCGCCACCAGGGTGCGGGTCTCCTCGCCCACCCGGATCGTCAGCTTGAGCAGCTTCTTGGACTTCGCGACCTTCTCGGCCGCGAGCACCTCCGCCACCCGCAGCTCCACCTTCTGGAAGTCCGCGATCGGAATCTTCCCGGTATTCTCCCTCTCCCCCTTGGGGAGAGGGCCGGGGTGAGGGGCAGCGGCCGCCTTCGTATCGATGCGGGGGAAGAGCCCCGAGACCTTACTCACCCGCGGCACCGACGTCAGGCGCCCGACGACCGCCGCCTCGAGCGTGGGTTCCGTGTTCTGTCCGATCGCCTCCCGGATCTTCCGCGCCGCATCGGGCAAGAACGGATCGAGCACGATGCCGAGGAAGCCGAGCGAGTCGGCAAGCGTGCACAGCACGCGCTCGAGACGGGGCCGCTTGGCCGGATCCTTGGCCAGGGCCCACGGAGCATTCGTATCGACGTATCGGTTGACCGCTCCGATGAAGCTCCAGATCTCGGCCAGCGCCTTCTGGAACTCGAAATCCGCCATCACGTGGCGCACGACGCTTTTCGTCTCGGCCGCGACGATCCAGATCTCACGGTCTCCCGCCTCCACCGGCCCCGTCACCTGCGCGATCGGACCCGACGCGGCGATCAAGGTCGTGGCGCGGCTGACCAGGTTGCCGAGGTCGTTGGCCAGGTCGGCGTTCAGCCGGTCCACCAGCGCTTCCTCGCTGAAGCTCGCGTCGAGCCCGAAGTTCATCTCGCGCAGCAGGAAGTAGCGGAAGGCGTCGTGGCCGTACTTGTCGGTGAGCTGAAACGCCTCCACCACGTTGCCGATGGACTTGGACATCTTGCTGCCGCCGAGCGACCAGAAGCCGTGCACGTTCAGGCGGCGGTAGAGCGGGATCCCGGCCGCCTTCAGCAGGGTCGGCCAGTACACGCCGTGCGGCTTCAGGATGTCCTTGCCGATCAGGTGCTCGACGTGCTCCCAGAGGCCGCGCGTCTTCTC
>JBGOVO010000308.1:0-4903 GCA_041478145.1 Methylomirabilia bacterium
CCCATCGTCGGGGGCACGGTGGTGATCGTCGCCGGCACCATCTTGCTGTCACTGAGCGGACGATATGTCGGGTTTCGTGTCGCGCATCTCGCGTATCCGCTCATCGCGGCCTCGTGCTTCGGCACGGTCCAGATCGTGCGCAAGCTCGGCCTGGCCACCGCCGGACCGCTCCTCGGCGCCACGATCAACGTCACCGCGGCCCTGATCGCCTCGACCGCGTTCATCGCGGCCTCCGGGAACCTGGGCTCGCTCCGCTGCGAGCGGCGGAGCCTGCTCTACTTCATCGGGGGTGGGATCGCCGAGAACAGCGGCGTCTTCCTCGTGCTGCTGGCGCTCGGATTCGGCGAGGTCAGCGTGGTGATCCCCCTGGCGGGCACCGCGCCCCTCTTCGTCGTCTTCCTCGCCTATCTCTTCCCGAACGCGGCGGGCAAGCTCAACTGGCGCATCGTCGCGGGCGCGGTGCTGATCGTCCTCGGCGTGGTGCTCCTCTCGCGCTGAGTCCCCTCGCCCCCTCACCGTTCGCCCCCTCACCGTTCGCCCCCTCACCCTGCCCTCTCCCCTGAGGGGAGAGGGAGAGCGGGTCCCCTCGCCCCCGTCGAGGGGGGAGGGCAGGGTGAGGGGGCGAGCGGTGAGGGGGCAGATCGTCGTTGACTGCGCCCGCTCTTTGGCATAAGCACGAGCCCATGACCACCGGCTACGGGCGGCCCCGGCCCACCTCGATCCGCGAGCTGACCGAGGTCGGGGCGGGCACGCCCATGGGTGAGGTGAGCTTCGACGCCACCGCACCCCCGGTGCCCTTCGAGGCCGGGAACTTCCTGATCGCAGAGGGCCACCATGCTTCGTGACCATCCCAGCGGGAACTACCGGTTCTTGACGGGCATCAGCGCGTTCTCGTCCGGCACGGTCGCCATGCCGGGCCACGAGATCGTGCACGTGACGCTCGCCGCGCCCGTGCCCTGGCGCGCCGGCTTCGCGCGCATCGACGGCCATCTGCGGCAGCAGGGGCGGCCGAGGGCGGCCCTCTGCGGGATCGAGCTGCGCAGCCCGGCGCCCTTCACCTTCGATGGGTTCGCCAAGTTCAACGAAGGCTACCGGTCGCTGCTCGCCGAGTGGGGCATCCTGGTGGGCGACGACAACCCGATCCCGCGAACCAATGTGGCGCCGGTCACGGCGGCCCCGAGCGAGCCCTCGCTCTACGCCTTCGCCTACACGGTGCCGGGCACCACCCCGGCGCCCACGTTCATCGTGGCGGGCGCGGGTGAGCTCCGGGACCGAGCGCAGGGGCCGGACGGCATCGTGCGCCGCGGCGACACGTCGTCCAAGGCCATGGGCGAGAAGGCGCGCTTCGTCATGAGCATCATGCAGGAGCGCCTGCTCGCGCTGGGCGGCGACTGGAGCCGCGTCACCGCCATCGAGGTCTACACCGCCATGCCCGTCGACGCGGTGATGCTGGACGCGATCCTGCGGCCGGCGGGGCCGGCGGCCATCCACGGAGTCCGGTTCTTTCCGAGCCGGCCGCCGATCCAGGGCCTCGAGTTCGAGGTGGACGTGCGGGGCGTCGCGCGAGAGGTGGTGCTCTCATGATGAAGGCGGTGGTCTTGCACGAGGCCGACGAGATGCGCGTGGAGCAGCGGCCGGTGCCCGAGCCCGGGCCGGGCGAGGTCCTGCTCAAGGTCAACGTCACGTCCATCTGCGGGACCGACGTGAAGGTCCTGCACCGCAAGCTCCTGGGCCAGCCGGAGGGCCCCTTCATCATGGGGCACGAGTACGCGGGCACCGTGGCCGCGCTCGGTCCCGGAGTGGACGAGTTCAAGGTGGGCGATCGCGTCGCGGTGGAGGTGCACAAGGGCTGCGAGCGGTGCGAGAACTGCATCAAGGGCTGGTACACCTCCTGTCTCAACTACGGCAACTTCGCCAAGGGCCACCGGGCCAAGGGGCTCACCTGCGACGGCGGCTTCGCCGAGTACGCCGCGAATCACGTCAACACGCTCTACAAGCTGCCGGACAACCTCACCTTCGAGCAGGCGTGCATGGTGACCACCGCCGCCTCGCCGCTCTGGGCGATCGATCTCATGGGGGGCTATCTGGCGGGCGAGACCGTGCTGGTCCAGGGGCCGGGGCCCATCGGCCTGCTCGCCGTCCAGCTCTGCAAGGCGCTCGGGGCCGAGCGCGTGATCCTCTCCGGCACCCGTCCCGAGCGCCTCGCGATCGGCGCGCGGCTCGGCGCCGACTTCGTCGTCAACGTGCGCCAGGAGCGCCTCGCCCGGCGGGTGGCCGACATCACCGGCGGCAAGGGGGCGGACTCCGTGCTGGAGTGCGCGGGCGGGCCCACCTCGATGCAGGAAGCGCTCGAGTGCGTCAAGCGCGGCGGGCGCATCGGGGTGGTCGCGTGGTACGCGGGCCCGGTGGAGATGGACATGAATCTGGCCGTCCGCAGCAACGTGCGCATCTACGCGGCCCGCGGTGAAGGAGGGATGAACTCGGGCCGCTCGCTGGCCCTGATGAGCGCCGGCAAGCTCGACGCGAACGCCATCATCACCCACCGCTTCGCGCTCGACGAGATTCACGAAGCCTTTCACACCTACGTCGATCGGGTCGGTAATGCGCTCAAGGTCGTCATGCGCGTGTAGCGCGCGCCGGGGCGTCACCGCCGCCCTCCTGCTCGTTCTGGTTGCCGCCGTCCTCTGGGCCGCCCCCGCCGTCGCCCAAGACAGCCCGCGGCGGGGCGGCGAGCTGATCTTCGTGGTGCCCGCGGAGCCGCCGTCCTACGACGCCCACCGCGAGGAGACCTTCGCGGTGGTCCACCCGGCCGCCCCGCACTACAGCACGCTGCTGCGCGTGGATCCCGCCGATCGGACCGGCACGCGCATCGTCGGCGACCTGGCCGAGTCGTGGACGGTCGCGCCGGACGGCCGGACCTACACGTTCAGGATCCGCCGCGGCGTGCGTTTTCACGACGGCAGCGAGCTGACCGCGCGCGACGTCAAGGCCAGCTACGACAAGATCATCTTTCCGCCGCCCGGAGTGACCTCGAATCGCAAGGGCGAGTACATCGGCATAGAAGCTCTCACCGCGCCTGATCCGGCCACGGTCGTCTTCCGCCTGAAGTGGCCGCTCGCCTCGTTCCTGTCCTCCCTCGCCTCCCCGTTCAACTGGATCTACAAGGCGGACATCCTGGCCCGGGACATCCACTGGTACGAGAAGAACGTCATGGGGACGGGGCCGTTCCTCTTCGTCGAGTACGTGAAGGGCTCGCACTGGATCGGCCGCCGGAACCCCGACTACTGGGACAAGGGCAAGCCGTACCTCGACGGCTACCGGGCCCTCTTCGTGAGGGACTCGGCGGCGCAGGTCGCGGCCATCCGCGGCCAGCGGGCGATGATCCAGTTCCGTGGCTTCTCGCCCCCGGAGCGCGACACGCTCGTGCAGGCCCTCGGCAGCGCGGTCACGGTGCAGGAGAGTCCCTGGGAGGGCAGCAATCCGCTCGCGGTCAACCACGAGCGCAAGCCGTTCGACGACCGGCGCGTGCGGCGCGCGCTCTCGCTGGCCCTGGACCGCCACCAGGGCGCGGCGACCCTGTCGCGGCTCACCATCCTCCGCGAGGTGGCCGGCGTGCAGGGCGTGGGCACTCCCTACGCCACGCCGCCCGCGGAGCTGGAGCGGCTCGCCGGCTACTCGCGCGACGTCGCGAAGTCTCGGGCGGAGGCGCGGCGGCTCCTGCGCGAGGCGGGTGTCCCCGAGGGCTTCGCGTTCACCTTCAAGAACCGGGGGATCCCCAATCCCTACGACGCCCTCGGGGTGTGGCTGGTCGACCAGTGGCGGCAGATCGGTCTCAACGTCCGGATCGAGACGCTCGAGCTGGGGATGCTCTACCGCGACATCTTCGGCGGCAACTTCGAGGTCGCCGCCGACTTCCACTGCAGCTACATCGTCGACCCGGACCTGGCCCTGTTCAAGTTCCAGTCGATGGACGTGAGCCCGATCAACTACGGCCGCTACGTCGACCGGACCCTCGACGAGCTCTACCAGAAGCAGAGCCGGGCGGCCGATCGGGAGGAGCGCCGCCGCTACGTTCGCGAGTTCGAGCGGCGGCTGCTCGACGAGGAGGCGCACTACATCTACACGTTCCAGTGGCATCGGATCGTGGCCCACAGCGCGCGGGTGCGAGGCTGGACGATCACGCCCAGCCACTTCCTCAACAACCAGCTCGACACCGTCTGGCTGTCGGAGTAGCGGGGCCTTTCAGCGCGCGACGAACCGCGTGGAGTGGGCGGCGTGGACCTCCCAGCCTGTCACCGTAGCGGGTCGCCAGGTCGACCGCCGAGCTCGAGCGCGGGGCGGTCAAGAGCGCTCGCCTGAGCATGTCGCCCTTACTCTAGCACCGCGGGAAAGCCCCGCCGCCCGCCGCGGCGGCGATCGTGTTACCGTACTCGCGCCGCACCAGAGCCGTGATCGACCCTGGCCGGAAGGAGAGCCATGACACCCGCGCTTGACGGCGTCCGCGTGCTGGACCTGACCCAGTTCGAGGCAGGCACCTCGTGCACCCAGCTCCTGGCCTGGCTGGGCGCGGAGGTCATCAAGGTGGAGGAGCCCGGCAAGGGCGACCCGGGCCGCTACGGTCGGGCGGAGAAGCCGGGCGTCGACAGCAGCTACTTCCTCACGCTCAACAGCAACAAGAAGAGCGTCACGCTCAATCTCAAGCACCCGCAGGGCAAGGCCATGCTGCTCGAGATGGTCAAGCAAGCGGACGTGCTGGCCGAGAACCAGGCGCCGGGCGCGCTCGAGAAGAACGGCCTCGGCTACGACGCGCTCGCCGCCCTTAACCCGCGGCTCGTCTATCTCTCGGTCAAGGGCTTCGGCACCTACGGCCCGTACAGCCGGTACAAGAGCTTCGACATGATCG
>JBGOVO010000126.1:0-9553 GCA_041478145.1 Methylomirabilia bacterium
AGGGCGCCAACGGCCCCACCACCCCCGAGGCCGACGTGGTCCTGCGCGACCGCGGCGTGACCGTGATCCCGGACATCCTGTGCAACGCGGGCGGCGTGGTCGTCTCCTACTTCGAGTGGGTGCAGGGGCTCCAGTACTACTTCTGGAAGGAGAGCGAGATCATCTCCCGGCTGCAGGAGATCATGGCGCGGTCGTTCACTCGGGTCTGGCAGACCGCGCAGAAGAGCGGGGTGGATCTCCGGACCGGCGCCCTGATGGAAGGCGTCAGCCGCGTGGCCGACGCCCACGTCGCCCGCGGGCTGTACCCGTAGCCGGCGCGGCCGCCGCCGGCTTCGCGGGGGAATCGACGGGAGGCCGGCGCAGCACCCACCGCAGGCCCGCGACCGCCACCAGCACCCCCGCCACGCTCGCGAGCTGCGGCACCCGGAATGAGCCCGCCCAGAAGCTGTCGAGGCGCAGCGCCTCGATGAAGAAGCGACCCACCGAGTAGAGCCCGATGTACGCGAAGAACACCGCGCCGGGATGCCGCCCGACCCGCGGGCGCACCCACCGGACGAGCACCGCGAAGACGAGCAGGTCCCAGAGCGACTCGTAGAGGAACGTCGGGTGGAAGTACTCGGCCTCGCGGAACTCGGGCGGGCGGTGCAGCGGGGAGATGTACAGCTTCCACGGCAGGTCGGTGGGCCGCCCGAAGGCCTCCTCGTTGAAGAAGTTCCCCCAGCGGCCGATGGCCTGCCCCAGCACCATGCTCGGCGCGACGACGTCGAGCGCCCGCCGGATGGGCACGCGCCACCGCCGCGCCAGGAGCACGCCCACGAGCGGGCCCACGATGAGGCCGCCGTGCATGGCGAGGCCGCCCTCCCACACCGCGATGATCTTCGCCGGGTAGCGGCCGTAGTAGTCCCAGTTGAAGATCACTTCGTAGAGGCGCGCGCCGATCAGCCCGGCCACGACCGCCCACTGGGCCGTGCGGAGGAGGTCGTCGGCGGGCAGTCCCTCCTCGAGGGCGCGGCGATGGGCGAGCCAGAAGCCCACCAGGATGGCGGTGGCCATGAGGATGCCGTACCAGCGGACGGTGAGCGGTCCGATCTCGAATGCGATGGAGCCGGGCGACGCGAACACGAAGGGCACGATAACACGGCGCCTCCGGCGGCGGCTGGTCCCGCGCCGCCCTGCGACTAGTGGCTCCGCCCCGCTCCGGTCCGATTCTCCGATTGACACCCTGCCTGGTCTTAGGTATACCGAACGTCGCCTGTAACAGGCCCCTAACCTGGAAAGAGGGGCGGAGGACACTGCCGCCGATTGAGGTAAGGGCGGGCCGAGCGCCCGCATCCACAACAGCCAGCCACCCGCCCGACTCGCGGCGCCCGGCAGCCAGCCAGCCACCCGATCCGCAGAGCGGATCAGCAAGGAAGGTTGGCTATGGTCACCGGGCAGACGATCCGGGCACTGGTCATTACGGTGGGGTTGCTCTCGAGCGTGAGCCTGGGCTCCACGTGGGCGGAAGACCCACCGTCGAATCAGGAGCTGCTGAACAAGATGAAGGCCATGGAGCAGCGGATCCAGATGCTCGAGCAGCA
Organism: Methylomirabilia bacterium; assembly: GCA_041478145.1. Lineage (GTDB taxonomy): Bacteria > Methylomirabilota > Methylomirabilia > Rokubacteriales > CSP1-6 > CAMLFJ01. The sequence goes on from JBGOVO010000126.1 coordinate 1,581, forward strand.
GCTCGAGCAGAAGAACGCGGCGACCCCGCCGGCCGGCACCGCGGCGACGAGCGGGGCCCCCGCGGGCGGGGCGGCCGCCGCCCCGGTGCCGGCGAGCGCCGCCTCGACGAGCGGGGCGGCCCCGCAGCCCATGGTCCAGGCCGCGCCGACCCCCACGCCCGCCGCGGTCAACAAGGACCTCTTCGGGCTCCTCCCCTCTCCGATCGACGGCCTCAAGCTCGGGGCGTACGGGGAGGTGAAGTTCGGCACCAGGCAGAATCCGGACCACAACGGCCAGTGGCAATCCGGCTTCGACGCGGCCCGGCTCGTGCTCCTGCCCACGTACCAGTTCACCGACAACATCATCTTCAACGCCGAGATCGAGTTCGAGCACGCCGGCTCGGGCTTCGACGAAGACGACAAGCTGCACGGGACCGCGGAGGTCGAGCAGCTCTTCATCGACTTCAAGATCTCCCCGTACTTCAACGTCCGCGCCCCCGGCATCGACCTGGTTCCGGTCGGCTACATCAACCAGCACCACGAGCCCACCCTCTTCTACAGTGTCAACCGTCCCGAGTTGGCCAATCGCCTGGTGCCGACCACCTGGGCGGTGCCGGCCGCCGGCTTCTACGGCAAGATCCTCGACGACCTCGGCTACCAGTTCCAGGTCAGCAGCGCCCTCGAGGACTTCGGCAGCGGCTTCGACGCGCGGACCGACGGCAACAGCCCGGCGCCGTTCCCGGCCGGCTATGCCCCGGGCATCAGCGGCAAGGACGGGCTGTCGTTCGCGCGGCCGCCGCGCGGAGACTTCCGGCAGCTCAGCAACGATCTCGGCTACGCCCTCCGCCTGAACTACATGCCGCCGTTCGCCCCCGGGCTGGCCGGCAGCACCAGCGTCTACTACACGCCGAACACCACGCCGCGCGACGCCTACGCCGACACCGGCACCCCGCTCCACCATTCGAGCCTGACGATGGTCGACAGCGAGCTGCGGTACCGGATGCCGGGCACCGGCTTCGAGGCCCGCGGCGAGTACGTGCAGATCTTCTTCGGCCATCCGGGCAACCTCCGGGCCAACAACGACAGCGATCCCACCAACAACGTCGGCCGGACCATGTACGGCATCTCCGGCGAGGTGGCCTACCACATCCCGATCGGCACCTACCTCGGGAGCGCCTGGGAGGCGGTGCCGTTCTACCGGTACACCTACGAGAATCTCCAGACCCACGGCTTCAGCGGCACCGACGCGAACACCCCGGTCGGGGCCGGCAAGCTCCAGTTCCACACCGCGGGGGTGGCGATCTTTCCGACCCCCAAGCTGGTCTTGAAGCTCACCTACGAGAAGGTGATCGACCGCGAGCGCGGCGGGCCCAAGTCGGACTCCGTGCTGGGCGGCGTCGGGTTCCACTTCTAGGACGAGGCGGATCGGTGACGAGCGACTGGGTGAAGTGGGCCGCGCCTCCCGCGATCATCGTCTCGATCGCGGCGCCGGCCCACTCCGCCCAGTACCTTACCGTCGAGCAGGCGCAGAAGCTGGCCTTCCCGGCTGCCACCCGCTTCGTCGAGGCCCACGTGATCTTCCAGGCCGGGGACGTGGCCGCGATCGAGCGCCGGTCGGGCGAGAAGGTGCGCACCCGCGGCCAGCAGGTGTGGCGAGCGCTCGTGGACGACCGCCTCGTCGGGTTCTTCATCGTGGATTACGTGATCGGCAAGCATCTGGTGATCGACTACGCGGTGGCGCTCGAGCCGGACGGCCGCGTCCGCCTGGTCGAGATCATGGAATACCGCGAGTCCTACGGGGGCGAGATCAACAGCCACAACTGGCTCGAGCAGTTCGTCGGCAAGACCTCCCACGATGTCCTCCAGGTCGACAAGGACATTCGAAACATCTCCGGCGCCACCATGTCATCCCACCACGTCACGGAAGGCATCAAGCGCGTGCTGGCGTTCTATGAGACCTGCCTCCGGTAAGGCGCGCCGGGCTCGGCCCCTGCTCGGTACCTTCGTCGAGATCGCGGCCGGCGGCGGCCCGCAAGCGGCCGTCGACGCGGCGATCGATGAGGCGTTTCAGGCGGTGGCGGACGTGCACCGTCTCATGAGCTTCCACGAAGCGGCGAGCGACCTGGGTCGCCTGAACCGAGAAGCCTCGACGCGGCCGGTGACCGTTCACCCCTGGACCCACGCCGTCCTGCGTACGGCTCTCGAGCTGAGGGAGGCGTCGGGGGGCGTCTTCGACATCACGGTCGCCCCGGTACTGCAGGGCATGGGGCTGCTCCCCGGTCCTGCGAACGGCTTCCACGCGGCCTCATCGAACACAGAGCGGGACGTGACGGTCGATGCGCTTTCATTTCACCGCGTCCGTTTTCGGAGACCGGGCGTGCGCATCGATCTCGGCGGCATCGCCAAGGGCTTCGCGGTCGACCGGGCCCTCGAGATCCTGAGACGTCATGGGATGACGCGAGGCTTGGTGAATGCCGGCGGCGATCTGGCCGCATTCGGTCCCTCGGCCGAGATGTCCATCCGCGATCCGCGCCACCCGGCGGCAATCCTGTGCCGGGTCGCGGTGCGGGACGAAGCGCTCGCCTCCAGCGGCGGCGGAGCGGCCGTGGTCATCGATCCGAGGATGGCCGAGCCGGTCGGAGCGATCCTCGCAGCCACGGTGCGCGCCCCGGCGTGCATCCTGGCCGACGCGCTCACGAAGATCGTCATGGTCGCGGGTGAGGGCGCGGGCGCGGTGCTGGCGCGGTACGGGGCGAGGGCGCTGTTCATGTCGGCCCGCGGCGAGGTTCACGTGACCCGTGGCTGGCCGGGAATGGCGCGGCATGCGTCTTAGCGTCCGCTTCCGCGCCGTGCTCTATGGGGTGGTGGCCGTGCTGTTCGTCACCGGGGCCGCCTGGATCGCGGTGGATCGCGCGGTCTGGCCGAAGACCGCGACCTACCTCCTCAGATTGCACGGCGGCGCGGCCATGGCGATGCTCGTGCTCCTCGGCGCGCTCCTACCCCTGCACGTCCGCATCGCGTGGCGGCGGGGGAAGAACCTGGCCAGCGGCCTCGTCATGCTCGCAGCCAACGCCATCCTCACCGGGACCGCCTTCGGGCTCTACTACACGGGCTCGGAGGCGCTCCGGCACGGGACGAGCGAGCTGCACATCGCGGTCGGGCTCGGCCTGCCGCTGCTGGTCGCCGGTCACGTGCTCCTGGGCCGGCGCAGCCGCCGGGCCGCGGCGCGCGAGCGACTGGCGCGCGCCGTCAGGGCCGGTAGTCGAGCCCGGCCGCCGCGAACTTCGGCTTGAAGGCCGGCCGGGCCAGGAAGGCGATGAAGGCGCGCGCCGTCTCGGGCGAGGCGCTGCGGGTCGCGAGGCCCGCCGAGTAGACGGTGACCTTCTGGAGATCCGGCGGCAGCGGCCCGACCAGGACCACGCCCTTCACGGGAACGATCTCGCTGATCTGGTGCACCACGACCTCGGCCTCGCCGGTCGCGACCTTCTCGGCGGGATAGCCGCCCGCCACGAGCTGGGTCTTGGCCTTCACCGCCTCCGCGATGCCCAGGCGATCGAGGACGCTCGCGAAGTGGATGCCGCTCGTGGCGCCCTGCGCCGGATCCACGTAGACGAGCGACTTCGCGGCGAGCAGGGTCGCCTTGAAGGCGTCGGACGTGGAGATGTCGGGCTTCGGCGCGCCCTCGCGCACGCCCACCCCCATCCCCGTCCGCGCGAGGTCGGTGCGGCTGCCCGCCACCACCGCGCCCTGCTTCGCGACGTCGTCGATGGCCGCGTCGGTCATGATGACCACGTCCACCGGCTCGCCGCTCGCGAGCTTCTGGCGAGTGACCCCGACCGTGCCGAAGGACAGCGCGACCGTGTGGCCCGTCTCCGCCCGGAAAGCCTGCGCCAGCTCGGTCACGATCGCGCGCACCGCCCCCGCGCTGAACACCTTGAGCTCGTCGGCCCGGGCCACGCCCGCGCCCAGGCCGGTGACGCTCACCCAGACCGCCAGCGCCATCGTCGATACTCGCCGGCCCGCGCCGGCGCTCCTGATCGTCATGATTCGCCCCTTTTCAGGAGGCCGGGACGAGGCCCGCCTCCGGCTTGAGATCGTAGAGTTGCCGGCGCGAGGCCCGCCCGAGCCCGGCGGTCGCCCCGCTCCACCGCGCCGTGTCCACCGGCGTGCCGTTGGCGCGGATCCAGTCGGCGAGCGGCCTCCCCGCCGACTCCGCGCCCATGTAGCGGCTGGCGATGGACAGCTCGCCCAGCATCACGAAGCGGACCTGCCCCTCCTCGACGAGCCGCGCGAGCCGCTCCGGCGTCAGGATCGGATCCAGACCGTGGAACCCGCCCATGGCCATGACGGGCTGCGGGCTGCTGCCCACGAACGGGCGCTTCGCGACCGGAGTCAGGTCGTAGGCGATCATCCACGGCAGCGAGACGGCCGCCACGACCAGCCCGCCCAGCACCAGATCGACGAGCCGGCGGCGCCGGGGCCGGGCCGCCCCCAGCCAGTAGACGAGAACGAAGGTGGGCAGCACGACAAACGCGGCCAGCATCTTCGCGTTGAAACCGAGCCCGATCAGGGCCAGGGCAAGCAGCAGCAAGCCGCGACGGCCGCGCTCCGCGGCGAGGATCAGGGCCCAGGCGGCCAGCAGCACCACCAGCACGAGACCGGTATCGGTATTCCCCGAGCGATCCACCGCGACCGTGACCGGCGTCACCGCGAGGAAGAGCGCGGCGAGCAGCCCCGCCGCGGCTCCGAAGTGCCGCGTGACGAGGTGGGACAGCACCGCCACCGCCGCCACGCCTTCGAGCACCTGCGGCAGCAGCACCGCGAGCGGGGAGAATCCGAAGAGCTTGACGCTGGCGACCTGGATCCAGAGGGCCAGCGGCGGCTTGTCGACCGAGACGAAGCCGGCCGGATCGAAGGAGTTGTAGAAGAAGGTGTGCCAGCCGGTCATCATGCTGCGCACGGCCGCCGCGTAGTACTCGTTGTCGAAGCCGTTCTGGTCGAGCCGCCACAGCCGGAGCGCGGCGGCCAGCGCCAGCACGGCGGCCTGCGCCCCGCGCGACGCGCTAGCGCGCATAGCGGCCCAGCAGGGCGTCGGGGAGGATCGGGAGCGCGGTCACCGGCACGCCGAGCGGCTTCACCGCGTCGGCGACCGCGTTGGCGATGGCGGCGGGCGCACCGATCGTGCCGCCCTCGCCCATGCCTTTGTAGCCGCCGGGGGTGAGCGGCGACGGCGTCTCCAGATGCCCGATGGTGAAGGCGGGGAGCGCGCCCGCCACCGGCAGCGCGTAGTCCATCAGCGTGCCGGTCGCGAGCTGGCCGCTCTCGTCGTAGACGAGCCGCTCCGCGAGCGCCTCGCCGATGCCCTGGGCGACCGCGCCGTGGATCTGGCCCTCGACGATCGTCGGGTTGATCACCGGCCCGCAGTCCTCGACCACCACGTAGTCGCGCACGCTGACGCGCCCGGTCTCCGGATCGACCTCCACGGAGGCGACGTGGACGGCGCCGGAGAAAGTCGGCCCCGGGGGATCGAAGCGCTGGGTGGCCGCGAGGCCGGACTCGACCCCGCCCCCCGATACATCTATCGGCGACGCATGCGCGCGACGCGCGATCTCCGCGACGCTCACCCCGCGGTCGGGCACCCCGCGCACGCTCACCCGGCCCTCGCGCAGCACCAGGTCTTCGGGACTCACCTCGAGCAGCCCGCCGGCCAAGGCCAGGAGCTTCCGTCGCACCGTGGCCGCCGCCCCGCCCGCGGCCCCGCTCTGCGCCACCGCCCCGCGGCTCGCGAAGGTGCCGGTGCCCGGCGGCGACGTGTCGGTATCGGGCTGCCGGACCGTCACCGCCTCGAGCGGCACGCCGAGCTGATCCGCCACGAGCTGCGCGGTGGTGGTGGCGTGCCCCTGTCCCTGCGAGGGGAACGACACGTAGCACGTCACGGTGCCGTCCGCCGCCATCTCGACCCGGGCGGCCTCGTGCCCGGGCACCTCCACCATGCCGCGCCCTCGATACGTTTCGGAGCCCATCCCCGTGAATTCCGTGTAGCAGGCGAGACCGACGCCCAGCAGCCGGCCCCGCGTCCGTCCTTCCTGGCGCTCGCGCTTGAGCCGCTCGTAGTCTGCCAGCGCGAGCGCCTGCTCCAGCGCCCTGGGATAGTCGCCGCTATCGTAGACGAAGCCCGTCGCGGAGGTGAAGGGGTAGCCGTCGCGGGGAATCAGGTTGCGGCGGCGGATCTCGGCGGGGTCGAGGCCGAGCCGATCGGCGAGCAGGTCGAGCGTGCGCTCCATGACGAAGGCGCCCATGGTCATGCCCACCCCGCGGTAGGCGCCGAGTGGCGGCTTGTTGGTGGCCAGCGCGGTGACCTCGAACGCGTAGGCCGGCGTGCGATAGGGCCCGGGCAGGATGGAGGCGGTGCCCATCGGCTCGAGCGAGGCGGTCAGCGGATAGATGTGGTAGGCCCCGTTGTCCGACAGCAGGCGCGCGCGCAGCGCCAGCAGCGTGCCCGCCGCGTCGGCGGCCGCCTCGATCTCGACGCGCTGCTCGCGGGCGTGGGCCGCGGCGGCCAGATTCTCGCGCCGCGTCTCCACCCACTTCACCGGCCGCCCGGTGCGCCGGGCCAGGGCGGCCACCGCCAGATCCTCGGGCATCACGTACATTTTCTGGCCGAAGCCGCCGCCCGTGTCGGGAACGATGACGCGCACGCGGGACTCCTCGAGCCCGAAGGCCCGCGCCACGCCGGCGCGGAACACGTACGGCACCTGGCTACCCGTCCAGAGCGTCAGCGCGCCGTCCTCCCAGCGCGCGATCACGCCCCGCCCCTCGAGCGGCGATGCCGAGCAGCGCGCGTGGCTGAACGTCTCGCGGATCACGACGGCGGCGGAGGCGAAGGCTCCCTCCACGTTGCCCTGGCTGCCGCGCCGCTCGAAGAGCACGTTGGAGGCGTGCTCGGGGTGAAGCCGGGGCGAGCGGGGATCGAGCGCCGCGTCCACGTCCGGCACCGCGGAGAGCGGCGCGTAGTCGACCTCGACCAGGCCGCAGCCGTCCACCGCGGCATAGGGCGTGGCGGCGGCCACCGCCGCCACCGCCTCGCCGACGAAGCGCACGCGCGAAGTCGGCAGCGCGGGCCAGGCGGTCGGGGTGAAGCCGGGCGCCTCGAGGCGTGGCTCGATCGGCGCCACCACGCCGTCGAGATCGCGTCCGGTGAGCACCAGCTCCACGCCGGCCACGGCGCGCGCGGCGCTGCCGTCCACGCGCCGCAAGGTGGCGTGGGCGTGCGCGCTGCGCACGAAGGCGGCGTGCAGGAGGCCGGGCAGCGTGATGTCGTCGAGGAAGCGCCCCTGCCCCGCCAGCAGGCGGGGGTCCTCGACCCGCTTGACGTGCGCGCCGAGATAGCGCGGGGGAGGCGAGGGCAAGGCCTAGCCTCTCATCCGGGAACCCCTCACCCTGCCCTCTCCCCGGAGGGGAGAGGGAGCTTTCGGGCGGTCATGGTCGGGCCACGCGGGGCAGCACCTCGCCGGCCAGCAGCTCGAGCTGCTCCATCCCCCAGTTGAGCGGGTTGAGCACGATGTGCTCGCAGCCGCCCAGGTTCGCGACCTTGGCGCGGATCTTCTCGGCCAGCTCCTCGGCCTCGCCGAGCAGGTAGAACTCCTTCCAGTAGGGAAGGTCCATGCCCGAGTAGGTCTTGAAGTGGGGGATCGCGGTCTCCGGCTTCTCGCCTTTCTTCAGCACCCAGACGAAGTTGGAGTAGACCTTGCTCATGTCGCCGGGCTTGCGCCCGAACTCGCCCATGAAGCGCTGGATCTTCTCCCAGTCGCCCTTGACCATGTCGGCGGTCGCGGAGGAATGCGGCACCCAGGTCCGGGCGTACTTGGCGATGCGGCGCAGGACCGGATCGATATTGGTCACGGTCTGCCCGTAGACCTTCTCGAAGGGCTGGCTGCCGCCGCCGATCCAGATGGGCGGATGCGGTTTCTGCGCGGGCTTGGGGTCGATGGTGA
>JBGOVO010000254.1:0-5880 GCA_041478145.1 Methylomirabilia bacterium
GCCCCCCGCCCGCTCTCTCCCTCCCGCTCGGTTTCTTCGTCAGGGTTTGAATCTGGGGTCCAGTAGGTCCCTCAGCGCGTCGCCCAGCAGGTTGATGCCGAGGACGGCGAGGAGGAGGGCGGCGCCGGGGAAGAAGGCGACCCAGGGGGCCGAGACCAGGAAGGTTTGGCCTTCGGCCAGCATGGCGCCCCAGGAGATCGTGGGGGCCTGGGCGCCCAGGCCCAGGAACGAGAGACCGGCTTCGGCGATCATGTTGCCGCCGACGCCGATGGTGGCGGCGACGATGATCGGGCCGATCGCGTTCGGCAGGAGATGACGCACCAGGACCGTCGCGTGCCGGACGCCGAGGGCGCGGGCGGCCTGCACGTAGTCGCGCTCCTTCAGCGAGAGCACTTCGCCCCGTACGACGCGCGCGATGGTCGTCCAGCCGAGCGCCACCAGGACCAGCGCCACCTTGTCGAGCCCCGGCCGCTCGAAGACGGCGATCAAGCCGATGGCGAGGATGAGCGACGGGAAGGCCATCACCACGTCGGTGACGCGCATCAGCGCCGAGTCGCGCCAGCCGCCGCAGTAGCCGGCCAGCAGCCCCACCGCGACCCCGAGGGTGGCCGCTACCACCTCGACCCCGAGGCCGAGCGCGAGGGAGACGCGGCCGCCGTGGAGCACGCGCGAGAGCAGGTCGCGCGCCAGCGCGTCCGTGCCGAACGGGTGCGCGGGCTCCGGCGGATGCAGCATGCCCTGGCTCAGCGCGGTCGGCACCGCCCCGGGATCGTAGGGGGAGAGCCACGGGGCGAGGAGGGCGGAGAGCGCGAAGAGACCGGCGAGCGTCCCGCCGACGATCACGCGACCGCGACGCCAACCGACCCTCACCCCGGCTCGCTCCCTGGAAGGGAGAGGGAGCAAGCTAGCGGCCACGGCGGATCCTCGGGTCGATGACGAGATAGGCCAGGTCGACCACCAGGTTCGCGAAGACGTAGATCACCGCGAAGACCAGCACCGCGCCCATCACCACGGGCAGATCGCGCTGTCCCACCGCGGCCACCAGCATCCGTCCGAGCCCGGGCCAGGCGAACACGGTCTCGGTCAGCGGCGCGCCGACGAGCAGGTCGGCGAGCCCGATGCCGATCACGGTGACGACGGGGATCAGGGCGTTGCGGAGGGCGTGCTTGGCGACGACGAGCCACTCGGCGAGCCCCTTGGCGCGCGCGGTCTGGATGTACTCCTGGCGGATCACCTCCAGCAGGCTCGACCGGGCCATGCGGGCGATGGTTCCGGTGTGGATCGCGCCCAGGGTCAGCGCGGGGAGCACGAGATAGGCCCAGGCGCCGTCGCCGTAGCCCGAGACCGGCAGCCACCCGAGCAAGACCGCGAAGAGCAGCGAGAGCATCATGCCCAGCCAGAACACGGGCGTGGAGATGCCGAGCACGGCGGCACCCATCAGGAGCTGATCGAGCAGCCGGCCCGGCCGGAGCGCGGCCGCGACGCCCGCGCCGAGGCCGACGACGATCGCGATCCCGGTGGCCGCGAGGGCGAGCCGCCCGGTGGCGGGCAGCCGCTCGGCGATGATCTCGCCCACCGGCCGCTGCTGGTGATACGAGGTGCCCAGGTCACCGCGGAGCAGGCGGGCCATCCAGGCCGCGTAGCGGACGTGAATGGGCCGGTCGAGCGCGTAGTCGCGGCGGATCTGCTCGACCAGCTCGGGGTCGGCGCGCTGGCCCAGCATGGCCCGCGCGGGATCGCCCAGACCCACCGCGGTGAGCGCGAACACGAGCACGCTGACACCCAGCAGGACCGGCAGCAGCGCCAGCACGCGCTTGGCCGCCGGCTCCAGCAGCTCACTCAATCTTCACCTTGCGGAGCGGAGCGAGGAACTCGGGCGCGGTGGAGAGCGGCGAGCGCTCCAGGCCCTTCACGCTCGGCCGGATCAGGGCCCGGCTCGCGTAGTGGTAGAGCGTGATCCAGGCGCCGTCGTCGAGGATCCGCTGCTCCGCGCTCTGATACAGCTTGATGCGCGGGGGCCCCGCCGGCATCGCGTCGGCCTGGTCGAAGAGCCGGTCGAGGTCGGGGCTGCGGTAGCGCGACGTGTTGCCCGCCGCGCCGACGTTCCGGGAATGGAACAAGACGGTCAGGAAGTTCTCCGGATCCGGGTAGTCGGCGATCCAGCCCTGCCGGAACATCGTCACCGCGCCCTCGTCCACCACCTTGATATGCGCGGCCCAGTCGAGGCGCCGCAGTTCAAGCGTGATGCCCACCTCCTTGAGCTGGGCCTGGAGCAGCTCCGCGATGCGCTGGTTCAGGTCGCCGGTGTTGAAATGATAGGTGATCGGCGGCAGCCCGCGGCCGCCCGGGAAGCCAGCCTCGAGCATGAGCTGCCGGGCCCGCGCGCGATCGAAGCCGGGCGCGGTCACCGCCGCGTTGTAGCCGGGGAGCGACGGCGGCAGGATCCCCTTCCCGGCGATCACGCAGCCCTCGAGCAGCCCCTCCACCACCGCGGTCGGATCGATGGCGTGCGCCACGGCCAGACGCACCCGGCGGTCGTTGAAGGGCGGCTTCTCGACGTTGAACCGCACCGCGTGGGTGCCGAGCGTGGGCCAGATGGCCACCTGCCCCTTCAGCACGGGATCGGCCTTCACGGCGCGGCAGTGGCCGGTCGGGATGTCGCTGACGTCGAGATTGCCGGCCTTGTAGTCGTTGAAGCGGGTGATCTCCGCCGGGATGATCCGGAAGATCACCCGCTCCAGGTGCGGCGCCCCGCGGAAATGGTCTGCGAAGGCCTCGATCACCACGCGGTCGTCGCGCCGCCATTCTTTCAGGCGAAACGCCCCGGTCCCGACGGGCCGCGTGGCGAAGGCGGCGCCCAGGCGCTCGGTCTCCTCTCGCGGCACGATGGATGCTGCGTCGTACGCCATCAGGAAGAGGAACGGGGCGAAAGGGGCCTCGAGCGTGAGCTCGACGGTACGCTCGTCCAGGACGCGCACGCCCGGAATCTCGCCCGCGGCCCCCTTGATGAAAGCGGGCGCGCCCACGAGCTTCTCGAACACCCACGGGCGCTTGCCCCGCGCGGCCCGCTCGAAGGAGAACTTCACGTCCGCCGCCCGCATGAGACGGCCGGTGTGGAACTTCACGCCGGGGCGGAGCACGAAGGTGTAGACGCGCTGGTCGCGCGAGACCGTCCAGCGCTCGGCCAGGGCCGGCACCGGCTGCAGCCGCTCGTCCAGCTCCACGAGCGTGTCGAAGAGCTGCCGCACCACCGCCGAGGACGTGGTGTCCGTGGCCTGGGCGGGATCGAGCGTCGGTGGATCGGCGATGAAGACGCCGCGCAGCGTCCCCGCCGGCTTGCCACCCTCGGCGCCCGCCGGCCCGGCCGCCAGGAGCAGGCACAGGAGCGACAGGAGCCGCCCGCCCCTCATCGTCCCGTGCCCGGCGCGGGCGGTAGTGCGGGGGCCGGCTGGTCGATCCAGACCCGGTCGAGGCGGGGGCTGCCGCTCGGGTGCAGGCGCAGGTTGCGCACCTCCGGACGGATCACCGCCCAGTGCATGCGCACGTAGAGCGGGACCCACGGCATCTCCTCCGCCAGCATGGTCTGGGCCCGGAAGTAGAGGCGCTGGCGCTCGGGCCGGAAGGAGACCTGGCTGGCTCGGATCAGCAGGTCGTCGAGGGTGCGATTGCGATAGAACGACATGTTGAGCGCGGCGGGCCCCTTGCTGGCTCCCTCGCTGCTCGAAAGCGGATAGAGCAGGAAGTGCGGGTCGCCCGCCTCCACCCGGGCCTCGAGCAGCGCCATCTGATGCTGACCCGTCCTGGCCAGCTGGGCCGCCGCCTCCGGCGTCTCCACCTGGATGGGGACGGAGATGCCGGCGGTGGCGAGCGCCGCTCGGATCGCCTCGGCCACCCGCGACTGGTCGCCCGCCTTGCCTCCGTCGCCGATGAGCAGCCCCGCCGAGGTGCCGCGCGGGAAGCCCGCCTCCTCCAGGAGGCGCTTGGCGGTGATGGAATTGGCCTCCAGCACCGGCGGGCCGTCGCGGCGGCCCCAGACCCCGAGCGGCAAGAACGCAAACAGCGGGACGCCCACCTGGCTGACCGCAGGCGCGAGCAGAGCGGGATCGAGCGCGGCCGCCACCGCCTTGCGGGCCTTGACCCGGTTGAATGGCTCCCGCTCGCTCTCGAGCGCGAGATAACCGATGCGCCAGCTCGGGATCGCGAGCACGCCCGACGGACGCGTCGGCGCGGCGCCGGTGAGCAGGACGTCGATGGCCTGCGCCTCGATCATCGCCTCCCCGCGGGCATCCTCCCCCGTCTCGACGAAGATCAACCGCGTCGAGCGGGGCGGCCCTCCCCAGTAGCCGGGGTTCGCGTCGAGCACCACCCGCCCCTGGCTCGCCTCCGTCAGGGCGAAGGGGCCCGTGCCGATCCACCGCTGACCGAGGCTGCCGGCCAGCACGATCGAGAACGCCGGGTGGGCCAGCACCGCCGGCAGGGGGGCGTAGGGCAGCAGAAGACTGATCTGGACCGTCCGGACGTCCAGGGCCCGGATCTCCTTCACGACGCCCGGGGTGCCGCGCACCAGCCGGGGCGCGGCCACATTCGGGCTCGGCGCGTGGGGAGCATTCGGCTGGATGACTCGATCGAGGCTCTCCACCACGTGCTGGGCGGTCAGCGCGGTCCCGTCCTGGAAGCGGACGCCGTCCCGCAGCCGAAGCGTCCACACGAGGCCGTCCCGGGAGACCGACCACTGCGTCGCGAGGCCCGGCTCGATGTCGCTGGTGACGTCGCGGTACTGCACAAGGGTGTCGAACATCTGGCGCGCGATGATCGAGACCGACCCCTCGAGGGCGGTGGCCGGGTCGAGCGAGGACGAAATGGACGGAAGCCCGACGCGCAGCACGCCGCCCTGCGCCAGGGCGCCGCCGGTCAGACCGAGAATGATCGTGGCCGCCATCACGATCGGTCGGCACACGCTCGACATGGTCGTTGTTATACCACCGCGCGCAGTGTCCTCTGTTCTGACATGGCCCCGGACGGGCCGGGCCCGGTGTCCCCGGCGGAGGGACTGACGCTCCGAGGCACCGAACCGGCAAGAATTGCTTGGTGAGCTTCGCGGAGGGCCGTGTCGGACGCCCGACCATCGCGGGCTGACCGAGGAGCATGACGCGCGCTCCTCCGGCGTTGCGACGCGAGGTTCCCTCTGCGCGATGTGTAGCCACTTTCTCAGCGAGTTGCCCATCGGTTGTGCCATCGTGCGCAACCGCAGCGGCGGCGCGCGACCGAACTCGCGGAATGACCGCGCAGACGGCGGTGCTGGGACGGAGCCGGCTGTGAATCACCTGGCACCGAACCTGCTTCCGCCTAGCGCAGAGGGGATCGCCGCCTCGTCCGGGTGAGGTAGGGCGGCGAGGAACTACCCTCGGGCAGCCCCGGTTTCACTCGGTGACAGCGATAGGTGATCGCCACGGAGGGAATCGGAGAAAGTGAAATGAAATCAATGGTTCCCGAGGGCAAATTGGGGCCTATTCGCTTGACTTACCGCGAAACGGGCTCCTATACTGAGGTCGCCTTTCGGAGGTTTGCGCGGAGCGCGCAATGGAGCGCTCGGGGAAGTGCCCGATGGTTCACCCGGAAAGGAATGGGCGAACATGAAGGAGTTCGACAAGAAGGGCAACCCTAGCCGGGAGCCTTCGTCCGAAGGGATGAAGGGGCTCTCGAAATTCCTCCCCATGACCGACTCGAACTACCGGCGGCGCCTCACCGAGTACGAGGTCCAGGTCCAGGACCTCCAGGCCTACGTCCGCTCGCTCGAGACGGAGACCGGGCGGCTGCGCAAGAAGCTGGAGGACGCGCCCAAGGACTTCATGATCCTGGAGAACAAGCTGCGCGAGGCCA